>DATDOS010000103.1:0-5557 GCA_035293125.1 Gaiellaceae bacterium | reverse complement strand
GCTCGTCCGGGATCTCCATGTCGCCCATCATGGGCCTCCTTCCGGGCCGTCCGGCGGAATCGCTCCGACCGCGGCTACGCCGCGATCGTCACGGCCCCGCCGGACGAACCAGTCAGATACACAGAAATCCGCGCACTACCTGCGGACCAGCTCGAGAGCCTCGAGACCGTTGCCCGCCTCGCCGACGACCTCGTGCCCCCACGCCTGGAGCAGGCTCGCGATCCCGGCGCGGAAGAGCGCATGGTCCTCAGCGAGCACCAGACGCATGTGCCACCTTCCCGGGTTGGGCCAAGGGCAGCGTCACCGTGACGCGCGTCCCCGTTCCCGGCTCCGACTCCACCTCGAAGTGACCGCCGACCGCCTGGGCCCGCTCGCGCATCGTCTGCAGACCAAAGCGCGGCCAGCCGGTCCGTGCCTCGAAACCAGGTTCGAAGCCCTGCCCGTCGTCCGCGACCTCGATCGCCAAGACGCCGTCGTCGAGCGCGAGACGGACCGTGGCGTGTCCCGCTCGCGCGTGCTTGCGGATGTTCGCCAGGGCTTCCTGCACGATCCGCATGAGCTGGATCTCGACTGCGAGTTGCAACTCGAGCGTCTCGACGTGGTCGTCGGCGTCGAGGCTGACGCGCACCCCGGCCATCGGCGCGTACTCCTCGAGATAGCTGCGCAACGCGGGCACGAGCCCCTGCCGCGGCAGCGACACGCGCAGGCCGAGAATGGCCTCGCGGACGTCGCCGTACACGTTGCGCGCTGCACCCTCCATCGCATCGAGCTGGCTCTTGGCCGCATCGCTCCGTCCGGTCGCGAGCAGCCGCTTGACAGCGAGCGTCTGCGTGTTGATGTAGCCGAGCACCTGAGCCAATCCGTCGTGCAGCTCGCGGGCTATTCGGATCCGTTCTTCGAGCACGGCCCCGTCGAGCACTCGCTCGTGGAGCCGCGCGTTCGCGATCGCGAGCGCGACCCCCTCACCGATGCCCGCGAGCAACCGGAGCTCGCGATCGCTCGAGAGCTTCTCCGGGTCCTTCGAGGCGACTCCGAGCACACCGACGATCTCGCCGCGGTGGCAGGGGCAGCCCGCAGTAGGTGTGGAAGCCGAGCTCTTTGATCCGGGCACGGACGAAGCGGCCGTCGTTCGGGAGGTCGTGCACGACGACAGGAGCTGCGGCCGTCGCGGTGAGGCCGGGGAGCCCCTCCCCATCGCGAAGCCGCGTCCGCTCCGTGAATGCCTCCTCGTCGGAGCCGCGATGGCGGACGAGTACGAGCTCGCCAGGTGTCGGTCGCAACCAGACCTCGGCAGCATCGGCGTTCGTGACCTCCAGGATCGCATCCATCGCCGCGTCGAGCAGCTCTCCCAGCTCGAGCGACGAGGACGCTGCGCGGCCGACGGTGAGGACGGCCTCGAGCTCTTGCGTTCGGTGCTCGAGCGCTTGGTTCTGATCGACGATCCGCCGCTCGAGGCGGTTCACGATCGCGAACACGCCGAACGCGAACACGGAGACTCCGACGGCCGCCGTCCCGAGAACGGCGAGCACCTCTGGAAAGTGGTGGAGCTCGAAGAACACGCTGTGGAGCAGCGCCCACATCGCCGCCAGGAAGCCGATCGGGGCGACGATCGCGAGCCACTTCAGTCGGCCGAGTGTCATCGGAGCTCAGAGCCTCGCCCGGAGTGTAGGGAGGCGCCGATCTCGGCGCCTCCGGAGTTTCCGGCGCCCTCGATCTCTTCGTCGCTACGTACCGAACCGCGGTGATTGGCCCTCCGCCGGAAGCGACACGACGAAGCGGGCGCCCATGCCGGGACCGTCGCTCTCGGCGTGGACCCGGCCGCCGTGGGCCTCGACGAGCGCACGCGCAATCGCAAGACCGATGCCGCTGCCGCCGCGGTCGCGTGTTCGGCCGCTGTCCACACGGTAGAAGCGCTCGAAGACACGATCGAGGTGCTCGGGCGCGATGCCCTCGCCGGTATCGGCGATCGTGAGCGCCACATCGTCTCCATGACGTTCAGCGCGTATTTCCACACTCCCGCCCTGCGGCGTATGCCGCAGGGCGTTGTCGAGCAGGTTCCCCAGCACCTCGCCGATCCTGTCGGGGTCGACCGCGAGCTTCGGGAGACGACCGGATACGAGTGTCTCGAGTCGAACGTCCTTCGAAGCGTATGCGGGCTCAGCCGCAGCAACCGCGGCGTCCACGATCGTGGCCACCGTGACCGATCGGACTCGCAGATCGAGCTGTCGCTCCTCGGCGCGCGAGACCTTCTGGAGATCAGCGACGAGTCGTCGCACGCGCCCGCTCTCCGTCTCGAGCACTGCCCAGGTCTCGGCGCTCGCGGGCACGACGCCGTCGCGCACTCCCTCGAGGTAGCCGTCGATCGTTGCGAGCGGCGTTCGTAGCTCGTGCGCGAGGTCGCTCAGGAGCTGACGCCGCCGGAGCTCGGCGGACTCGAGCGCCGCGGCCATGTCGTTGAACGCGGAAGCGAGGACGGCAAGCTCATCGGAGCCCGTGACCGAGACGCGCTCACCGTAGCTTCCGTGCGCGATCCGCTCTGCGGCCACGGCGAGGCGGGCGATCGGCCGCACGATCCGCACGGAGAGGAACCAGCTGACTGCAGCCGCGGTGAGCGTCGCGGCCGCGATCGCAATCCCGAGCGCGAACAGGACGGAGTCGTTGAACGCCTCGTCGAGATGGCGGGAGACGTCCTCCGGGACGACGCCGAGAGCGTCTCGCACGTGCTCGTGGAAGAGCCCGGGAGCAACCGCGAGCGCCACGAGGGCGAGTGTGACGCCGCCCGCTACGATGACGAGAGCCTGTGCGGCGAGCAGCTTGGCCGCCAGGCTCCGGCGAAGTCTCCTCACACCGTCCCCGCCCCCATGCGGTAGCCCACGCCCCGGACGGTGCGGACGTACCGGCCGGCACGTGCCTCGTCGCCGAGCTTCCGGCGCAGGTTCGCGACGTGGACGTCGACGACGTGCTCGTCGCCGAACCACGGCCCCCAGACGCGCTCGAGGAGCTGCCCGCGGGTGAACGCGACGCGCGGCTGTTCGGAGAGGGTGTCCAGGAGCTCGAACTCGAGCCGTGTCAGCTCGACCGGCTCTCCATCCCTGCGCACCTCGCGGGCGAGGGGATCGATCTCGAGGTCGCCGAAACGCCGCACGGCGAACCTCTCGTCCGAGCTCCCGCGCGGCCGTCGCAGGAGCGCCCGCACGCGCGCGACGAGCTCGCCGGGCGAGAAGGGCTTCGTGACGTAGTCGTCCGCGCCCGTCGAGAGGCCGACGATCTTGTCGACCTCCTCGGCCTTGGCGGTGAGCATGAGGATGTAGGCGTCGCTGAACGCGCGAATCTGCCGGCACGCCTCGATCCCGTCCATGCCGGGCAGCATCAGGTCGAGGACGATGACGTCGGGCCTGCGCTCGCGGGCGACCCTCACGCCCGTCTCACCGTCACCGGCGGTCTCGACTTCGAAGCCCTCGCGCTCCAGGTAGGAGCGGACGAGGGCGGCGAGTGGGGCCTCGTCGTCGACGACGAGCGCCAACGGGCGAGGCCCACTCACTCGGTCAGGCCTCCAGCATCGAGACGAAGCGGCCGTGCCACCAGTGACTCCACACGGCGCCGGTCGCGGCGTTCACCGACAGCATCCCGGTGAGTCTGCCGTTCTCGAGCACGTGCAGCGTGTAGTAGCCGGGAAACGCCTCGGGCTCGGCGGCGGTGAGCTCAGGGCTCTGGTCCTCGAGCCACTCGTTCCCGATCCTCAGGGCATCGTCGGCCGAGACGTCGCGCTCGGCGGTTCCCGGCGACCATGTCGGGTCGGCGTAGCCACCGCCCATCATTCCGCCGCCACCGCCCATCATCCCGCCGGAGCCGCCCATCATCCCGCCGTTCGTCGCGCTCCCGCCCGTCATGCCGCCGCCCATCATGCCCCCGCCGTCGCGGAGGCGGAAGTCGCTCATCATCCCGTAGCGGGTGTTCCACATCATCGCCGGGCCATACTCGAGGAACACGGCGCCGGTCGCGGGGTCGACGAGAACCTCCGTCGCGGGCCGGCCGTCCTTCTCCTCGAGCTCGGCGTAGTAGTGGTTCGAGAAGCGCATCACCTCGCCGACCTCCAGATCGAGCCGGTCGGCGAAGCGCTCGGCCTGCCGCTTCGCGTCCGCGAGGCTGTTCACGGGCGCTCCGTCGTTGGCCGCGTAGCCCATCATTCCGGCGCCATAGCGCTGCATCATGCCGCCGTTGCCGTCGTCGCGGGTCGCCGCCACCGCGACACTGGCAGCGAGAGCTGCGAGCGCGGTGACGAGCACGATCAGTGGAACCGCTTTCGACCGCATCGCCATCACACCCTCTCCGCGCGCGCAGCGCGTAGCTTGGCGCGCAGCTCGTCATAGGTAGAGGAGTCGATCTCGCCGCGCGCCAGGCGCCGGTCGAGGATCTCGTCGGGCCGCTCCGGGCGATCGGCCGACGTCGGCTCGCCGGAGCCGCGGCCCGGGAACAGGTTCGCGACCGCCCAGACGACCGCCCCGATCAGCAGGACCCAGAGGACCGTCATGACCAGCCAACTGCCTGCGCCCATGCCTCCGTCGAAATCCATCATCGTGGAACCCCTTTCTTCCGTGTGCAGCTCACGGTAAGGGCGCGGCGTCAACGTTTCGCCCGCGGCGCGGTCAAGATTCCGTCAAGCCGACTCCGTACTTTCCCGTGCGCTCACCCAGCGTCCAACCCTTTTTCTGGAAGCGACACGCGCGTTTCACCGGATCTTCGGATCCATCAGCGACGTCGAGCGGCAGGCACCTGCAGATCACGGAGGACGAAACGGCCGCCGCAGCGGCAGGCGGCTAGCGAGACGGCGAGGTCCAATGCACTGCTGCGCCCCGCTTCTTCTGGCGGCCCTCCTCGTCGTCATCGTGATCCTTGTGCTTCTCGCGTAGTCTCGAGAGCCTCGCGCAGGTCGCAGCGACGGCGGTGCAGGAGCCCCATTGCGGCCAGCCCAAGCAGAGCTATCCCGACGATCGCCGCAGCGAGCTGTGCCGCTCCGCTCGCCGGCCGGAAGGTGGCCCCGACCAGGTGAGGGGTGCCGGGGAACGCCTCGTGGAGAATCGAGTGCGCCGCCTCGACCTGCTCCTCGTGGAGGGTGTCGTGCGCGGCGACTCTCACCGGAGTCGAGGGGGCCCACAACATCCAAGTCGCGCCCGACGGTCGAACCGTCTGGGCAGTGAGTGGGCACGACTCGCTCGCGGCGATGATCGACGCGACGACGTACGAGCTCCACCGCACCGTCCCGACCGGTGGGGAGCCGGCCCACATCGTCGTCACGCCTGACGGGGGGCGAGCGTACGTCACGAACGGCGCTGACGACACGCTCACCGCGATCGACATCGCCTCCATGAGGACGCTCGCCACGATTCCGGTCGGTGCCTACCCTCACGGCATGCGGCCTAGCCCCAATACCGTTTACTTAGGCGCTAGGACGGAGATCGCGTCGTCGGGGGTCTCGGTTGGGCGTGACGGGTTGCGGTGCTCGGCGCGTTTGACGCGGTAGTTGGACATCTTGCGCTTGACGACGCGTGGGTTGGCA
>DATDOS010000102.1:0-12524 GCA_035293125.1 Gaiellaceae bacterium | reverse complement strand
CGAGGAACTCGTCACCGTCCGCGCGGGTCAGGTTCGCAACCGAGCGGATGACCCTCTCGCCCCACAGGAGCTCGTACGGGAAGGACGGGATGTCGCTCATGTGGATCCCCGCGCAGACGACGACTCCGCCCTTGTGCAGGTGACGCAACGCCGCGGGAACCAGCTCACCCGCGGGCGCGAACACGATCACTGCGTCGAGCTCCTCCGGCGGCCCGGCCAGCGCATCGCCCGCCCAGGCCGCGCCGAGCGAGCGGGCGAACTCCTGGGTCTCGGCGTCGCCCTTGCGGGTTCCGGCGAAAACGCGCCGTCCTTGGGCCACGGCGACCTGGCAGACGATGTGCGCGGACGCACCGAACCCGTAGAGGCCGATTTTCTCAGCGTCGCCGGCGAGGCGCAGGGAGCGAAATCCGATCAGCCCGGCGCAGAGGAGGGGGGCGGCCTGCTCGTCCGGGTAGCCCTCGGGGACCGAGAAGCAGTAGCGCTCGTCGGCGACCGCGAGCTCCGCATATCCGCCATCGAGGTCGTACCCGGTGAAGCGGGCACGGTCGCACAGGTTCTCGTCGCCGGCGAGGCAGTAGCGGCACTCGCCACACGTCCAGCCGAGCCACGGCACTCCGATGCGGGTGCCCGGCTCATGTCGAGAGCCTCCTCCGAGCACCTCGCCGACGATCTGGTGCCCGAGGACGAGCGGAAGCTTGGGCTGCGTGAGCTCGCCGTCGACGATGTGGAGGTCGGTTCGGCACACTCCGCACGCGAGCACGCGGACGAGAACCTGCCCCCAGCCCGGATCGGGGTCCGGGAGCTTGGCGAGGCGGAGCGACCCCGGCGCCGTGTCGAGCACCATCGCTCTCATCGGACGAGAAGACTAGTGAGACCCCGAGCTCTGCTCCCTAGACTGCCTGCCTGGTTGGCCGAATACTCACCTGATCACGCGCATCATCGCCATGCCACCCGGGGCCATTCACACGGGCTCGTGGACCGATCGATCATGCGCTCTCGAGCGGGCCTCCGTGCTGTGGCGTGGAGTCTCGCAATCCTCTCCGCGACGGCGCTCATCCAGGTGGCGATCTTTCTCGTCGTCGGCTCCGTGGCGCTTCTTGCCGATCTCATCCACAACTTCGGCGACGCGGCGACGGCGATCCCCGTCGGCATCGCCTTCTTCATGCGCTCGTTCCGGGCTGAGAAGATCGCCGGCCTCTTCGTCGTCCTCGCCATCTTCGTCTCCGCCTGCGTCGCGCTCTACCAGACGATCCAGCGGTTCATCGACCCGCAGCCGCTCTCACATCTCGGTGCCCTCGCGGCCGCCGGGGTCGTTGGTTTCCTCGGGAACGAGCTCGCGGCCCAAGTGCGGCTACGCGCCGGGCGCAGGCTCGCGAGTCCGGCGCTGGTCGCGGACGGAAACCACGCTCGCGTCGACGGCTTCGTCTCCCTCGGCGTCGTTGTGAGCGCTGTCGGCGTCGCGCTCGGCGCCGAGCTCGCCGACCCGATCGTGGGCCTCGCGATCACGCTCGTGATCCTGAAGATCACTTGGGACTCGTGGCGAACCGTTCGCGCGGCCGAGTCGGGCGAGGTGGCACACGAGCACTGACGACTCGATCTCGTACAGGCGGCTCGCCTTCGCGGAGCTCGCTCGCGTCGGCGACATCGACCGAACCGAGAAGATCGACGCGCTCTATGTGCAGCACGGCTCCCGGCTCGAGCTGCAGACGGGTGACTGGAGTGCACCGGCATGGGATCCCGAGGGAGACGGTGAGCACTCGGTCGCTGCGCAACGGGTCGCACTCGAGCAGCGAGTGCGGGCGGGCTCGATCGCTCTCGGGGCGTTCGACCGGGACCATCTCGTCGGCATCGGCCTCGTGACGCTGCACGTCCGTCCCGACGTCGCGCAACTCGCCTACCTCCACGTGAGCGCCGGCTATCGGGCGCGGGGGATCGGCGGCAGGCTCTCGGACGAGCTGGAACGGATCGCGCGGGAGGCGGGCGAAACCTCCATGGTCGTCTCCGCGACGCCGTCGCTCAACACCGTGCGCTTCTACAAGCGGCGCGGCTTCGAGGCCATGGTCGATCCGCTTCCGGAGCTCTTCGAGCTGGAGCCCGAGGACGTGCACATGCTGAAGCGGCTCTGAGCACGCTGGCTCCAGGCCCTCGGGCACACAGTGGCTGCGAGGCAGCCGCCTTCAGGGATTCTCAGCGCGTCGAGATCCGCGCGAGCGGATCCCGACGCTGCGTTACAGAACGAGCTCGGCGCGGACCGTCCCGGCACGGTCGTGGCGTGCGACGACGCTCACGCGGTCGCCCGCCTTCGCTTCGACCACCCAGTCGACCTTCGTCCGCTCGCTCGTCGAATGGTCTACTCCCCACCACGTGATCGAGCGCCGCTCGACCCGCCCGCCAAGCTGCCCCGCCTCTTCGCGCTCCTTCCCCGTCGCGACGCGCGCGCCCTCGGGGAGCTCGAGTGAGACCTCGATCGGCTGCACCGCCTTTCGCTCGAGAGCCTTCTCCGTCACGTTCGTCGGGAGCCAGCCGGTGTTCTCGAGCACGAGCCGGAGGCGATAGGCGCCCTCTCCCACCGGAGTCGACTCGAACGAGCGCACCTCGAGGCGCGGCGAGACGAGAGCGAGGAAGAGCGCGAAGTCCGCATGCGGCTTCACCTCGTCTTCGAGGCGTGAGAGCGGCGGGTTGAACCAGAAGTGGACGATGTCCCAGCCGCCGAGCTCGACCGGGCCGAGCTGCGGATGATCGAACGGGTACCAGTCGACATAGCCCTCGCCGAGCTCGTCGGCGAGTGAGACGAGAGCGAGGTCGTCCTCCGGCGGGTGCTCTCTGATCCAGTCGATGAAGTGGTAGTCGGTGAGGCCGGCGGCGCGCTGCGGGCTCCAGAACTCGGTCACCCAGGCGAACGCACCGAGGTGGTCGTAGATCCAGTCGATGTCGCCGCCCTTGATGACCATCTTCGGGTGGTACTTGAAGTCGTGGAAGATGGAGATCGCCGGGTAGCCGGTGAGCCGCGTCGCCTCCTCACCCATGAGCTTGAACGCGCGCAGGTCGGGGACGGGGAAGTCGTCGTCCGAGCGGCCCGACCACGGGCGCAGGTGGACTCCGCTGAAGGTGTGGTAGCCGACGTACGAGGTGATGTTCGGCCGGTCGACGATCGCCTGTACCAGCGCCCGCACCTCGGGCTCGGACGTCGGGTACGGCCCCGCCCCCTGCTGCTCGCCCTCGGGCGCCCACTCGGCAGGCCAGTTCCGGTTCAGGTCGAGTCCCTCGAGAACGGGCGCAATCCGGATCGTCACTCCGTCCCAGTTGCGGATCATGCCCTCCGGCAGAACGCGGAAGCACTCGCCCTCGGCGTCGTCCGGCTGCCTGGCGACGAGGAGGCGCGGGTCGTCGGGGTGCGCCTTCCAGGAGCCGTTCGAGTCGGGGATGCGCATGAAGAGGACGCGGCCGTCGCCGTCGACGTCCTCGCGGTGGAGCCCGTCCTTGGGTTCTTCGTGGGGGTAGGGTCGAACGCTGGAGCGGCGGAAGCGGCCATCGGCGAGTGCGGCCTCGGGGCCGTCCGGGTTCGTGCGCGGGACGACGTAGAAGCAGCGTGTATCGAGCGCACGGGAGACGCGGTCGTCCTCGCCGAAGTCGTGGAGCAGCCGGTCGAGCAGGTTGAGCGCGGCAGTCGTCCCCGTGTACTCGACCGCGTGAATCTGCGCGTGGAGAAAGACGGCGGGCTTTTCCTCCGGCGGTCCCGTTTGGAGGTTGGTGACGGTTGCGAGCCAGATCTCCCGGCCCTCGTACGAGCTTCCGATCGACTCGAGCCGGAACAGGCCGGGGAACTCGGATGCCCACGCCTCGACCGTCTCCGTCAGCTCGGCGTAGGTGTAGAAGCGGTCGAAGCGAACGCGCACGAGCGCGCACGCTAGTCGATCGGCATCAGCGGGCGCGCAGGATCAGTCGCCATGTCGCAGGGGTCGGCGCCGTGGCGCCGTCCCAGCCGCCGAACGCTTCCGACTCCGCGAAGCCCGCCTCGCGCAGCATCGCGAGCCACTCGGTCACGGTGTACGCGTGGTGGACGAACCGACGCTCGATTCGCTCGCCGCCCGGCGAGACGACGAGATGGAGCGTCGAGAACCGACCCGTCGCCCAGTCGGGCTGGTGTTCCTGGAGGAAGAGCGAGCCGTCTGGAAGGCGGTCCCACGAACGTGACACGGATCCGTGGGCGAGGGCGTCCCGGTGGGTGGTCTCCACGATCAACGTTGCGTCGGGCCGCAGGACGCGCCGGAACTCGCCGAGGATGGCCACGTCCTCGTTGCGCTCGAGATACCCGAGCGACGTGAACAGGTTGAAGACCGCATCGAAGCTGGCGTCCGGAAACGGCAACGCACGGTAGTCCCCGCGAACGAGCCGCGGCCACTCCTCGCCTCCGCGGCGCCGCTCGGCTTCCCCCAGCAACGTCTCGGACCTGTCGAGCCCGGTGACTCGGTATCCGGCCTCGGTGAGAACGAACGCATGACGGCCGAAGCCGACAGGGCAGTCGAGCACCTCGGCGCCCGGCTCGATCCCGGCCAGCGAGGCGGCGCCGAGCGCTTCTGCACGCGTGCGCTCCTCGTCGACGAACGGGAGGTACGTGCGCAAGTACGTCTCGTCGAAGACCGAGTCCCAATCGCCCATCTCGGGCAGACTCCCGCTCATGCACGACCTCCTCGCCTACCGCTCTGAGTTCCCGATTCTCGCGCACACGACGTATCTCGTCAGCCATTCGCTCGGTGCGATGCCCCGGAAGGCTGCGGATCACCTTGCCGAGTACGCGCGCATGTGGGCGGAGCGGGGGATCCGCTCGTGGGCCGAGGGCTGGTGGGAGACGCCGCTGCGGGTCGGCGATCAGGTCGGCCGCATCATCGGCGCACCGCCGGGGTCGACCGTGATGCACCAGAACGTCTCGATCGCCGAGGCGGTCGCGCTGTCCTGCTTCCGCCCTGTCGACCCGGCTCGGAACCGCGTCGTCTACGAGCGCGGGAACTTCCCGTCCGTCCGCTACCTCTACCAGGCGCAGCCCGATCTCGAGGTCGTCGTGTGTAAGGACGACGCGGAGATCGTCGATCGGATCGACGAGCGGACGCTCCTCGTCCCGATCAGCCACGTCGTCTTCAAGTCGGGTGAGATCCAGGACGTCGAGCCCATCGTGCGCCGCGCGCGCGAGGTGGGCGCCCGCGTGATCCTCGACTGCTACCAGTCCGCCGGGATCGTCCCCCTGGACGTCACTGCGCTCGAGGTCGACTTCGCGGTCGGCGGCTCGGTCAAGTGGCTCTGCGGTGGCCCGGGGAACGGCTGGCTCTACGTCCGCCCGGACCTCGCCGAGCGACTACAGCCGACCTACATCGGCTGGCAGGCGCACGCGCGGCCGTTTGCATTCGAGGAGGAGATGGAGTACGCAGGCGGGGCGGCGCGCTTCCTGACAGGGACGCCGAACCCGGCCGCGCACTATGCCGCCACCGCGGGCTACGACCTCGTCGAGGAGGTCGGCATCGCGCGGATCCGTGAGAGCTCGCTACGCCAGACGCAGCTCTTGATCGATCTTGCGGACGCTGCCGGCTTCGAGGTGCGGAGCCCGCGCGACCCTGCGCGCCGTGGCGGCACCGTCACGGTCGAGGTGCCCGAGTCCGCGTCCGTCTACGCCGAGCTCGAGGAACGAGGCATCCTCTGCGACTACCGCCCTGGCGCCGGGATCCGCATCGGGCCGCACTTCTACAACTCGGACGACGAGATCTCGTTCGCGATCGGCCAGATCGCGGAGATTCTCGAAACGGGTGCGTATGCCCGGCACGCGGGCGCCGCTGCGCTCCACTAGTTCGCCACTGGACTCGGCGGCCTGCGGCGGCATACGATCCGGCACGATGCCGCTGCAAACCGGCGAGAAGTTCCTCCACGAGATCGTCTCGACCGTTGCGTCGTCGCTCGAGCTCACGGAGGTGCTTCGCGCCGTGGTCCGACTGATGTCGGAGGCGAGCGGCGTCCACGCCTGCTTCGTCTACCTCATGGAGGACGGCGGCGCCAGGCTCGTGTTGCGCGCCGCCTCGCCTCCGTACGTGCGCCAGACGGGCAAGGTCTCCCTCGAGCTCGGAGAGGGACTTGCGTGGTGGGTGGCGGAGCACGGCGAGCCGGCATTCATTCGCGAGAACGCGCTCGCCGACCCGCGCGTGAAGTACGTCCCGGAGCTCGAAGAGGAGCGGTTCCAGTCGCTGCTCGCGGTACCCATCGTCGGACGCGACGGCGAGGCGATCGGCGTCATCATGGCCCACACGGAGGCGCCACGCGAGTTCTCCGACGACGAGGTCGAGTTTCTCGTGACGTCGGCCTCTCTCGTCGCCGGCGCCATCGAGAACGCACGCCTCTACGAGGAGACCCGGCTCCGCGTCACCGAGCTCGAGCAACTCACCGAGCTCGCCGAGGCGATCGCGCGCGCCGACGCACTCGACGAGCTCTTGCAGACCGTCGTCGCCGACGCACGTCCACTCCTTGCAGCGCGCGCGTGCCATGTCTACCTGCTCGACCCTGCGAGCGAGGAGCTCGATCGGCGCGCGAGCGACCCGGAGCAGGGGAACGCACGGCAGACGCTCGGGCTTGCGGAGCTGGGCCCGGAGCTCGCTCGGGGCGGTCGCAGCAGCCGGCTCGCGGTTCCGCTCGTGGCGAACGGCGAGCTCATCGGGCTGCTCGTCGCGGAGGGCAGCGCCCGCGTCGAGCTCGGCCGTGCCGTCGCGAGCCAGGTCGCGGTCGGGATCAAGAAGATCCAGGTCATCGAGCAGCTCACCGAGAAGAACCTGATCAAGGACTTCTTCGAGGAGCTCGCGGGCGGTCGCCCTCGTGGGGACCTCGAAGGACGGGCCGCGAGGCTTGGCTGCAACCTGGCTCAGCCGCATGTCGTGCTCGTCGCCGAGCCGGCGAGCGAGGCACTCTCTCGCGCGCTCCGCCTCGCCGCTCCCGGGTCGCTCTTCGACCATCGCGAGGACTCGCTCCGTGCGCTCGTCAAGCTCACCACGACCTCCAGCGACGCCTTTCTGGAGCGACTCCGCCGTGCGCACGACGATCTCGAGCAGCCGATCTCCGTGGGCGTCTCCAGCGTGTGCCAGGGGGAATCCGCTTTCGCCGACGGCTTTGCCGAGGCGCAGCAGGCGCTGCTCGGCACGGTCGTGCTCAAGGGGAAGCCCACCGTTCTCGCCTATGAAGATCTCGGCGCGTACAAGTACCTTCTCCGCGTCGCAGTCGACGGCGGCATCCGCGACACGACCGTGGACGCCGTATCGAAGCTCGCCGAGTACGACGTGCAGCGTGGAGCGCAGCTCGTGGCGACGCTGGAGGAGTTCCTCCGTCGACACGGCTCGATCAGCGCGACGTCCGAAGCGCTTTACGTCCACCCGAACACGCTTCGCCAGCGGTTGAGACGGATAGGCGAGCTCTCCGGCCTCGATCTGCGCCGTGACGACTGGCTGCTGATCGAGATCGCCGTGAAGATGGTGAAGCTCCAGCAGGCGCTCGGAGCTACGCGCCCGGGAGTAGCGAAGCCGCACTGAAAGGACGGCTCACACGGACGCGAGCACCGCGGCCGCGAAGCGGACGCGCTTTAGGGATCTTCGCGCGACCGGAATTGCGCGCGAGCGGATTCCGGTCTTGCGCAATGCCGGGGGCGGCTAAACCGCACACATAGCCGCCGAGAAGGTGTGGAACCCGCACCTTCACTCGAAAGCCCCAGGATGGTAGGCGTATGGCCCCGACGTCAGATGGAGGCGCAGCTATGGGTGGGACGGCAACCGCCGATTCGATCTGGAAGGACATGCAGAGCCGCGGCATCGAGTTCGTGTTCGCGCAGTTCGTCGACATGTACGCACGGCCGAGCGCAAAGCTCGTGCCGGTCGGATCGCGCGAGGCCTTCGACGGCCTGCTCGCGGACGGCGCCGGCTTCGCCGGGTTCGCCGCCGGCGAGATCGGGCAGGTCCCGAGCGATCCGGACATCGCGGCGATTCCTGATCTGGCGAGTTACGTGCCCGTTCCCTGGCAGGGGAATCTCGCGCGGTTCGCATGCGACGTCACGGTCGAGGGCGAGGAGTGGCCCTACTGCCCGCGGACGATCCTGCGCCGGATGCTCGCGCGCGCCCGCGACAAGGGGTTCGAGTTCAGGATGGGGCTCGAGCTCGAGTACTTCCTCGTCACCCAGCGCGACGACGGTTCGATCGAGATCGCGGATCCGTACGACACGCTCGAGAAGCCCTGCTACGACATGGCCGGACTCACCCGGCGGTATGACTTCCTGACGACCGTCTCGCGCTACTGCAACGGCCTCGGGTGGGGGAACTACGCGAATGACCACGAGGACGCCAACGGACAGTTCGAGCAGAACTTCACGTACGACGACGCTCTCGTGTCGTGCGACCGCGCGATCTTCTTCCGCTACATGGTGCACACACTGGCGGAGCAGAACGGGATGATCGCCACCTTCATGCCGAAGCCGTTCTCCCACCTGACCGGAAACGGCTGTCACTTCCACATGTCGCTCTGGGATGGCGACACGAACCTCTTCCTCGACGAGTCGGATCCGCGCGGGCTCGGGCTCTCCGAGCTGGCGTACAACTTCGTCGGCGGCCTCAAGAGGCACGCACGGGCGTACAGCGCGTTGACGGCGCCCACCGTCAACTCGTACAAGCGCCTCAAGGTCGGCACTACCCAGAGCGGCGCGACGTGGGCGCCGGTCTGGATCTCATACGGCTACAACAACCGTACGCAGATGCTTCGCATCCCCGGGCCGGGGCGGATCGAGGACCGCACCATCGACGGCTCCTGCAATCCGTACCTCGCGGCCACGGCCGTGCTCGCAGCCGGCCTCGACGGTATCGAGAACGGGCTCGACGCGGGGGAGCCGAACACGGACAACCTCTACGCGATCCCGTACGAGGAGCTGCGGTCGCGCGGACTCGAGACGCTTCCCGCGAACCTGCTCGAGGCGACCCACGAGCTCAAGCAGTCGGACGTTCTCCGCCAGGCGCTCGGACGCGGCCGTGACGAGGACTACGTCGACTACTGCATCGCAGTGAAACGCCAGGAGTGGGATCGCTACCACGAGCAAGTCACCCCGTGGGAGCTTCGGGAGTACCTCACGCGATTCTAGAGATATGGAGGAAAGCTCCATGCAAACTCATGCAAAATCGTTGAAACCAAGGCTATGAAGCCGATCTGAGTATGTAGATTCTTTCTATAGATGTGCGGGATCGTCGGTCTGTTCGCGAAGTCCGCTGAGGTCGAGGAACACCTCGGCGAGCACCTCGCTGCGATGCTCGTCCAGATGTCGAGTCGCGGTCCCGACTCAGCCGGGGTTGCCGTCTACCGCGACCCGGCGCCGAGCGGATGGAGCAAGCTGACGCTCTACTCGGCCGACACCCATGAGCACTGGGGCGCGGTAATGGACGGCCTCCGCGATGCGTTCGGTGCGTGCGAGGAGCCGTCGATCCGCTCGAGCCACGCCGTTTTCGTGGTCGATGCCGATGCAGCCGCTGCGGAGAGTTGGATCCGCGCGAACCGGCCCGACCTGCGCGTCATGAGTGCGGGCGAGGTCATCGAGATCTACAAGGAGACGGGCCTTCCGGAGGAGTTCGCAGCGGCATTCGCGCTCGAGGACTTCCAGGGCACCCATGCCCTCGGCCACACCCGGATGGCGACCGAGAGCCGGGTCACGACCGAAGGGTCGCACCCGTTCTCGACCGGGCTCGACCTCTGCCTCGTCCACAACGGGTCCCTCTCGAACCACAATCGGCTGCGCGAGAACCTCCGGCGTGAGGGGATCGAGTTCCAGACCGAGAACGACACCGAAGTCGCCGCCGGCTACCTCGCCTGGCGCCTGCGGGAGGGTGCGACTCTCGAGCAGGCGCTCGAGGGCTGCCTGACCGACCTCGACGGCTTCTACACGTTCGCCGTGGGTACCGCCGACGGGTTCGCCGTCCTGCGCGACCCGATCGCGTGCAAGCCGGCGGTCCTGGCGGAGACCGACGACTGGGTGGCGATGTCCTCGGAGTGGCGGTCGATCGCGGTCCTGCCAGGTGCAGCCGATGCTCGCGCCTGGGAGCCGGCGCCCGGCGTCGTCTACGTCTGGGAGAAGGCACCGGTATGAGAGCTACCTCCACGATAAAGGGCCATGCCGACGAGCCGCGCTGGGGGGCACGATGCGGTGTCCTCGGTCGCGCCCATAGCAATCTGCTATGGGCGCGACCTGCGTCCTTGCCTCGCACCCTCCAGCATCGGCTCTTCGGCGGGCCTTCACCATGGAGGCAGCTCTAGTGTCCCTTCCCGCGCTCGATACCGCCGAGCTCGAGGTCGTCGACCTCGAGACGACCTCCGTTCGCGAGCTCAACCAGCGGCTACACGACCTGGCGGGCAGGGCTCCCGAGCCCCGTCGCTTCCGGATCCTCAACCCGAGCGGCGCCCACGCCCTCGCGTGCGGGCTCGACGCCGAGATCGAGGTCGAGATCGAGGGTCACGTCGGTTACTACTGCGCCGGCATGAACAAGCTCGCGACGGTCCGAGTGCACGGCAACGCGTCGACGGGAATCGCGGAGAACATGATGTCCGGCCTGGTCGTGGTCGAGGGCAACGCGAGCCAGTCGGCGGGCGCCACCGGGCGCGGAGGGCTGCTCGTCGTTCGAGGGGACGCCTCCTCTCGGTGCGGGATCTCGATGAAGGGGATCGACATCGTCGTGGGAGGCTCGGTCGGGCACATGAGCGCGTTCATGGCCCAGACGGGCTGTCTCGTCGTCTGCGGAGATGCCGGCGATGCGCTCGGCGACTCGATCTACGAGGCGCGTCTCTACGTGCGCGGCTCGGTCGCGGGACTCGGCGCCGACTGCATCGAGAAGAAGATGCGCGACGAGCACGTCGCACAGGTCGCCGGCCTGCTCGACGCAGCAGGGATCGACGCCGATCCTGCTGACTTCCGGCGTTACGGCTCTGCCCGCCAGCTCTACAACTTCAAGATCGACAACGCAGGCGCGTATTGATGGACACCGAAGCACAGCGTCCGGCGGGCCTTCGCGAGTCGTACCTCTTCGACCGCACGGTGATCGCGGAGATCCAGCGTGCGGCGCGGGAGGGGATCTACGACATCCGCGGCTTCGGTGCGAAGCGACGGTTGCCCCACTTCGACGACCTCCTCTTTCTCGGTGCGAGCATTTCCCGCTATCCGCTCGAGGGGTATCGCGAGAAGTGCGCGACGAACGTGGTTCTCGGGACGCGTTTCGCGACAAGACCGCTCGAGCTCAAGATTCCGGTGACGATCGCGGGCATGAGCTTCGGCGCACTGTCGGCGCCGGCCAAGGAGGCGCTCGGCCGCGGAGCGACCGAGGTCGGGACATCGACGACGACCGGCGACGGCGGCATGACGAACGAGGAGCGCGAGCACTCGAAGACGCTTGTCTACCAGCTGCTCCCGTCCCGATACGGCATGAACCCGGACGACCTTCGTCGTGCCGACGCGATCGAGGTGGTCGTCGGCCAGGGGGCGAAGCCGGGCGGCGGCGGGATGCTGCTCGGCCACAAGATCTCCGACCGGGTCGCCGAGATGCGCAGTCTCCCGAAGGGGATCGATCAGCGAAGCGCCTCGCGGCACCCCGACTGGACGGGGCCCGACGACCTCGAGATCAAGATCCACGAGCTCCGCGAGATCACCGACTGGGAGAAGCCGATCTTCGTCAAGGTCGGCGCCACGCGGACCTACTACGACGTGCAGCTCGCGGTGAAAGCGGGCGCCGACGTGATCGTCGTCGACGGGATGCAGGGCGGCACGGCCGCGACGCAGGACGTCTTCATCGAGCACGTGGGGATCCCGACGCTCCCGGCCACGCGGATCGCAGTCGGCGCACTCCAGGAGCTGGGAATGCATCGGCACGTGCAGCTCATCGTGTCGGGCGGGATCCGGAGTGGGGCGGACGTGGCGAAGGCGCTCGCCCTGGGCGCCGACGCCGTGTCGATCGGGACGGCCGCGCTTGTCGCGATGGGCGACAACAGTCCCGAGTACGAGGAGGCCTACCGCAAGATCGGCAGCTCTGCGGGCTTCTACGACGACTGGCAGGCCGGCCGCGACCCGGTCGGGATCTCGACGCAGGACGAGGAGCTCGCCGCTCGTTTCGACCCCGTCGTCGGCGGGCGGAAGATCGCGAACTATCTCCGCGTGCTCACGCTCGAGACTCAGACGCTGGCACGGGCGTGCGGAAAGTCACACGTCCACAACCTGGAGCCGGAGGATCTCGTCGCACTCACGGTCGAGGCGGCTGCGATGGCGCGCGTTCCCCTCGCCGGCACGGACTGGATCCCCGGCCTAAACGGTTCTGACTAGCGACGAGACCGCCCCGCGCCCGGCGTCGGTCCTCACGACCCCCACGGCTCGGACGCGGAGACGTGGAAGATAGTTGCTTCTGGTTCGGCGGCAAGGAGCTCCTCGAGGAGACCGACCGTCTTCTCGACGACGGGCAACGACTCCTGACGCTCGAGCGCTGCCTGAT
>DATDOS010000101.1:0-11500 GCA_035293125.1 Gaiellaceae bacterium | reverse complement strand
CGAGGCGTTCGTGCTCGCGCGGGCCTTCAGGTTCTCGAGCACGCCGACCGCGCGGACGTAGTCGAGCCCGTCGCTCTCGAGGAGGGCAAGACCGGACGAGTCGTAGCCGCGGTATTCGAGCCGCTCGAGCCCCTGGAGGAGGAGCGGCTTGCACTCACGCGATCCGACGTATCCGATGATCCCGCACACGGTCTAGCGCGCAAGACCGCCATCCGCTAGCGCGGATGCCGGTTGCCGATTGACGCTGGGGGAACCTCCCTGTTCCCCCAGACCCCCTCCACTGGTCCGCTGTGCGGACAAGGCGCTCCGCGCCTTCCCTGAAGGCGTCCGCTTCGCGGCCGCTGTGTCTGTGGTTGTCATGATCCGCTCTCCGGGCTCTCGGCCTCCGTCTCGGACTCCGCCTCGGGCATCTCCGGCTCCTCGGCGATCGGCGCGGCGGCCTTGTGCCGCTTCTTCTTCTTCTTCACCGGCTCGCGGAGCCAGACGACCGTCCCGCCGGCGGCCTCGATCTTCTCGACCGCTGACTTCGAGAAGCGGTGGGCAGACACGGAGAGCTTCTTCGTGAGCTCCCCTTGCGCTAGCACCTTCACGTCGACGGAGAGCTTGCGCACGAGGCCCGACGCCTTGAGTGTCTCCGGCGTGACGTCCGCTCCGGCCTCGAAGCGCCGCTCGAGGTCACCGACGTTCACCGGCTGGTTGTACGTGCGGAACGGCCCGATCGGCATCGCGTCCGCAGACGTGTTGCCGCGCAGCTTTCCGACGCGCATGTCGATCGGCATCTGACCGCCCTCGAAGCCGACGGGCATCTTGTTCGAGCCCGCCCGCGACTTCTGGCCCTTGATCCCGCGCCCGGAGTAGCGGCCTTTGCCCGAGCCGAGGCCGCGCCCGATCCGCTTTCGGTCCTTGCGCGGCTGTGCCGGCTTCAGGTTGGAGAGGTTCAGCTCGTCGCTCACGCCGGTCTCACGCGTCCTTCCCGTCGATCCGCACGAGGTGGCGGACCTGCCGGAGCATTCCCTGGAGCTGCGGAGAATCCTGGTGCTCGGCGGTGCGGCCGATCTTCCCGAGCCCGAGCGCGCGTAGCGTCCCGAGATGGCGATCGGACTGGCCGATGCCGCTACGGACCTGCGTGATCTTGAGACCTTTCACGCCTGGGTCTCCTTCTCGCCCACGTCGGGACCAGCCGCCTCGGCGGCAGCGGTCTCGGGAGCACTCTCTTCCTCGGCTTCTCGACCGCTAGCTCGAGAAGCCGATATGGGCAATACCTCCGCGATCGTCTTCCCGCGAAGCTGGGCGACGTCCTCGGGCCGGACGAGCCGGCGCAGACCGTTGACCGTCGCGCGCGTCATGTTGATCGGCGTCGTCGGGCCGAGGCTCTTGGCGAGCACGTCGCGAATCCCGGCCAGCTCGAGCACTGCTCGAACGCCTCCACCGGCGATCACACCGGTGCCTTCGCTCGCCGGACGCAGCACGACACGCGCGGCATCGAACCGACCCACGATCTCGTGCGTGATGGTCTGGCCGTGCTTCGGCACGGTGAAGAGATTCTTCCTCGCATCCTCGACGGCCTTGGAGATCGCGAGCGGTACCTCGCGGGCCTTTCCATAGCCCAGGCCAACGCGGTCGACCTCGTCACCGATGACGACGAGGGCAGTGAAGGAGAACCGCCGGCCGCCTTTCACGACCTTGGCGACCCGGTTGATCTCGATGACCCGCTCCTTGAGCTCGCGGGACTCGGCGACTTCGGTGGTGCTCAAAACTGGAGTCCTCCCTCGCGCGCGCCCTCCGCGAGAGCCTTCACGCGTCCGTGGAATAGGTAGCCGGCACGATCGAAGACGCAGCGCTCGATCCCGGCCTTCGTCGCCGCCGCAGCGAGCGCCTTGCCGACGGCGGTCGCCTGCTCGGTCTTCGAACCCGGGGCCTTCTCGAGCGACGTCCAGCTCGCGGAGGCCAGCGTGCGTGCGGACTCGTCGTCGATGAGCTGCGCGAAGATCCCGCGGTTCGAGCGGAACACGACGAGGCGGGGCCGCTCCGCCGTCCCTGCGACCTTCCCGCGAACGCGGCGATGGCGACGCAGACGAGCCTGACGCTTGGTGAGCACCGTCATGCGCGCTTACCTACCTTCCTGCGAACCTGCTCGTCGCGATAGCGGATTCCCTTGCCCTTGTACGGCTCGGGCGGGCGCACCTTGCGGACTTCGGCCGCCGTCTGGCCGACCATCTGCTTGTCGATGCCCTTGACCACGATCTGCGTCGGAGTCGGCACGTCGAACGAGATTCCGCTGCGGGGCTTGACGACGACGGAGTGCGAATACCCGACGGCGAGCTCGAGGTCGGTGCCCTTGAGCTGCGCGCGGTACCCGACGCCCTGGATCTCGAGGTGCTTCTCGAAGCCCTTGGTCACGCCCTCGACCATGTTCGCGATCAGCGTCCGCGTCAGGCCGTGCAGAGCCCGGTCCTCGCCGCGCTCAGTGGGGCGCGTGACGACGATCTCGTTCTCCGTCTTCTCGATCTGCATGCGAGAAGGCACGACCTGCTCGAGCTCCCCGAGCGGTCCGTTCACCTGAACGCGCCCAGGCGAGACGGCGACCGACACGCCGGCCGGCAATTCGATTGGACGTCGTCCGATTCTGCTCATGCCATCTCACCGCCTTCGCCGTTGAGATGGTTATGAGTTGCATTCCGAAGCACTGTGCTTCCTCCTAGCCTTTGTCTGGTGATCGGAGATCACCAGACAAAGGCGATCACCTCGCCGCCGACGCCGCGCTCGGCGGCCTGGCGGTTGGTGATCACCCCGTTCGAGGTGGACATGATCGCAGTGCCGAGACCTCCGAGCACCCGCGGGAGCCGGTCCTTGCGCGCGTAGACGCGGCGGCCGGGCTTGGACACGCGCTTGAGGTCGGTGATGACGCGGCGCCGGTCGCGCGCGAACTTCAGCTCGACGACGAGCGTCCGGTACGGCAACGCCTGACCCTTCTCGTCCGTCGCGTCGACGACGCGGTAGTCCTTGATGTAGCCCTCGTCCTTGAGGATGCGGGCGATCTCCTCCTTCATGCGAGAGGTGGGCATCGACGCGGAGTCGTGCAACGCGCGGTTGGCGTTGCGGATGCGCGTCAGCATGTCGGCGATGGGGTCGGTGAGCACGTTCGTTCCTCCCTACCAGCTCGACTTCGTCATCCCGGGGACCGCACCCTGGTGCGCAAGCTCACGCAGGCAGATCCGGCACACCCCGAACTTGCGGTAGACCGCGCGCGGACGACCGCACCGGTTGCACCGGGTGTACGCCCGCACCTTGTGCTTGGACTCTCGCTGCTGCTTGACGACGAGTGACTTCTTGGCCATCAGTGCTCCTTCAAGTGTTCTTGCCCTGCCTCTGGCGCGCGAAAAGCGAGCCAGGCAAGGACGCAGGGAGCGTCCATATCAGTAGATATGGGCGCGACTGAGGACGAAGCATGGCGACGCTTTGCAGCCGCCAGAGGTAGGGATGAGAGCGCTTGAAGGAGCACTATTACTGATCCCTTCTCTCTCCGGCGAACGGCAGTCCGAGAGCGCCCAGGAGCGCGCGCCCGTGCTCGTCCGTCTCCGCCGACGTGGTAATCGCAATGTCGAGCCCGCGGATCGACGGGACCTTGTCGTAGTCGACCTCGGGGAAGATGATCTGCTCGCGGATCCCGATCGAATAGTTGCCACGCCCGTCGAACGAGCCCGGATCGAGACCACGGAAGTCGCGGATGCGGGGCAGAGCGATCGAGGCGAGCCGGTCGAGGAACTCGTACATGCGCGCACCCCGAAGCGTCACGCGGGCACCGACGGGCATCCCCTCCCGCAGCTTGAAGCTCGCGATGGACTTCGTCGCGCGCCGCACCTGGGCGCGCTGCCCGGAGATGACGGTGAGCTCGTCGATAGCCGCATCGAGCGCCTTGGCGTCGGTCTTCGCCTCACCCACGCCCATGTTCAGCGTCACCTTCGTCACGCGTGGGACCTGCATGACCGACGCGACGCCGAGCTCTTCGAAGAGCTGCGGGCGGATCTCGTTCTCGTACCGCTCCTTGAGGCGCGGCATGTAGGTCTCGACTGTCGGAGCGCTCACTTGTCGATCTCCTGGCCGCAGCCCTCGCGCTTGCAGACGCGGACGCGGACGACCTCGCCCTTGATCTCCTTCTCGGCCATGGCGACGCGTGTCGGGTTCCCGCAAACGGGGCACACGACCATGACGTTCGACACCGGGACGGGCGCCGGCTTCTCGAGAATGCCGCCGGGCACGACCTGCGCGCCCCCCATCCGCGAGGAGTCCCGGATCGGGCGTGGCCGCGTGTGCCGCTTCGCGACGTTGAGGTTCTCCACGATCACACGGCGCTCGGACGGGCGCGCCTCGATCACCCGGCCGCGCTTTCCGCGGTCCTTGCCGGTGATGATCTGCACCATGTCGCCCTTCTTGATCTTCATCTTCGTTGCCATCTCAGACTTAAAGCACCTCGGGAGCCAGGCTGACGATCTTCATGAAGTTCTTCTCGCGTAGCTCGCGCGCGACGGGCCCGAAGATGCGCGTCCCGCGGGGGTTGGACTGCGTGTCGATGAGGACGGCGGCGTTCTCGTCGAACCCGATGAGCGTGCCGTCGTTCCGGCTGTAGGGCTTCTTCGTTCGAACGACGACGGCCCGCACGACCTCGCCCTTCTTGACCGCACCCTGGGGCGTGGCCGACTTCACGGTAGCAACGATCACGTCGCCGACCCGGGCGTAGCGCCGGTGGGAGCCGCCCAGCACGCGGATGCACAGGAGCTCGCGCGCTCCCGTGTTGTCCGCCACCCGCAGGCGTGACTCCTGCTGGATCACTTGGCCGCCTCGACGATCTCCTGGAGCCTCCACCGCTTCATCCGGGAGATCGGCCTGGTCTCGACGATGCGGACGACGTCCCCGACCTTGGCCTGGTTGCCCTCGTCGTGCGCGTGGAACCGCGTGCTCCGCTTGATGACCTTCTTGTACATCGGGTGCACCTTCGCGACGTCGACGCGGACGACGATCGTCTTGTCGGCGGCGGCGGATACGACTGTTCCTTGGCGCTCCTGGCGGCGCCCGCGGGCGTGCTCCGGCTTCGGCAGGCGCGTGATCGGCTTGCGCCCGGTCGGTGCCTCGCGCTTCGCCTTCGTCCTTTGGGAACGAAGCGACCGCGGCAACCGCTTCTTCTTCTTCCGCGCGGACGCAGGGGCCTCCGCGACGGGATCTGCGGACTCCGCCGGCTCCGTCTGGGGCTCGTCAGTCGCGGCCTCCTCGGCCTCCGCAGCTGGCGCCGCCTCTGCCACCATCGGCTCCGGCTCGGCTGCAGGCTCGTCGGCTGCGGGCTCGTCGACGACCTCCGCCTCGGCGATCGACTCACTCGCCTCCGGCTCGACCCCCTCGGCGTCCTGAGTCTCTTCTGTCTCGTTCACGTTCTCGTCAGACATCTGGCTACTTTCCTCGTTCGCGCTCGTTCTGCACGGTCAGGATGCGGGCGATCTCCCGCTTGGCATGTCGCAGCCGCGCGCTGTTCTCGAGCACGCCGGTCGCGGTCTGGAAGTGGAGGTTGAAGAGCTCTTGCCGCGTCTCGGCGATCTTGCCGACGAGCTCGTCGTCGGTCAGTGCTCGAAGCTCTCTAGCTCTCAAAGAGATCAGCCTCTCTCTTCACGAACTTCGTCTTGAGCGGCAGCTTCTGGCCGGCCAGGCGAAGCGCTTCCTTCGCGAGCGGCTCAGGCACGCCGGCCAGCTCGAACATGACCCGTCCCGGCTTGACGACTGCCACCCAGCCCTCGGGAGAGCCCTTGCCCGAGCCCATGCGCGTCTCGGCGGGTTTCTTGGTGAACGGCTTGTCCGGGAACAGGTTGATCCAGACCTTGCCGCTTCGGCGAATCTTCCTCGTGGCCGCGATGCGGGCAGCCTCGATCTGGCGGTTCGTCACCCACCCGGCCTCGAGCGCCTTGAGTCCGAAGTCGCCGAACTGCACCGTGGTCTGGCCTTTGGATGTGCCCTGGCGACGACCGCGATGGTGTCGCCGGAACTTCGTCTTGCGCGGCATCAGCATCAGCGGTCACCCTCCGTCTCCGGAGTCACCTCGGGCGTGACGTCGGCTTGGGTCTCCGGCTCCACAGCGGGCGCTTTCGTCTCGGGCGCGGCGGGTCCCGCGTTCAAGTCCCTGCGCGGGCGCTGACCCGGCCGGCCGCCGCCCGGGCGCTGTCCGCGCTTGCGGCGCGGAGCGAGCCCGAGGCCCTCCCGGTCGACCGCGCGACCGCGACCCTCGCGCGATGCGCCGAGACCCTCGGACGATGTACCGCGTCGCCTGCGCGCCTGATCCTGATCGCCGAGGCGCGAGTCGCGCGCGCCTGGGGCCTCGTAGCCCTCCGGCATGATCTCGCCCTTGTTGATCCAGACCTTCACGCCGATCTGGCCGAAGGTGGTCTTCGCTTCCGCCTGGCCGTAGTCGATGTCCGCCCGAATCGTGTGCAGGGGCACGCGGCCCTCGGAGTACATCTCGCGACGGCTCATCTCGCCTCCGCTCAGGCGGCCCGCGGCGGTGATCTTGATTCCCTGAGCGCCCGACCGCATCGCCGACGCCAGCGAGCGCTTCATCGCGCGACGGAAGCTCACCCGGTTCTCGAGCTGCTCGGCGATCGACTGCGCGACGAGCTTCGCATCGAGCTCGGGGCGCTTGATCTCGTTGATGTTGATGTGGACGTTCTTCTTCGTGATCGCGTGGAGCTCACGCCGGAGCGCATCTACCTCGACACCCGACTTGCCGATCACGATTCCCGGGCGAGCCGTGTAGATGTCCACCGTGATCCGCTGCTTGTCCTTGCGGATGAGGATGTCGGAGAGCCCCGCGTGGGAGAGTTTGCGGAGGATGTGCTTGCGGATGCGGACGTCCTCGAGCAGGTACTCCGAGAACTCAGCCTTCCCGGTCCACCAGTTCGACTTCCAGTCGTGGATGACGCCGACGCGGAACCCGCCGGGATGCACCTTCTGGCCCATTACCGGTCACCTCCCGAGTAGATCGTGGCCGCAGGCCGCGAAACGCGAGCAGCGCAAGGACGCAGGGAGCGCTGGGAGACTGCGTGGGGGTCAGACTTAAGTCTGACCCCCACACTGCTTTCCAGTACGGGTGCGACTGAGGACGCTGCGATGCGACGCGTTGCAGCGCGCATGCGGGCACGAGATGCGACGGAGTTGACCGACATCACGCCACTGCCTCCTTCTTCCGTCGTCGCGTCGCCGCCTTGGGCCTCGCCTCGGCAGCGGGCTCTGGAGCCGCCTTCTCGGCGGTCGACGTAGCGCGTCGCCGCCTCGGCGTATCCATCGCCGGCCGCTCGGCGAGCACGAGCGTCACATGGCAGGTGCGCTTGCGAATCCTGTTGACGCGGCCTCGCGCACGCGGCTTCCAACGCTTGAGCGTCGGCCCCTCGTCGGCAAATGCCGACTCGACGACGAGGTCGTCGCCGTCGAGGCCGTGGTTTGCCTCGGCGTTCGCAACCGCGGACCGGAGCACCTTCTCGATGTCCGTGGCGGCAGCACGCGACGTGAAGGCGAGGATCGTCCGGGCCTCGGGAACGCTTCGGCCCCGAATGTGGTCGAGCACGAGCCGTGCCTTCCGCGCGGACATGCGGACCCACTTGGCCTGGGCGCGCACCTTCATCGTGTCGTCTCCCGCAGCCATCATCGCCTCTTGACCTGGGTCTGCCGGTCGCCCGCGTGGCCGCGGAAGGTCCGGGTCGGCGCGAACTCGCCGAGCTTGTGCCCGACCATCTGCTCGGTCACGAAGACCGGCACGTGCTTGCGGCCGTCGTGGACCGCGATCGTATGCCCGACCATGTCGGGGAAGACCGTGGAAGCGCGCGACCAGGTGCGGATCATCCGCTTCTCCCCGGCGGCGTTCATGGCCTCGATCCGGCTCAGGAGCCGGTCCTCGATGAACGGGCCCTTCTTGGAAGACCTGGACAACTAACGCTTCCTTTCCTTGCCGCGGCGACGGCCGCGGACGATCAGCTTGTCGGACTCCTTGTGCTTGCGGCGTGTGCGCTTCCCGAGCGTCGGAACGCCCCACGGCGTCACGGGATGGCGCCCGCCCTTCGACTTGCCCTCACCGCCACCGTGCGGGTGGTCGACCGGGTTCATCGCCGAGCCGCGGACCGTCGGCCGCTTTCCGAGCCAGCGGCTGCGACCGGCTTTGCCACTCGACTGGTTCGCATGGTCGGCGTTCCCGACCTGTCCAACAGTCGCACGACACGTGAGGAGCACGCGGCGCAGCTCGCCCGAGGGAAGCCGCAGCACGCCGTGATCGCCGTCCTTGGCGACGAGCTGGACCGACGAGCCCGCGGAGCGAGCCATACGGCCACCCTGGCCGGGCTTGAGCTCGACCGAGTGCACGAGCGTTCCAGTCGGGATATTCGCGAGCGGGAGCGCGTTCCCGGGCTTGATGTCCGCGTCCGGGCCCGACTCGACGACCGAGCCGACGCGCAGACGTGCCGGAGCGAGGATGTAGGCCTTGGCGCCGTCGGCGTAGTGGAGGAGCGCGATCCGCGCCGAGCGGTTGGGGTCGTACTCGATCGCCGCGACCTTTGCGGGAACTCCGTCCTTCGTCCGCTTGAAGTCGATCGTGCGGAACCGCCGCTTGTGGCCACCACCCTGGTGGCGCGTCGTGATCCGGCCGCGGTTGTTGCGGCCGCCCTTCTTGATCAGCGGCTCGAGGAGCGACTTCTCCGGCTCGGACTTCGTGATCTCCTCGAAGCCCGAGACCGCCATGAAGCGACGACCTGGGCTCGTCGGCTTGTACTTCTTCAGCGCCATCAGACGCTTGCCCCCTCGAAGATCTCGATCTCGAAGCCTTCCCGGAGCTGGACGATCGCCTTCTTCCAGCCCGGTCGACGGCCTTGGCTAACTCCGCGCCGCTTCGGCTTCGACTGCACCTTGACGATGTTCACGCTCTGGACCTTCACCTCGAAGAGCTCTTCGACGGCCTGCCGGATCTGGGTCTTGTGCGCGTCCTCGTGCACCTTGAACGTGTACTTCCGGTCGGTGATGAGCGAGTAGCTCTTCTCGGAGACCACGGGCGCCAGGAGGACCTGGTTCGGGTGGAGGCTCATGCGCGCCCCTCCCCTTTCCGCAGAGGCGTGATCCGCAGGAGCGGATCACGCCTCGCGAACACCCCTGGGCCGGCCACGACTCCCGGCCGGCGGAGCCGGCCTCCGCCGCGGCCTGACGCCGCTCGCGGCACCAGGCTCTCCGGGCCCGTACCCGAGTACTGTGCCCTCCGGCCTGGCACCGCGAGCGACGTCCGAGGAACGCGCATGAAGGCCGGGGTTAACTCGGGGCGTCTCATTGCGCCTTCTCTGCGGCCGCACCGACGCGCGCGAGCACGAGCGGCAGGGCCGCCTCGCTGACGACCAGCGAGCGTGCCCACAAGAGAGCGGCCACCTCGAGCTCACCGGGGACGGTAACGAGGACCTTGTCCAGGTTCCGGAACGACTTGACGAGAACCTCTTCGTCCTCGGCCAAGACGACCAGGGTGGGGCGGTCTCCCCAGCCCGCGAGCAGGTCGGCGGCCTTGCGCGTGGACGGTGCGTCGAAGCCGGAGCCGTCGAGGATCGCGAGCGTGCCGTTCACGGCGTGATCGCTGAGCGCGCCTCGCATCGCGGCGCGCCGCGCCTTGCGGTTGATCTTCACCTCGAAGCTGCGCATGCCCGGCGGGAACGCGACGCCTCCGCCGGTCCAGTGCGGCGCCCGGGTCGTTCCTGCACGAGCACGCCCCGTGCCCTTCTGGCGCCACGGCTTCGCGCGGCCGCCGGCGACGAGGCCACGGCTCTTCGCGCCGCGCGTGCCGGCGCGGGACGCGTTCAGCTCGGCCCGAACCGTCTCGTGGACGAGATGAGGCTTCACGTCGACCGCGAACACGGAAGCCTCGAGCGAGACCTCCTGCTGCTTCGCGCCGCCGAGCACGGGCGCCTTGGGTGCCGCAGCCATCACGCGCTCCTGATCTCCACGAGACCGCTGGCGGGACCCGGAATCGAGCCCTTGACGAGGAGGAGGTTGCGCTCCGGGTCCACCTCGTGCACGACGAGCCCCGGCTGCGTGACGCGGGTGCCGCCCATGCGACCGGACATACGCATCCCCTTGAAGACGCGTGAGGGATACGCGGACGCGCCGATCGAGCCCGGCTTGCGGACGTTGTGCGAGCCGTGCGAGACCGGCCCGCGCGTGAACCCGTGCCGCTTGATCGTGCCCTGGTACCCCTTGCCGATGGAGATCCCGGAGACCTTGATCCGGTCACCAGGCTCGAAGGCCTCGACCGTCACCGTCTCGCCCACCGCAAGACCGCTTTCGCCTCGCAACTCGACGACGTGCCGGTGCGGACCGAAACCGGCCTTCTTCAGGTGGCCGACCTCCGCTTTCGAGAGCTTCCGCTCCGAGACCTCCTCGAACGCGAGCTGAACCGCGTCGTAGCCGTCCGTCTCGGCCGTCTTGACCTGCACGACCGGGCATGGCCCCGCCTCGATCACGGTAACGGGGGTCATCACGCCCGACTCGGGATCGAATACCTGGCTCATGCCGAGCTTCCTGCCCAGGATGCCCTTCACGCCAATTCTCCTGACGGAGAATTGGCTAGGAACCCTGCGGCGATCCGCACGGCACTCCTAACCACAAATTGCGAAGCGATTCGTGGCATCACAGCTTGATCTCGATGTCGACACCGGCCGGGAGATCGAGCCGCATGAGCGAGTCGACCGTCTTCGGCGTGGGGCTATGGATGTCGATCAGCCGCTTGTGCGTGCGCACCTCGAAGTGCTCGCGCGAGTCCTTGTCCTTGAAGGGGCTCCGGATCACGCAGTAGACGTTCTTCTCCGTCGGCAGTGGAACCGGTCCTGTGATCGTGGCACCGGTCCGCTGCGCCGTCTCCACGATCTGGGACGCGGAGCGGTCCACCTGCTGGTGGTCGTAGCCCTTCAGTCGGATGCGGATCTTCTGTTGCGCCATTGCTCTATCGGAATGCGAGGGGCGAGTCGCCTCGCCCCTACGCGACGATCTCCGTGACGACGCCGGCGCCGACCGTGCGGCCGCCCTCGCGAATCGCGAAGCGGAGCCCCTGGTCCATAGCGATCGGCTGGATGAGGTTGATCTCCATGTTCGTGTTGTCACCGGGCATGACCATCTCCTGGCCTTCGGGCAGCGCGATCGAGCCGGTCACGTCCGTCGTGCGGAAGTAGAACTGCGGCCGGTAGCCGTTGAAGAACGGCGTGTGGCGCCCGCCCTCGTCCTTCGAGAGGACGTAGACCTCGGCCTTGAAGTGCGTATGCGGAGTGATGCTCCCGGGCTTGGCGAGCACCTGGCCGCGCTCGACCTCCTCGCGCTTGATGCCGCGGAGGAGCGCTCCGGCGTTGTCACCCGCCTGGGCGTAGTCGAGGGTCTTCAGGAACATCTCGAGACCGGTTACGACGGTCTTTGCCGTCTCCGGGTGGATGCCGACGATCTCGACCTCCTCGCC
>DATDOS010000100.1:0-5901 GCA_035293125.1 Gaiellaceae bacterium | reverse complement strand
TCGCGCTGGGCGTTCGCCACACCGCCGATCCGGTAGCCGCGGGACTGGACTCGCGAGGCCGCGGAAGCGGCGGCCCCCGAGCGGCCGTTCCCGTTGAGGACGAGGACAACGGTTCGCGAGCGCGGACGCTTCGCCGCCGGGATCGCGGCGGGCTTGCGCGCGATCGGCTTCGTCTGCGGGGCGGGCGCAAGCACGCGCTCCTGCGCGGCGAGCTGTAGCCGGTCGGACAGCGCTCCCATCAGTGCGCCGCCACCGATCACGATGAGCACGAGGAGCTCGGCGACGGCGATCGTCACTGCGACGTACGCGGCGATGCGCCACGGGCGGACGAGCGCGTCGGGGACGGGAAGCGGATGATCCACGGGCGCTCGTTTTCGCCCGCGACGGGGCTAGTCCTTCCGTGCGCCAGAGCGGGAACCCGCTCGCGGCCGTGCAAGCCGGGGGAACCTCCCGGTTCCCCCGGACCCCTTCCACTGGTCCGCTTCGCGGACGAGGCGCTCGCGCGCCTTCCCTGAAGCGCGTCCGCTTCGCGGCCGCGGGCGCTCCGTTTCACATCAATCTTGTCGGGCGCCCTGAACCCAGTTCCAGGTCGCCAGCAGCCCGTCCTCGAGCTCGACCATCGCCCGGAAGCCGAGCTCGCGCGCTGCGAGCTCGGGATCGAGGACGCTGCGCTGGAGCTCACCGAGCCGCGCCGGCGAGTGTTCCGCCTTCGTCTCGGAGCCCGCGACCCGCGCGCAGAGCTCGTAGAGATCGACCACGGAGGTCTCTCGGCCGGTTCCGACGTTGAAGACGCCGCCCTCCTGCCCCAGAGCCGACGTCGTCGCTCGTGCCACGTCGCCGACGTAGACGTAGTCGCGTGTCTGCAGCCCGTCGCCGAAGATGTGCGCCTGCTCGCCGCGGGCGAGCGCGCCGAGGAAGATCGCGACCACCCCGGCCTCCCCGTGCGGATCCTGGCGCGGCCCGTAGACGTTTCCGTAGCGAAGCGCCACATGGGTCGTCCCGTACAGACGGTTGTAGGCGCGCAGGTACTCCTCTCCTGCGAGCTTGGCGGTGCCGTACGGAGAGATGGGCTCGCGCGGCGCCGTCTCGAGGACCGGGGCGTCGCACTCGCCGTAGATCGCCCCGCCCGTCGAGCTGAAGACGACCTGCGCGCCGTGGCGCCGGGCGCCCTCGAGCACGCGGATCGTGCCGAGGATGTTCACCTCGGCGTCTTCGACCGGGTGCTCGACCGACACGCGGACGTCGGCTTGAGCCGCGAGGTGGAAGACGGCCTCGGGCCGCACGGAGTCGAACAGGTCGTCGAGAGACTCGCGCACGTCGCGAACGTGCAGCTCTGCGCTCGAGGACACGTTCTCGCGCTTCCCGGTGACGAGAGAGTCGACGACCGCGATCTCGTCTCCGCGCACGACGAGCGCGTCCACGACGTGCGAGCCGATGAAGCCCGCGCCTCCGGTCACCACCACGCGCACGGGCCGCATCCTACGGACGGCCGTAGGATGCGACCGATGTTCGTCACCTTCGAAGGTCTCGACGGCTCGGGGAAGTCGACCCAGGCAGAGCTCCTCCGAGGCCGGCTCGAAGCCGACGGCCAGGAGGTCGTCGCCACGCGCGAGCCGGGCGGAACGGAGCTGGGGGAGAGGATCCGAGATCTCGTCCTGCACGGTGGCCATGTCACCCCGTGGGCAGAGGCGCTCCTGTATGCGGCAGCCCGGGCGCAGCACGTGGACGAGGTGATCAGACCCGCTCTCGAGCGAGGCGCGTCGGTCGTCTGCGACCGCTACGTCGACTCGTCCGTCGCCTATCAGGGCGTCGCGCGAGGCCTGGGGCTCGAGCGCGTGCTCGCCCTCAATCTCGCGGCCGTCGGCGGGCTCCTGCCCGACCGCACGTTCCTGCTCTCGCTCGACGTCGCGCACCTGCCCGAGCGGCTGCTTCGGGACCACGACCGGCTCGAGCGCGAGTCCGACGACTTCCACGCACGTGTCGCCGCCGGCTACCGCGAGCTCGCAGCGCGATTCCCGGAGCGGATAGTCGTCCTCGACGGCACGCTTCCGGCAGAGACTCTCGCCGAGGAGGTGTATGGAGCGCTTCGCGTCCGTTCCTGAGCAGCCCGAGGCCAAGCGCCTGCTCGAGGCGGCGCTCGCGGAGGGAGCTGCGCACGCCTATCTCCTGCACGGGCCCGACGGCGTGGGAAAGCGATCGGCGGCGCTCGCGTTCGCCGCAGCGCTCCTCGGCGACGAGCGACGCGTCGAGGCGCGCACGCACCCAGACCTGTACGTGCTCGAGCCGCTCGGCGAGATGATCCGGATCGACGACGTGCGCGCGCTCCGGCGCGACCTGCACATGCGTCCGTTCGAGGCCGACCGGCGCGTCTACCTCGTCCTCGAGGCGCAGCGCATGAACGAGGACGCCGCCGACGCGCTGCTCAAGGATCTGGAGGAGCCTCCGCCGTACGCAGTCATCGTGCTCGTCGCGAGCGAGCTCGGCCCGCTGCCGCCGACGATCCTCTCGCGCTGCCAGCTCGTCCCCTTCCGGCGGTTGTCCGAGCGGGCCGTGCGGGGCTGGATCGCGAGCCGGGCGCCCGAGCGGAGCGAGGAAGAGGTGCGCGTGCTCGCCCGCGCTTCGTCAGGGCGGCTCGACCGGGCGCGCAGGCTGCTCGACCCCGCGGCGGCCTCGCGGCGCGAGGCGTTGATCGCTGTCGCCCGGACCGTCTACCTCGAACCCGAGTTCGAGGCGGCAGATGCGGCCGCCACGCTCCTCGCAGCGGCGGACGCGCGCGGGGAGGAGGCGAGGGAGCGCGAGCAGGCGATCGTCGAGGGGCTCGATCTTCCCACCCGTGAAGCCGACCAGCGCGTCCGCCGCGCACAACGCGGCGCGGAGCGAGAGGAGCTCCTCGCGGGGCTCGAGAGCCTCGAGGCGTGGTATCGGGACCTCGTCGTGGTGGCCGCGGGCGCCGAGCCGGCAGTCGTGCACGCCGACCGGCTCGAGGAGCTGCGACACGACGTGTCGCTCGAGCTCGGAGAGGGCGCGGTCGGCGCGGCGGAGACGGTGCGGGAATGCTGGCGCACGCTCGAGGAGTTCAACCTCAACCCGTCGCTCGCCCTCGAGGCGCTCTTCATTCGTATAGCCCGCGAGCTCCGGCCTGCGGCGCGCGTCTAGTGGCATGACCGACGCCACCATTCTCATCCCGACCTTCCGGCATGCCGCGCTCGTTCCGTATTCGCTTCGGAGTGCGCTCACCCAGGAGGGAGCCGTGATCGAGGTGTTCGTCGTGGGAGATGGAGTAGAGGAAGACACGCGGGTCGCGCTCGCGCCGTTTCTCAGCGATCCGCGCGTCCGCTTCTTCGACTTCCCCAAGGGAGAGCGTAACGGGGAGCTGAGCCGGCACGAGGCGCTGCAGGAGGCGAGTGGGAGGATCGTCTGCTACCTCTCGGACGATGACCTTCTCCTGCGCGATCACGTCACGGAGATGGCTCGGCTGCTCGACGGCGCCGACTTCGCGCACAGCGCTCCGCTCTTCGTCATGCCCGATGGATCTCTCATGTATGCGCCCGTCGATGTCGCCAGACCCCGCTTCCAGGCCCTGCTCCGGCGGGGCGATTGGAATCACATCTCCCTCACTGGCACGGCGCACACACTCGCTGCCTACCGGCGCCTGCCGCACGGCTGGCGTCCTGCCCCGCACGGCATCTGGAGCGATCTCTATATGTGGCAGCAGCTCCTTCGCCTCCCGGACTTCCGCGGCCGTACCGCGCGACGGCTCACGCACCTCCACTTCCCCGACTCGCTCCGCCGGGACCTGACAGTCACCGAACGCGTCGCCGAGCTGGAGCGCTGGTGGAGGAAGATGGAGGAGCCGGGGTTCGCCGACGAGCTTGCGACGGGGGTCGCCGATGCCACTCGGGACGTCGCGATCCGTCACGAGGCACGGATCCACGAGCTCCACGGATTGATCAGGGACATCCAGGCCACCCGGTCGTGGCGTCTTCGTACACGACTGGTGACGTCGTGGCCGCTGCGAGTGCTGCTCGCCGCGCGGCGCGAAGCTCGCTGAGCCATGTCTGCGCTGTAATGTGCCGCCGTGGCGGCGGTTCAGGCGAGTGTCGAAGGTCTCGAGAGAGCGAAGAAGGACGCTGCCTCGGTCACCTCGGACGGGGAGCTCCTCCAGGAACCCATCGTAGGGGTGGAGATTCGCCGTCCGCCCACGCACGCGGACGAGCGCGGGACGATCTGCGAGGTCTACGACCTTCGTTGGGGATTCACAGACGATCCGCTCGTCTACGTGTACCACGTGACGATCAGGCCGGGGCAGGTGAAGGGCTGGGTTGTGCACCTGAAGCAGAACGATCGCCTTTTCGCATACTCGGGGGTGCTTCGGATCGTCCTGTACGACGCGCGAACCGAGTCGGAGAGCTTCGGTCGGCTGAACATCTTCTGCCTCGGAGAGCACGACCGCGCGCTGGTGAGCATTCCCGCCGGGGTGTATCACGCCATCCAGAACGTGGGTCACCACGAGGCGGCGTTCATCAACCTTCCGTCGCAGCCGTACCAGCACGACGACCCCGACAAGTACCGGCTGCCGATCGAGAACGACGTGATTCCGTACCGACTGTCGGTACCGCGCTGACCGAGCAGGCTGGCTCGGCGCGCGGTGACGCGAACGCGGTAGGAGCCGTCGGCGTGTCTGCCGATGACGTCGACGCGCACGCCGGGTAGTCGGAGGGTTCGCACCTCACCTCGCCCGACGTCGAACGGCGCGTTCCAGAGTGAGGCGCACGAGCGTCCGGGCGGGCGGGAGTCACTTTGCGCCGCGTAGATGTGGACGGGTGAGCGCTTGAAGGGCGTCTGGTCGACCTCGTAGATCAGGACCCCTGTCTCGCAGAGCGACGTGTCGTAGCCGGACTTCTCGCGGACCTCGACGGCGAGGATCTGGCGACCGCGTCTGAGAAAGACCGCCCTCGTTCCTCCCGAGCGCCCGATCGGACTCACCGTGACGGTGCGTGAGCTCCCCCCGGTCAGACACACGATCGCGTCTTGGCCGAGCCAGCCCAGCTTCCAGCGATGCCACGCAAGGAGCTCGGACGGCCAGCGGAAGGCCATCACATCCCAGCGGTGGAACGTCCTCGGCGAGCCTGCCGCGTAGAGGTCGGGGAGCCCGAGCAAGTGGCCCGTCTCGTGAAGGAGCATCGGTACGTCGCCCGTCTCCGCGTACCCGGCCGGGAACGGAATCCAGAGCTGAATCTCCTTTCCGTCGGCACGGACCCCGAACCCGTTGAGAATGGCGGCCGTGGCCGTGGCGGGAGTCCTCGGCGACGGAGAGATGTAGACGACGTCGAACTCGGAGAAGTCGACATACGGGTCGGCGGCCGCGACGGCGTCGGCGAGGTAGCGGCCGGCGTCGGCGACATACTCAGGGGAGCGGGCCGGGAGCGGGAACCAGCGCGGAACCGTCTCGACGCGAAGTTCGAGTCGGCCGTAGGAGACGCTTCGGAACCAGGCTCGGGCCGAGTCGATCAGCTCCCGCGGTGCAGCGACGGAGTCGCCGGGCGGCGCGTCCGCCGCGTGCACGAGGAGCAGCACGGCGCGCAGTGTCCCGACCGACGGCGCGACCGTCCCGGGCCGGCTCCCGCCCTCCGTCACCCCGGGAACGGTCGGGGCGGGAAGGCACTCGCTCGGCCCGGCTGCGGCTCTGAACGGCGACGCGACGCTTGCCGCACACGCGATGCATGCGAGGAAGGCTGCGACGAGCAGGCGGCGCGCGATGTCCACTCAGACGTGAGCCCGGCGCGTCGGTTAGCGCGTCATAGCCGGCGCTACACTCAGGCGGCCTCGCCGACGTAGCTCAGCTGGTAGAGCACTTCACTCGTAATGAAGGGGTCCCCGGTTCGAGTCCGGGCGTCGGCT
>DATDOS010000099.1:0-15758 GCA_035293125.1 Gaiellaceae bacterium | reverse complement strand
ATCATCCCCGAGCAGGTCGTGCTCGGGAAGCAGGCCGAGTTCGGGATCAACTGGTTCCCGAGCCTGCTCGCGAACAGGGACACCGGTAACGACCTCGTCAACATCGGCCAGGTCTTCGCGCGGAGCGGCACGACCGAGGTCACGTTCAAGTCGAGCGGGATTAACACGTTCAAGAAGATGCGCGGCAAGAAGTTCGGCGTCTGGATCTTCGGGAACGAGTTCGAGCAGAGAGCCGCGCTCGTGAAGAACGGCATGAACCCTGACAAGGACGTGACGCTCGTCAAGCAGAACTTCGACATGCTTGCGTTCCTGAGCGGTGAGATCGATGCGGCGTCCGCGATGACGTACAACGAGCTCGCCCAGGTCCTCGAGGTCAAGAACCCGGATACCGGAAAGCTCTACAAGCTCTCCGATCTGAACGTCTTCAAGTACTCGGACCTCGGCACGGGCATGCTCCAGGACGAGGTCTTCGTCCGCGGCGACTGGATCAAGGACAAGGCGAACCAGTCGACGGCGGTCAAGTTCCTGGAAGCCTCGTTCAAGGGCTGGATCTACTGCCGCGACCACCCGAAAGCGTGCACGAACATCGTGCTCGCGAACGGGCCGGCACTGCCTCGGGGTCATCAGGCCTGGCAGATGAACGAGGTCAACGCGCTCATCTGGCCGAACCGGCTCGGCATCGGCGTGATGGATCCGATCGAGTACAAGCGCACGGCCGGGATCGCCAAGACCTATGGCGTCATCAAGAAGCCGGCGACGCGGGCTTCGTACCGGACCGACCTCGCGCTCAAGGCCGTCGCGAACCTGAAGAAGCAGGGACTCGACGTCAGGGGCACGAGCTTCAAGAAGTCGGTCGTCATCCTGAAGGAAGGCGGCAAGTAGCGACGAGGCGTGAGCTCCGGGTCGTCTACCTGTGCGCAAGGCCAGGATCCGCTGCGGCGGATCCTGGGCGGGCGACACTGTGGGGGCCGGCCCGGAGCTCTCCCCAGGAAGGATGTGAGGTGACGTGTCGGTACTGATCAAGGGCGGCCGGATCATCACCGCCGCCGACGACTATCTCGGCGACGTCTTCGTCGATGGCGAGCGGATCGGGATGATCGGCGAGTCGCTCGACACTGAGGCCGATCGGGTGATCGACGCGACCGGCAAGTACGTGCTCCCGGGTTGCGTCGACCCGCACACCCATCTCGACATGCCGTTCGGCGGCACGACCACGATCGACGACGTCCAATCGGGGCAGACGGCGGCGGCGTTTGGCGGCACGACCTGTCACGTCGACTTCGTCATCCAGCCGAAGGGAGCGACCTTCGGCGAAGCGCTCGCCGAGTGGCGGGCGAAGGCCGAGGGTAAGCAGATCATCGACATGGGCTACCACATGGCGGTGACCGATCTGCGGGAGGGTGGCTCGCTCGAGGAGCTCGCCCGGCTGCCGGAGCAGGGAGTGACCTCGTACAAGCTCTTCATGGCCTACAAGGGCGCGCTCATGGTCGACGACGAGACGCTCTTCCGCACGATGGAGGTTGCGGCCGAGACCGGCGCGCTCGTGATGGTCCACGCCGAGAACGGCGACGCCATCGACGTGCTCGTCAAGCAGGCGCTCGCCGCTGGGAACACGGCGCCGCACTTCCACGCGCTGACCAGGCCTCCCGAGCTGGAGGGCGAGGCCACGAACCGGGCGATTCAGCTCGCGCGGATCGCCGGTGCTCCGCTGTACGTCGTCCATGTCTCGTGCCGCGAGGCCGTCGAGCCGATCGCGCGAGCCCGCGAGCAGGGTTGGGACGTCTGGGGCGAGACGTGCACGCAGTACTTTTTCGTCGACTACACGTACCTCGAGCGTCCGGACTTCGAGGGTGCGAAGTACGTCTACACGCCGCCGCCCCGGTCGCGGGAGAACCAGGAGGTTCTCTGGCAGGCCGTTCGCTCGGACGTTCTCTCGGCGATCTCGACCGACCACTGCGCGTTCCTGTGGGACGGCCAGAAGTCGATCGGGCGTGACGACTTCTCGAAGATCCCGAACGGGGGCCCGGGGCTCGAGAACCGGCTGCATATGATCCACGAGTTCGGAGTCCGCACAGGGCGGATCTCGCTGAACCGGATGGTCGAGCTGCTCTCGACCAACCCGGCGAAGCTCTTCGGCCTCTACCCTCGCAAGGGGACGATCGCGCCGGGCTCGGATGCGGACATCGTCGTCTTCGACCCCGAGAAGCGGCATCTGATCACGGCCGCGACCCAGCACTCGAAGACTGACTACAACCTCTACGAGGGCACCGAGGTGACGGGGTCCCCGGAGGTCGTCCTCCTCCGCGGGAACGTGCTCGTCGAGTCGGGAGAGCTCATCGCGGAGCCAGGTGTCGGGCGGTTCGTCGAGCGGGCCGCCTTCGGGCAGGAGCTCCTGCCCGCAGCAGCCCGCTGAGACATGACGCTTGACGTGAAAACGCGATCGCTGCGGCCGCGAAGCGGCCGCCTTCAGGGATCTTTGCGCGACCGGAATCCACGCGAGTGGATTCCGGTCTTGCGCAACTAGATGTGCGCGGAGGTGCGCCGGGCACCTTCCCCCTTGCCCGGCGCCCACCGCGCACTGGTGTCTCGTGAAGTGAACCGGGCCGACCTATGCAGCCGGCCCGGGCATCAGCGCTACGTGTCGAACCGGTGGCACGCGTAACAACCCGGGCCCACGGGCAGGAAGCCCCAGTCGGCGAGCGAGTCCTGCGGGCAAGGCGGCACGTGCCCGTCGAACAGGTCGGCGCGGATCAGCAGCTCGGTTCCGGCGAACGTCCGACCCAAGTCGTCGTTGTAGACACGCACGAAGATGCTTGGGTCGCCTGCACCGATCGCGGCACCGAGGGACGGCTTACCCGGCGGCGCGCAGTGGAAGTAGCCAAAGATCGTCGTCGGGGGATCGCCGCAGTCCCAGCCAGCAGCTTGAGCCTGCGCCATCGTCCCGCCATTTGCGCTGTACGCGATTCCGGCAACCACGACACCGCCGACCGTGAGCACGATCAGAGCGAATATTCGTCGAAACATGGCTCGTTCTCTAACCTAACCCATTGTTCGAGCGTGCTCTGTTCGAGCCGATAGTGCTCCAGGCGCGCACCTAGGAGCAGGCTGGCCCCGACCGAACGCCGGGGCCAGCACGGAGTCTCACCTACTCCCCGGTTCCGCCCCTGCAGAGACCGAGCGTGCCTGGCGAGCCCTTGGGCAGGCCGTAGTACTTCCAAGAGTCCGCCGCGGTCTGAACCTGGGACACGTTCTGTCCCTCTTGCGAGTCGAAGTCATTCAGCCCGCTGGCGGCGCAGGCCGAGTTCGCGTGATCCAGAGCCCCCGTTTCATTGGTGTTGTTCGCCTGACCTGGAGGACCCTTCACCTCACCGGCGAAGGCGGAACCGGCACTCACAGCCGCGAAGACAACGGCACACAGCGCGACTGCGAGCATTGACTTCTTGCTCATTCCAGGCAGTGCCTTGCGCATCTCTACTCCTCTCTCAGGCCGCGATCGCGGCCGGGTCGGGTCGGACGATCACCGTGTCGGCGACCTTCACGATCTCGTCGACGGGCAGCTCCGCTGCGGCCGCGTGTGCACGGATCGCCTCCGGGCTCGACGCCTGGTAGATGCACACCGTGCCGACGGTTCCGTCGGGCTCGGCGAGCACGTAGCTGCGGATCCAGGCGATGTCGTCGGGCATCCGCTCGCCTTCCGCGGTCAAACGCGCGGCGGCCTCGGCGAGCTCCTCGGCTGTGCGCCATCCGCCGCGCCGCAGGATCACGTACGTCTTCATCCAGGCCTCCCTTTGCTCGGGCGATCGACGGGGGTGACGCGGGACTGGTGCCTCACTGCGCCTCGTGCGACTTGCGCCTGGACCCTCTCGTACGACCAGTTGGCGAGGCTCTCGACGAGCCTGAGCGCGGCGATGACCCCCATCGGGAGAAGCACACAGAGTGCGCCCAACGCCGTCCCGGCGACGAGGATCAGAAGCCCCGACTCGAAGATCATCGCCAAGGTGGTCGTCATCGCCCGTCTCGTTCGCCTCGTGACAGCACTGCTTCGAGGCTACGGAGCGATGCGCTACTCCGTCATCGGTGGGACTGCCTAGATTGGCGCTCCCGGCTACCGGTCTTGGATGAGGCCCATGCGTTGCGCTGCGGCGACTGCCTCGCCGCGCGTTCCGGCATCGAGCTTGCGCAAGATCGCGGACACGTGGTGGTCGACGGTTCGGGGCGAGAGGAAGAGCCGTTGTGCGATCTCCGCGTTGCGGAGTCCGCCGGCGACGAGTCGCAGGACCTCGAGCTCGCGTGTCGTGAGATTGGCAGGGTTCCGTCGCGTGGCCGGCCGTGGGCCCCGCGCGACCCGCGCGCCGCGCTCGCGCAGGCGACGGGCGACGATTGCCGCCGCGGGGCGGGCGCCCAAGTCGAGGAGCTGTTCGTGAGCGCGGCGCAGTGGTCTCTCACTGTGCGCGTCAGCCAGGGCGAGTGCGGACTCGTAGGGACAGCCGAGCTCGGCCCAGAGTGCCGAAGCCCGCTCCCACTCGCCGGCGAGCTCGAGCGCGTACGGATCTTCGACGAATGGCTCGACGGCCTCCTGAAGGCCGGCACGCCGCCGCCAGTTTCGAAGCTCGCCGAGTACCCGTCCGGACTGCATCTGAACCGCGAGATCGAGCGCGCCTTCCGTGACCTCTCGTACCGCCGAGAGCTCACCCTGAAGCCATGCGGCTTCCGCCCTGGCAGCGGCTACGGGAGCGATCCGTCCGAGCTCCCCGGTCGGATCCGCGAGAGCGCTCGCCTGGTCGAGCAGCGGCTGGACGTCCGGATCGCCGCGTCGCGCTCTGACGAGCGCGAGGGCAACGAGTGCGAGCGTGCGTGGAAAGGTGGAGACGGCGCGCTCGCCGAGGACGAGCTTGGCGGATTCGGCCGCCTGGGTCCAGTGTCCTCTTTCGAGCTGGGCCTGGGCCCGAGAAGCGAGGAGGTACAGCTGCATCAAGTCATTCCCGTGCTCGCTGCTGTACGCGAGCCCTCTCTCGAAGTACCCGTCCGCGACGTCGTACGACCGCCGGAAGGCAGCTGCCGCCGCCAGTCCGTAAAGGGCGTCTGCGACCTGCTCTTCGAGCTCTGCTCGCTCGGCGAGCGCAAAAGCCCGCTCGAGCTGCCCGACCCTTATGAGCGCCTCGGCCAGGACGTCCGGCTGGTCGAGGCTTTCCGCAAGCTCGAGAGCACGGCTGCCCCAGTCCTGCGCTTGCGCCGTGTCTCCCACCGTCCAGAGCAGAAACGAGAGGTTGGCGTATGCACGCGCCAGCTCGCGCCCCGGCGGGAGCCGCTCGAGCAGCGCCACGGCCTCGAACCCGATGTGCCGCGCCTCATCGCCTCGCCCTGGGCACCACAGGATGTTGGACAGTGACGCGAGCGTGTCTCCCTCCATGCGCTGATCGCCCAGCTCGTGGAAGCACTCCGCCGCCCTCCGCAGAGCGTCGATCGCCGCGTCTGGCTGGTCGGTCAGGTAGCACTCGCGTGAGTACCGCTTGAGGAGATCTGCAAGCGGTTCGGGCTCGATACCGGCGGAGAAGCGAAGCGCACGCGCATACTGCTCCGCGGCCTCGCGGTGCGCGCCTAGCGACGCGGCGCGCGCGCCGGCTGCGGGAGCGAGTCGCAGCACCGCGCTCCCATCCCCGGCCTCTTCGGCGTGGTGCGCGAGCCGCGCCAGATCACGCGTCGTCTCGGGGCGAGCGACGAGCGTCTCCAGCACTCTCCGGTGGAGGTTCGTCTTCCGGCCGGAGGCAATCGATCCTTCGACGGCGAGCCGTGCGAGCTCGTGCCGGAACGATACGGCTCCATCGCCGGCGGTGAGCATGCCCGACGCGATGCATTCGTCGAGCCTGTGGTCGACGGTTCCGGTGAGTGCCTCGACCAGGAACAGCTCGGCGGCGGGTGGTGCCACTGCGACGGCTTCGAGAACGGCGCGCGCCTCCGGCGTGTGCCGTGCAGCACGCGCGAGAACCGCATCACGAACCGTTTCCGGGATCTCCTCTCCTCCTGAGGCAAGTACCTCCGTGACGAAGAACGGGTTCCCGGCGGTAATCCGGTGGAGCTCGCTCGGATCGAGGTCGTACGGTCCAGCGAGCTGCGCGACGGCTGTCGGGGACAGCGCGGGCAGGCGCACGCGCTCGACTGCGTGCCCGCTGCTCATCTCACCCAGCACGATCCTGAGCGGGTGCGCGGGTTCCAGACCTTCGTCGCGGTAGCTGACGACGAGCAAGACGCGCACGGCCTCGATCCTGCGGGCGACCAGCCTCAGCACATCGAGGGTGGCCTCGTCGGCCCAGTGCATGTCCTCCAGCACGAGGACGGTCGGCCCACGTTCGGAGAGCTCCTCGGTCAGCGCCGCTGCGACGTGGAACGGGATCGCATCGCCCTGCACGAGCTCACCAAGCTCCGGGCCAGCCTCTTCGGCGACGTCGATGATCGGCCCGAGCGGTCTTGGCGTGAACAGCGGGTCGCATGCGCCCCACAGCACTCGTGTCGAGCCCGGTCTGGTGCCACAGAAACGCTCGAGCAGGGTCGTCTTGCCGCCCCCCGCCTCGGCGGTGACGAGGACGAGCCGACCTTGGCCGGCGACGGCACCTTCGAGGGCCTCCTCAAGCGCAGTCAGCGCGTCCTCGCGCTCCAATAGGCACCCGACCGTGATCGCCGAGCGATGAACCGTGGTCATGGTGAGATCGTGGACCCCGGCAGCGGTCTCTGCAAGGTGAACCCCGGCTAGGATCGGCCGCGACTAGCGTGCCCGTGAAGCAGGCGCTCGCCGCGCACTGTCGTCGCCCTGAACAGGTCGTTCAGTGTGGAGCGCGTGGCATGGGCGCCGTTCCAGGAGAGTAGAGGCCGGCGAAGTCGAACGCCGGCGTTACGGCGGGATTTCGGTCGTAGGAGTCCCAGATTGGCAAGAACCAATCGGGAAACGGCCTGGCTTGGGCCTCGTCATGCATCGGGCTGCCTCCGGCCGACCCTGCCAGGAAGCCGGCGAGGAAGAGCGTGACTCCGACGAGTACTGCGGCGACAGCCAGAACGACCTGCTGGGGCAGCGGGCGGCTTGCGATCATGCTCATCCTCCTCACCGTCGGGAAGACACGATGGTGAGGCCACCGCGCCGCGAGGGCATCGGCCGGACGACCTATGTTGGGCGGTGGCGTTACTGATCTTCCAGAAGGCCGAGCCGCCGCGCTGCCTCGGCAGCCTCGCCTCGCGTCCGAGCGTCGAGCTTGCGGAGTATCGACGACATGTGGTGACCGACCGTCCTCGTGGAGACGAAGAGGCGCTCAGCGATCGCGGCGTTGCGGAGCCCCTGAGCCACCATGCGCAGGACCTCGAGCTCGCGGCTCGTCAGCTGCGCGGGATTGTCTCGCGTTGACGGCCGTGGGCCGCGCGGAACGTCGTGTGCCCCGCGCTCGCGTAGGCGACGTGCGACCATCGTCGCAAGGGGCCGTGCGCCGAGGCGGTGAGACTTGTCCAGAGCGCGTCGCAGCGCGCCTTCGTCATCAGCCTCCGAGAGCGCGAGAGCCTCCTCGTAGGGACACCCCGCCTGGCGCCAGAGCTCCGCAGCTTGCGCCCACTCGCCCTGAAGCTGGAACGCGAACGGTCCGCCCGCGTCCTCGGGCCGCCCTTCCTCTATGCCGGCGCGTCCTCGCCAGTACGCGAGCTCGGCAACGGGCCACGGGGAGCGCCGCTCCAGAGCGACCGCGAACACCGCGTCGGTCATTTCGGCGACAACCTCCGGCCTTCCCGTGAGCCACGCCGCCTCCGCCTTCGCCGCGGCGACCTGAGACGTCAACCACAGCTGCTGGCTGCGTTCTGCGACTTCAGCCGCTCTGGCGAGGGGTGTCCACGGGTCCGGATCACCGCGACGCGCCCGAAGGACCCCAAGCACGATGTTCGCCTGAGTGCCGGAAAGGAGGCACTCTCGTGCCAGAACCTGTGTCACGGTCGCGCCGGCGTCGTTCCAGTCACCCGCTTCCAGCTCGAGCCAGCCGCGCATGGCGAGCAGGACGTCGTCCCAGACGTCGAGGTCGCGCTCGTCGCAGAAGGCGAGGGCCGGGATCACGTACTGCCTCATTCGGGCCAGCGACCGCTCTCGCGAGGCCGCCATCCCCATGAACACGTACGTCCGCCCCACGAGGTTCTCGAGAAGTCCAGCTTGCGCGAGCCGGAGCGCTTCCTCGAGTCGCGCCCAGCCGTCGGACGAACCGCGCGTGACCTCGTGGGCGCCCAGCGTTGCGAGCGCGCTGATGTAGGCCTCTTTGTCATCGACACGCTGCGCGAGCTCGATGGCACCGTTCGCCCAGCGGACGGTTTCCTCGTGATCCTCGGCCAGGTAGGCGAGTGAAGCCAGCGCGCTGTAGGCCATCGCAAGTTCGTGGCCGGGCTCTATGCTCTCGAGCAGCGCTACAGCCTGGCGCGCCGTCTCGAGCGCCTCCGCCGACGCGCCCTGGTTCAGCTGGAGCAGCGCGCGCCAGCGCAGCGCGGCGCCCTGCCCGAGCGTGCTTTCGAGGCCGCGGTAGCACTCGAGTGCTTCCGCCGTCGACGCGAACGCACTCTCGTCTTGCGACGTGACGTAGCACTCGAACGAATGTCGAAGGAGGAGGCCAGCTTGAGCATCGAGGGGCATCTCGTCGGCATAGCGAAGCGCGCGAGCGTACTGGGCCGCTGCCTCTCGGTGCGCGCCCAGCGATGCCGCTCGGCTCGCCGCGGCGGGCGCAAATTGGAGCACCGCTGCCCCGTCGCCGGCTGCGTCTGCATGGTGAGCAAGTCGTGCAAGATCGGGTGCGCCATGCGGAGGTGACTGAAGAGCCGCGAGCACAGTGCGATGGAGCTCGAGCGCGCGACCGGGAGTGATCGACTCCTCGATCGCGAGCCGCGCGAGCTCGTGTCGAAACGCCACCGCACGAGATGTCGAGGTGAGTATCCCCGACGACAAGCACTCGTCGAGATCGGCGAGGGAGGCCTCCGCTTCGAGCAGCCACAACTCGGTCTGGGGATGCGCGACCGCGACCAGGTCGAGAAGTCGTTGAGCCGGTTGACTGAGACGTGCGGCACGGGCGAGCACCGCATCTCGAACGGTGATCGGGATCTCCGCCTCACGGGCGAGGAGCGCTTCCGTGACGAAGAACGGATTCCCGCTGGTCAGGCGGAAGAGTTCCGCCCCGTCGACGTCGTATGGCTCTGCGAGCTGCGTCACTGCCAACGGTGACAAGGGTTCGAGCCTGACACGGTCCACCGACTTGAACGCCGCGAGCTCTCCGAGGACGATCCGCAACGGGTGTGCGGAGTCGAGCCGCTCGTCGCGGAACGTCGCGACGACGAGCGCGGGGAGCCCGTCGAGTCGACGCGTGAGCAGACGTACGACGTCGAGGGTTGCCCCGTCCGCCCAATGGAGATCGTCGAGAACGACGATGGTCGTCTTCGCAAGCACCTCACGGATGAGCTCCGCCGCGATCTCGTAGGGCTTGACGTCACCGGCGACGAGCGTCTGCAGGTCCCCTCCGGTGACCTGGGCGATCTCGACGAAGGGACCGAGCGGCCGAGGCGTGAACAGCGCATCGCACGGGCCCCATAGCACCTGCGCGGACTGATCGTGCGTGTCGCAGAACGCACGAACGAGCGCCGTCTTTCCGACTCCCGCCTCGCCGCCGACGAGCAGGAGCCGACCTTGGCCGGCGGCGGCCCCTTCGAAGGCCTCTTCAAGCGCAGCCAACGCGTCCGCTCGCTCGAGCAAGGGTGGGGTCTCGAGCTCTGGTAGCACCGTCATCCCTACATGGTGGAGCGTACAGAGGCTCGCTTCAACGGCGAGCGCGGCTTCCAGCTCCGACGAGCAGCGCGAGCCGCGTCGCCTCGGCGACCGCTTCGCCGCGTGTGCGCGCGCCTAGCTTCCGCAGGATTGCCGAGACGTGGTGGTCGACGGTTCGCACAGAGAGGACGAGCCGTTCCGCGATCTCAGCATTCCGGAGGCCTTCGGCGACGAGCTCGAGGATCTCACTTTCGCGGGCGGTCAAGCCCGCGGGGTTCGCCTGTGTCGCTCGCCGTGGCCCTCGCTCGATTCCGCCGACGCCTCGTTCGCGGAGGCGCCTCGTCACGACCGAAGCAGCTGAGCGAGCGCCGAGTCGGTTGAGCTCGGTCAGGGAACGTCTGAGCGCATCGACGTCCCCATCGGCCAAGGCCAATGCCGCTTCGTACGGGCAGCCGAGGCGTTCCCAGATCTCGGCAGCAGCCGCCCAGCTGCCGGTGATCTGAAGGGCATACGGCTCCGCGGCTCCCGGTGGGCTCTCGTCGAGGAGTCCGGCGCGCCAGCGCCAGAAGGCGAGCTCTCCAATCGCCCATGGGGCGCTGCGCTCGATGGCCAACTCGAGCGCGGTCTCGGTCTCCGCGGCCACGCGGTCGCTGGCTCCCTCGAGCCACGCCGCTTCCGCTCGTGCGGTTGCCACCGGGACGATGCGTTGAAGCTCGCGTGTTCCCTCGGCGAGAGCCAGGGCCTCGTCCAACGGCTCCCAGCAATCCGGATCTCCGCGCCGGGCCCGCAGGAGCCCTAGCACACTCAGTGCGAGACTCCGTGGGACAGGCCACGCGCGAGGGTCGCGGAGCACCGCCGCGACGGATTCGCCTGCCTCCGCCCAGCATCCGGCGTCGAGCTCGATCCGGGCGCGGCAGGCGAGCAGGAAGATGCGCCACAGATCGAGCCCCCGCTCGGTGCAATACCGAAGCCCGGTGTCGAGGTGGCGGTTGGCGAGCTCGAAGGCCCGAATGCGGAGAGGCCACCAGACAAGGTTCACGTAGATCCGGCCAGCATGCTCTTCGAGTCCGGCGTCCTGAGCGACGGCGAGGCATCGAGTGAGCATCAGCTCACCCTCGGGATTGCCGTTCATGGCTTCCACAGCGGCAAGACAGGCCTGGGCGTACACGAGTGTCTCTGCGTCGTCGAGGCGCTCGGCCAGCTCTTCGCCGAGCGCGCCCCAGTGCAATGTGCCGGGCGAGTCCTCGGCGGTCATACACAGGTGTGCGAGATTCGTATATGCGAGAGCCAGCTCCGGGCTGGGCCCGAGCGGCTCGAGCAGGGCGAGCGCTTCGCGACCCCTCTCAGCGGCCTCCTCGGTCCGCCCGATGAAGCGGAGGAGACGAGACAACGATCGGAGCGCGTCGCCCCGGCGACGCTCATCGCCGAGCTCATCGTAGAACTCGAGCGCGTGTTCCTGCGCCGCGAGCGCTTCGTCGAACTCTCCCGTGACGTAGCACTCGTAGGAACGACGCTCGAGCAATTCCGCCAATTGGGTGGTCGGCGAACCGGACGCGTGTCGCAGCGCACGTGCGTATTGCGCGGCAGCCTCACGGTGAGCTCCCAGCGATGCGGCCCGCTCCGCTGCCGCAGGCGCGAACCGAAGGACGGCATCGTCGTCGCCCGCTCCCTCGGCGTGGTGAGCGAGTCTCGCGAGATCGGGAGAGCCGGCGGGAGGCGCTTCGAGTCCTGCCAGCGCCCGCTGGTGGAGGTGCCGGCGTCGAGTGGGCGAGAGGGACTCCTCGACTGCGACCCGGGCGAGCTCGTGCCGGAACGCGACCCCCATCGGTACGTCAGTCAGCATTCCGGAGGCCAGGCACTCGTCGAGCCCGACGGCTTCCCCATCCGTCAGCGATTCGAGGAGCCAGAGCTCGACCTCGCGCGGAACGACCGCGACTGCCTCGAGAAGGCTTCTTGCGGCTGCACTGAGACGTGCGGCGCGAGCGAGGACTGCGTCCCGGACCGTCTGGGGAATCCCCGGGCCTGCTGCCGCGAGGACCTCGGTCGCGAAGAAGGGGTTCCCGCCCGTCGTTCGATAGAGCTCCGCGGGGTTGATGTCGTACGGTGTGGAGAGCTCGGCGATGGCTTCCCGAGAGAGTCGCTCGACAGCGATGCGCGTGACTGCGTCCTGAGTGGCGAGTTCGCCGAGCACGATCCGCAGAGGGTGCGTTGGCCTGAGCCCGTCGTCTCGATACGTGGCGACGACGAGAGCCGAGGACTTGTGAATCCGCCGACCGACCAGCGCGACGACGTCGAGTGTCGCTTCGTCCGCTCCATGGACGTCCTCGAGCACGAGGATCGTCGGCCGAACCGCCAGCTCGTCCATCACGGCGACGGATACGTCGTGCGGACGCGCGTCGCCCCCCACGATGTCCTTCAGCCGGCCACCGACCGTCTCTGCTACGTCGAGGAAAGGACCCAGTGGTCGCGGCGTGAAGAGCGCGTCGCACGTTCCCCAGAGGATCCGCGTCGATCCGCGGCGCTCGTCGCAGAACCAGCTGACGAGAGCTGTCTTGCCGACGCCCGCCTCGCCGCCCACGAGCACCAACCGGCCGCTGCCGCTCTCCGCATCCGCAAGAGCCGTCCGCAGGCGCTCGAGTGGAAGCTCCCGTTCGAGGAGCGGGGGGACCCCGGACTCAGCGGTGACCGCAGAGCTCACGACGCACATCGTGTCGTCTGCGAGGATCGGCTTCAAGCGCCGCTAGGATCGCGACCGAACGCGACGCGAAGGAGCGAGACATGGCCGTGATCGAGACCGACCCCAACCTCGGCGCACATATCGTCGAGGACGCGAAGGAGTACGTCCTCTACTCGTGGTCGGTGCAGGATGCGATCGACCCGATCCCGGTTGCGGGCGCCGAAGGGCGCCACTTCTGGGACTACGACGGCAAGCGGTACCTCGACTTCGCCTCGCAGCTCGTCAACGTCAACATCGGGCATCAGCACCCGAAGATCCTGGCGGCGATCAAGGAGCAGGCCGAGAAGCTCTGCACGATCGGGCCCCCGATGGCGAACGAGTCGCGGTCGCGACTCGGCAGGCTGCTGGCGGAAGTCACCCCAGGCGACCTCTGCATGTCCTTCTTCACGAACTCGGGCGCGGAGGCGAACGAGAACGCGATCAGGCTCGCCCGCCTCTACACCGGGCGGCACAAGATCATCGCGCGCTACCGCTCCTACCACGGCGCCTCGCACGGTGCGATCTCGCTCACCGGTGATCCGCGACGGTGGCCGAACGAGCCGGGAATGGCCGGTCTTGTCCGGATGTTCGACCCGTACCCCTACCGCTGTCCTGCCGGGCATCCCGACCCGTGCCCGGTGTGCACGGGAGCGCCGCACCTGGAGGAGATCCTCCAGTACGAGGGGCCGCAGAACGTCGCTGCCGTCTTCCTGGAGACGGTGACGGGCACGAACGGGGTCATTCCGCCTCCGGACGGCTACCTCCAGTCCATCCGCGAGGTCTGCGACCGGCACGGAATCCTGCTCGTGCTCGATGAGGTGATGGCCGGTTTCGGGCGGACAGGCAAATGGTTCGCGTGCGAGAACTGGGACGTCGTCCCGGACATCATCACGGTCGCGAAGGGGATCAACTCGGGGTATGTCCCCCTCGGAGCGATGATCTTCCGCAAGCCGCTCGCCGACTGGGTGCGCGACAAGTTCTTCGCCGGCGGGCTCACGTACGCGGGACACCCGCTCGCGTGCGCGTCAGCGGTCGCCTCGATCGAGGCGTTCCAGGAGGAAGGTGTCGTCGAGAACGCCGCCGAGGTGGGCTCGTACCTGGGCCACCGGTTGCGCGGCCTGCATGCGAGCCACCCTTCGATCGGCGAGGTACGCGGTCTTGGCTGCTTCTGGGGCGTCGAGCTGGTCAAGAACCGGGAGACGCGCGAGATGCTCGTGCCGTTCAACGCGTCAGGGGAGGCGGCCGCTCCGGTTGCTCGGCTGGCGAAGGCGGCGCTCGAGCGCGGCCTCTACCTGATGACGCACTGGAACATGATTATGGTCGTCCCGCCGTTGACGATCACGCGCGACGAGGTCGACGAGGGAATCGACACTCTCGACGAGGCTCTCGCGATTGCGGACGAATACGTCGGCTAGGGGCTGAGGCCCGACTCGAGGAAGGTCGTGACGACCTCGGTCGTCTCCTCGAGCGCGTCCCAGAGCACGGTGTGACCGCCAGGGACGACGGCGACCTCGAGCAGGTCACCGAGCGCAGCTCGGTGCGCGTCGAGCAGGTTGTCGTACGGGAGGTACGAGCCCTCGCCGAGGACGAGGAGCGTCCGGATGCGGACGTCCTCGAAACGCGGTGGCTGTGACGCCATCTCGCCGTACGCGGCGACGACCGCCGACTGGCAGTAGCGGTAGCGGTACAGGCCGTCGTCGTCGAGAAACAGGTGACGTTCGAGCTCTTCCTCGAGAAGCTCTCGCGGCGCGCGCTGCAGCTGGCTCTCGTCGTAGCGACGGTCGATCGCCTCGTGGAACGAGACGTACGCACGGTCGTTGCGCGCGTTCTCGGCGGCGGCGAGGGCGACCGGCGGGGGAACGTGGATCGCGGGGTCGAGCAGCACGAGCCGTGGGACGAGCTTGGGGGCCCGGGCAGCAATCTCGAATGCGAGCCGGCCTCCGAACGAGTGGCCGATGAGCGCCGCGGGCTTCGCGCCGACCGTCTCGACGATCGCGTCCAGATGTGTCTCGAGATCCCACGGCGGCTCGTAGGGAGACAAGCCGTGACCGAGCAGGTCCGGGGCGAGGACGTGAAGGCCGGGTAGCGCCTCCGCGAGCTTGGCGAAGTGCCGCCCGTGGCTCGTGACGCCGTGTAGGCAGACGACACGCGGCGAGCTCTCGTCGCCCCACGTGTGAAGCGCGAGCTTCACTCCTCGTGCAGCGCAGCGAGCGACTCGGGCACCATCTCCGCTCGGCGCTCGTCCCGGATCTTCACCAGCGACCAGATGACAGTGCCGTCCTTGTCGATCAGGAACGTTCCACGGTGCGGTGCACCGTTCGCCTCGTTGAACACCCCGTAGGCCTTCGCTGCGGCTCCGTGCGTCCAGAAGTCCGACGCGAACGTGTACTCAGCGCCGAGCTCACGGCGCCAGGCCTGGCGCGTCGGGGCCGAGTCGCACGAGACGAACACGATCTCCGTCTGCGCGTTGCGAAAGGACTCGAGGTTCGCCTGGAGGTCGCGGGCCTCCTCCTCGCACACGGCAGTGAACGCGAACGGGTGAAACACGAGCAGGACGTTGGAGCGCCCGCGGAAGTCGGAGAGCTTGACGCGCTCTGCGTGGGTCACTTCGAGGTCGAACTCGGGGGCATTGTCACCTGTCCGTACCGCCATCGTCTGGCACCTCCTCCGAGCCGGAGGGGCGATAGTACCGCCGTCCCCGTAGCAGGTCGGTCTGTTTGGTATTGACTGTCGGGGGACGTCGAGGAACGTGTGTGGCGTGGGACGGAATACGCCGCCCCACGCCCAGGAGGAACGTACCTATGACGACGTTCGACATCTACGCGAGGATCTCGGTCGAGGGCGAGCGTACGCCCGCGCAGGTCGCCGAGCAGCTCGACCTGTACGAGGCGACGTGCCGCGAGTGGGCGGAGCGGAACGGCGTGGAGGTCGCGGAGGTCGCCCGCGAGTCCGACGTCTCCGGCTCGGTGAGGATCGACGAGCGCGCGCTCGGCACGCTGATCCGGCGGGTGGAGGACGGGGAGTCCGCGGGCATCCTGACGCCGTACCTCGACCGCTTCGGCAGGGACACGGTCGAGGGCTGCCTCGCGTACCGGCGGATCAGGCAGGCGGGCGGACGGCTCGTGTGCGTGTCGGACGGGATCGACTCCGACCGCGAGGGGGACGAGACGATCTTCCAGGTCAGGATGGTCTTCGCCGAGGACTACCTGCGCCGCGTCAACGCGAACTTCCAGGCCCGCATCGACCGCGCGGTCGAGCGCGGCGCTTACCTCGCCTCGC
>DATDOS010000098.1:0-19450 GCA_035293125.1 Gaiellaceae bacterium | reverse complement strand
GAGGCTTCGCGGCTATCGCTCTGGCGCAGAACCGAGAGCCGAGCGAGCGCGTCGCAGCGCGTCTTCCGTCCCGATGTCGAGCCAGACGTCCGAGAGCGTGAATCCGCGCACGTCCCGACCTTCGCGACACAGGAGGTCGATGTACCTCCCGGGCCACCCGGCCCGCACGAGCCCGGCCCATACGTCGGCGCGCGCGGCTGCGCAACCCCAGATCCACTCGGAGAGCGGCTCCGCCGGCTTCACGTCGATGCGTTCGATCCTGCCGTCGTCGTCGAAGACCACGACATCCGAGCGCCTGAGATCGGAGAGGCTGATCCGAAAGAGACCGAGCGCTACGTCGGAGCCTTCGCGAACGGCAGCGACCAGCGGCCGATAGCCGTCTACCGGCTCCCAGAGGGTGTCGGGAAAGCCGATGAGGACGACGTCGTCCTCGGCGAGGTCGGCCATCCCGGCGAGGAAGGATTCGCTGACCGACGTCGGGCGTTCGAGAACGACCTCCGCGCCGAGCTCCTCCGCATGCGCGATCACGTCCTCCTTCTCAGGTCGTGTCACGACGCGCAGCTTCGTACAGCCACCCGCGCGCATCCTCTCCACGATGTAGTCCATGACCGGCCTGCCGCTGATCGGGATCATCTCCTTCGAGCCGCGGAGCAGCTGTAAGCGCGTCGCATGACCAGCCGCTGGGATGACACCGACGATCGCCACGTTCCCATCATCTCGCAGCAAACCGCTCACGCAGCTCCCGAAGGAGGTCTGACGAGCGGCTAAGGTGTCTCTGGCCACGGGGCGTGGCGCAGCCTGGTTAGCGCGCTGGTCTGGGGGACCAGAGGTCCCGAGTTCAAATCTCGGCGCCCCGATCAAAGACCCGCTGGAAACGGCGGGTTTGTGACGTTTGTGTTGTCCAGTCTTGGCGGCGCTCGCCGGCCGTGCGTCTCTGGATCGCCCAGATGCTGCCCCGACATCATCATCACACGGACGCGGCGGGGCTCGAGTCGCTCCATGGGGCACGCGCTCGTGAGCTCGAACCTGGAGCCGGGTGAGACGTGGCTGCTGGGGCAGACCTCACGGATCTGACCCCGCTATCGCTCGAAGCCCGGCTGCTCGGTGAGAGAATCGCGCCATGAGCCGGCTTGTTCTGCCGACCGGCACCGTCACCTTCCTCTTCACGGACGTCGAGGGCTCCACCCGACTCCTGCAGGAGCACGGGCCGGGCTACGCCGCGCTGCTCGACGACCACCGCCACGCCCTGAGGGAGGCGTTCACGAAACACGACGGTGTCGAGGTGGACACCCAGGGCGATGCCTTCTTCGTCGCGTTTCCGAGAGCCGCCGGCGCCGTTGCCGCGGCGGCCGAGGCACGACACGCGCTCGCAGGCGGCCCGATTCGGGTACGCATGGGAATCCACACCGGCGAGCCGCTCGTGACGGACGAGGGCTACGTCGGGATCGACGTTCACCGCGCGGCGCGCATCGCCGCGGCTGCGCACGGCGGACAGATCGTCGTCTCCGAGACGACCCGCGGGATCCTCGAGAGCGACATCGCCACTCGCGATCTCGGTGAGCACCGGCTGAAGGACTTGATCGGAGCCGAGCGCCTGTACCAGCTCGGCGATGGCGACTTCCCGCCTCTGCGGACGCTCGACGCCACTAACCTGCCGATCGCCGCGAGCGCGCTCGTCGGGAGAGAGCGCGAGGTCGGCGAGCTCGTCGCGCTCCTCTCGAACGGCACGCGCCTCCTCACCGTCACGGGAACCGGAGGCACCGGGAAGACCCGCCTGGCGCTCCAGGTTGCAGCCGAGCTCGTGGGAACGCTACGCGACGGTGTCTTCTGGGTGCCGCTTGCCGGCCTCTCCGACCCCGAGCTCGTGTCCTCGGAGCTCGGGCAGGCGATCGGAGCGCGAGACGACCTCGCCGGATTCCTCCGCGGGAAGGAGCTCCTGATCCTGCTCGACAACTTCGAGCATCTCCTCGACGCCGCTCCGGCCGTCAGCACAGTCCTCGCGGCCTCGGGCGGTCTCCGCGTGCTCGTCACCAGCCGGTCGCCGCTGCACGTGTCGGGCGAGCAGGAGTACCGGCTCGACCCACTTCCGGCGAGCGACGCGGCCGCCCTCTTCGTCGAGCGGGCCCGTGCAGTCGGGCGAGAGCTGATGCCGGACTCGGCCGTCGAGGCGATCTGTCGCCGTCTCGACGGACTCCCGCTGGCGGTCGAGCTCGCCGCGGCGCGTACGAAGCTGCTTGCTCCCGAGCTGCTCCTCGAGCGCCTCGACTCGACCCTCCCGCTCCTGACGGGCGGCGCGCGCGACGCCCCCGAGCGCCAGCGCACGCTGCGCGCCACGATCGAGTGGAGCTACGACCTCCTCGAAGCGGCGAGCAAGGAGCTCTTCGCACGGCTCTCGGCCTTCGCAGGCAGCTTCCCGCTGACGGCTGCAGAGGAGGTTTGCGGCGCCGACCTCGACGGCCTCGCGGCGCTCGTCGACTCGAGCCTCGTGAAGCCGATCGGCGACGACCGCTTCTTGATGTTGGAGACGATCCGTGAGTACGCGCTCGAGAGGCTCGCAGGCTCGGCAGAGGCCGGGGAGCTCCGGCAACGACACGCGGTCTTCTTCTCCGCGCTCGCCGAGCAGGGGTACGAGCATCGGTTCGACGCCGAGGCGGAGTGGGCCGCGCGGCTCGAGCTCGACCACGACGACCTCCGGGCCGCGCTCGACTGGCGGGCCGAGAGCGATCCGGATCGCGCGCTCGAGCTCGCGGGCGCTCTCGGCTGGTTCTGGCTCACCCACGGCCATCTCGCGGAGGGGCGCCGACGACTGGCCGACGTGCTCACCCGGTCGACGGCTGTCGGCCCCGCTCGGGCCCGGTCACTCACGGCGTCGGGTGCGCTCACAGCGCGGTGCGGTGATCCCGACGAAGGGCGGACGCTCCTCACCGAAGGGATCGGCCTCTGGCGTGCTCTCGGCGATCGGAACGAGCTCGCCTCGACGTTCGACGCGCTCGGCTGGCTCCTCGTCTACGACGCCGGCGACGCCCCCGGCTCCCTCGAGGCGTTCGAGCAGAGCCTCGAGCTCCGCCGCGAGCTGGGCGACCGACCCGGCGAGACTCGGGCGCTCGTCGGCGTCTGCCAGGTGCTCGTCACACTCGGCGACGTCGAGCGGGCTGAGGCTCTCTCACGCGACCTGCTCGAGATGGCGGGCGGCGACCCGCGCACCGAGCACTTCGCCTTCCACTTCCTCGCCGACTGCGCACTGATCGGCGGCGATACAGAGGAGGCCGGGAAGCGCTACCGCGAAAGCCTGCGAGCGGCGCTTCCGCTCGGAGACGTCCTCGAGACGAGCTTCGAGGTGCAGGGAGTGGCGATGTCGGCTGCCGGCGCCGGCGAACCGCAGCGCGCCCTTCGCCTCGCCGCGTCGGTCGAGGCGCTATGGGAGTCGCTCGGCACGTCGTTCTCCGTCGCCTTCTGGGACGCGCTCCTCGCGAAGCACATCGGCGGCGCGCGCGAGGCACTGGGCGCGGACGCCGATGCCGTGTGGGCGGAGGGCCGCGCGATTGCCTTCGAGGACGCAGTCGACCTCGCCCTGGCACCACGAGAGACGTAACCGGCCCTCGGTCAGCTCGCGACCACGCCCTCTCAGCCGTTCAGAACGTGTGTAGGCGGGACATCTGGACGGCAGAATCCGTGCGCGAACCTCGTGGGATCGAACCGTCGCCGGCTCTTCGACGAAGATGCAGGAGGTGCGCCGCCCGACCCTCGTCACACTCGTCGTCGTCTCGGTCTGGACCGTGGGCGGGCTCTGGCTCGACAGCCGCGTGGGGGGGACGGGCCAGCTGATGCTGGGCGTGCTCACGGCCGGTGTCCTGGCGGTACTCCTCGTCCTGCATGCGCCAGCTGTTCGGATTCAGGCGCTCGCGGTCGTCGCGATCGCGACGCTCGGGGAGGTGGTCGGCTCGTTGATCTGGGGTCTGTACGCCTATCGGCTCGAGAACCTCCCCGCGTTCGTGCCGCCTGGTCACGGCTTGGTCTACCTAGCCGGCCTCTCCTTGGCGACGCTGCTCCGGGATCGACCGCGCACGCTTCTCGGCGCCGCCGCACTCGGTGCTGCCGTGTGGGGGATCGCAGGCGTGACCGTACTCGCGGCCTCCGACGTCGCCGGGACGATCGGGTGCGCATTCCTGATCTGCGTCCTCATCTGGACCAAACGCCCGGTCTACGCGGGCGTCTTCGTCGTCGTGGCCGCGCTCGAGCTCTACGGCACCGCGCTCGGCACGTGGACCTGGGAGACGAGCGTTCCCGGAGTCGGCCTCTCGCAGGGCAACCCGCCCAGTGGTGCGGCAAGTGGCTACGTCATCTTCGACGTTCTCGCACTCACTCTCGTTGCGAAGCTCGGCACCGCCGCGGCCTCGGTTCAGACGAGGAGAGCGCGAAGCGCGCCGGCCTCGACAGGCTTGGTTGCGCGGATCAGCTCGCGCGCCTCAGTCGGGGCCGGTCGCTAGAGTCCCGCCGGCGTGATTGGGTTACGCGTGTCTGCGTTCGTCACGGCTGCTGTCTGCGCAGCCGTTGTCTCCTTCCCGGCTGCAGGCGGGCAGGGAGATGCTCGCGCGGGCGCGGACCGAGTCGCGATCTTCTACTACCCGTGGTACTCGACCCCGCTCAGGGACGGCCGCTGGGCGCACTGGTACGTCGAGCACGACGGAGCGCCGGTGCTCTCGACGCCCTACTTCCCGAGCCGCGGCCTCTACTCGTCGTCGAATGCGAAGATCGTCGCCGCGCAGATGCGTGAGATCGCGGCCGCAGGCGTCGGCACGATTGTCGTCTCCTGGTGGGGCTTCGGATCGCCCGAGGCCGACCGGCTGCCGCTGGTCGTCCAGGCCGCGCGGCGTCAGGGCCTCTCGATCGCCATCCACGTCGAGCCCTATGGAGAGCGGACGCCGGCGCAGGCAGCGGAGGACATCTCGCGGCTTCAGAAAGAGGGCTTCACGGACTTCTACGTCTACGACGCCGACCGCGACCCGGCTCCGGCGTGGGCCGAGGCGCTCGCGCCGCTCGAGGGGGTGCGCGTCTTCGGGCACACGACGCTCGTCGGCCGTGCGAAGGCCTCCGGCTTCGACGGGCTGTACACGTACGACGTCGTCACGTGGAACGGGTCGCTGTTCCGCCGCCTCTGCACGCAGGCGCACAACGCCGGCCTGCTGTGCGCCCCCTCGGTCGGGCCCGGGTACGACGCTCGCCTTGCGACCCGTCAAGAAGTGGTCCGCCCGCGCCTGCACGGCGTGACCTACGACCGGATGTGGAAGACCGCGATCCGCGCGGACGCGGACGTCGTGACCATCACGAGTTACAACGAGTGGCAGGAAGGGACGCAGATCGAACCTGCCCGGGGACAGGTGGGCCGGCCGGGATACGACGGGGCTTGGGGGAAGCGCGGGCTCGCAGCCCAACGGGCGTACCTGGAAGCCACCGCCGGCTGGGCTACGCGGCTTCGCGCGGCGGCTCGTCAGTAGAGGGCGGTCGCGAGCCGGCGCCGGTAGGCGACGGTCACGGGATCTTCATGCCCGAGGTCGTGGAAGATCTCCACTGCGAGCGCACGCAGGCGCTCCTTGCGCTCGGTCGACGACGACGGGATCTCGTCCAGAAGCCTGTCGAGAGCCCGCTCGGCGTCCCCGGCCTCGAGGGCGGCGAGCACGTCCGGCAGCTCTCCGCTCGCGCGCAGCTCGTCGACGACTCCCGCGACACGAGGCGGCGCGAGGAGCTCGTCCACGAACGCGGCGACCGCAGCAGGCGCACGCGCCCCGACGAACTCCGTGGTGACGCGACCGTCGCGGAAGCCTTTGACAGCCGGGATGCCCTGGATGCGATACGTGGAGGACAGGGTCGGATTCGCATCGACATCCACCTTTACGAGGACGACGGCGCCGTTCCGGCGCTCCACCTCCTGCTCGAGGACGGGAGTCAGTGCGTGACACGGGCCGCACCAGGCGGCCCAGAAGTCGACGATCACGGGCGTCTCCCGCGACCGCTCGATCACGTCCTGCTCGAAGGTGGCCTCCGTGACGTCCACGTCAGTGTCTAACGGTAGTCGGGCGCCGGATCATCCCTTCACGACGCCGATCGGCACGAGACGTGCGACGCGCCGCGCGAGCCCGGCCCGCTCGACGACGCCCACCACGCGGTCGACGTCCTTGTACGCGAACGGCGCCTCCTCGGCCAGGCCCTTGGGGGACGGGCAGCGGACGACGATGCCTCGCGACTCGAGCTCCCGCCGAAGCTCGTTGCCGTGGATCCGCTTGCGCGCCGCCGTCCGCGACATGCGCCGGCCGGCGCCGTGACACGTCGTCCCGAACGAGCGCTCCATCGAGCCCGCCTCGCCGGCCAGCACGAAGCTCGCGGTGCCCATCGAGCCGGGGATGAAGACAGGCTGCCCGACGGCCTGGAAGTCGGAGGGAATCTCGTCCGACCCCGCGGGGAACGCCCGCGTCGCCCCCTTCCGGTGGACGCACACGCGCATGCCTCCGTGGACCTCGACTTTCGCGACGTTGTGCGCGACGTCGTACACCTGCCGCGTCCGCTCCGCGACGTCCTGCCCGAGCACCGTCTCCACGGCGCGCCGGACGCCGTCGGCGATCGCCTGGCGATTGGCCCACGCGAAGTTGGCGGCGGCCGCCATCGCGGCGAGGTACTGGCGCCCCTCCGGCGAAGACGCCGGAGCGCAGGCGAGCTGACGATCGGGGAGGTGGATCCGGTAGCTCGCGAGCCGGGAGTCCATCAGCCGGACGTAGTCGGTGCAGACCTGATGGCCGAGGCCGCGCGAGCCGGAGTGGATGAGGACTGTGACCTGTCCCGTCTCGAGTCCGTATACCTCGGCCGTCGCCGGATCGAGCAACGTCTCGACGACCTGGAGCTCGACGAAGTGGTTCCCCGACCCCATGGTCCCGAGCTGGTCGCGACCGCGAAGGTGCGCACGCTCGGAGACGGCGGACGGGTCGGCGCCTTCGAGGCGGCCCTGCGACTCCGTGCGCTCGACGTCGTCCCCTCGCACGGCGGGGAGCGCGCGCGGGCCGTCACGGAGCACGTCGTCGAGCGAGGCATCGCGCATGTGCAACGCACCGCGCTTGCCGACGCCTGCGGGCACACTGCGTGAGATCTCGTGGACGAGCGCCTCGCGGCGGTCTCCGAGCTCCGGCTCGGTGAGCGGCAGCGCGAGCAGCCGGACGCCGCAGTTGATGTCGTAGCCGACGCCGCCAGGCGAGACGACGCCGTCCGGGAGCTCGGTGGCGGCGACGCCGCCTACCGGGAACCCGTATCCCTGGTGGATGTCGGGCATCGCGATCGCCGCGCCGACCACACCCGGCAGCGTGGCGACGTTCTGGAGCTGCTCGAGCGAGAGATCGCCTGCAATCTCGCCGAGAATCCCCTCGTCGGCGAAGATCCTCGCCGGCACGCGCATGTCCTGCCGTGCGGAAGCGGGGATCTCCCACGTCGTCTCGTCGATCCGCTCGAGTCGCGGGAGGTCAGACATCGAGCACGACTCTTCCACGCCAGACCCCGTCCTCCGGCCCGAAGCGAAGACGGTGCAACGTGACGGCTTTGACGAGCGGTCGCGGCTCTCCGCGGCGCCCGCGCACGAGGCCGGCCACCCGGGACCCGGTGACGGACACGTCCGCGCTCTCGGGCACGAGGCGCTCCGCGTCCGCAAGATAGACGAGCTCGTCGAGCCAGGCGGCGAGCAAGGCCGGTAGGTCCGGTGCGGTGAGGTCGATCCGACGCTCGACGACGTCGCCCTCACCCGGTCCCGCCAGCTCGGCGAACGCGCGGAGCGCCTCCTCCAGCACGCCCTCCGGCGAATCCGCCTCGAGCTCGACCTCGAGCTCGGCCGTATGCTCGACGAAACGGTACATCGCATCGACTGTACCGCCCAACCCCTCGAGCCGGACCCGTAGAAGGCCGCATCTGACCTCCGCGGATCCCCGCTTGCGTCGCTCGCGTGCCGACGTGGACACTGGACCCCGAGACATCGCATCGACACGGAGCTGCCCATGGCACACGAGATCGTCATTCTCGGTGGAGGAACGGGGGGGACGATGATGGCCAACCGGCTGCGTCGCCGGTACGACCCCGGTGAGGCCACGATCACCGTCGTCGACAAGGACGACCGCCACGTCTACCAGCCGGGTCTCCTGTTCGTCCCCTTCCGGCTTGCGGACGTCGGCGAGATCGTCAGGCCCCGGCATCGGCAGCTCCACGGCGGTGTCGAGTTCCGCCAGGCGGACGTCGATCGCGTCGTGCTCGACGAGGATCGAGTGCACCTGGCCGACGGGACCGTGCTCCCCTACGACGTCCTGATCGTCGCGACCGGCGTCACCCTGCAGCCCGAGGAGACCGAGGGCCTGACGGGCCCCGGTTGGCGGGAGCGGATGTTCACGTTCTACGACGTCCCTGGCGCCGAGCAGCTCGCACGCGCTCTCGACGGCTTCAACGGCGGACGCCTGGTCGTGAACCTCGTCGACATGCCGATCAAGTGCCCGGTCGCTCCCCTCGAGTTCGCGTTCCTCGCCGACTCGTACTTCACGGAGCGCGGGATCCGCGACCGCGTGGAGCTCTCCTACGTGACACCGCTCGACGGGGCGTTCACGAAGCCCGTTGCGTCGGACCGGCTTGGCGGTCTGCTCGCCGAGAAGGGGATCGATCTCGTGACGGAGTTCGCCGTCGGTGCAGCCGACGGCGAAGGCGGCCGCCTCGTGAGCTGGGACGAGCGCGTGGTCCCGTTCGACCTGCTCGTGACGGTGCCCCTCCACGGAGGCGCCCCCTACGTCGAGCGCTCGGAGGGCCTCGGAGACGAGCTCGGCTTCGTCCCGACGGATCCGAGCACGCTGCAGTCGCAGGCGCGTCCGAACGTCTTCGCGCTCGGCGACGCGACGAACGTCCCGATCTCGAAGGCGGGCTCGGTGACCCACTTCGAAGGCGAGGCCTTGACGGAGAACGTCGTGCGGTTCCTGGCCGGGCAGGAGCTCTCGGCCTCGTACGACGGGCACGCGAACTGCTTCATCGAGACGGGCTTCGGCAAGGCCCTGCTCATCGACTTCAACTACGAGACGGAACCGCTTCCGGGCCGCTTCCCGACGGGAATCGGGCCGCTCCCTCTCCTCAAGGAATCCCGACTCAACCATCTCGGGAAGCTCATGTTCCAGTGGCTGTACTGGCACGCGCTCCTTCCCGGCCGCGACATCCCGGGCATCTCGCCGGCGATGTCGACGAGCGGGAAGGAGCGCCAGCCGGAGCCCGTCTGAAAGGAGGCGAACGCCAGATGGCAACGATCGAGATCGCAGGAGTGGCGGTGGAGCGCGACCCCGAGGGCTTCCTCGTCCATACCGGGCAGTGGACGCCCGAGATCGCGGCCGAGATCGCGGGCGAGAGCGGCATCTCGGAGCTGACCCCGCGCCATTGGCGCGCGGTCGAGTTCATGCGTGAGCGCTACCTCACAACCGGCACCGCACCCTCGATCCGCTCGCTCGGCAAGGAGTCCGGAGTACCCATCAAGGAGCTGTACCAGCTGTTCCCCAAGGGGCCGGCGAAGCTCGCCGCGAAGATCGGTGGAATTCCCAAGCCCCGGGGCTGCATCTAGGAGGAGACGATGACGCAGTTGCTAGACGAGATCGAGCACGAGCACGAAGCGACGCCCGAGCCGCTGCAGAAGGTGTGCATCGTCGTGTCGAAGGGCTCGCTCGAAGGGATCTATCCCGCCCTGATCATGGCCAACGGAGCCCGCATGGAGGGCATCGACGCCGATCTCTTCTTCACCTTCTTCGGTCTCGACGCGATCCGCAAGGACCGGCAGGGGAAGATCAGGGTCGCCACGGTCGGGAACCCCGGGATGCACCTGCCGACGATCGTCGGCGTCATCCCCGGCATGTCCTGGCTCGCGACGAAGATGATGGGCGGCCAGATGGAGAAGCTCGACATCCCGCCGATCGGCGAGTTCATCGAGCTGATCCACGACTCGGGCGGCGGGATCTACGCCTGCCAAGCGACGGTCGAGATGTTCGAGCTGGCCGAGGACGACTTCGTCCCGCAGCTCGACGGGATCCTCACGGTCGGCGAGTTCTACGAGCTGAGCGCCGGAGCGCAGATCATCTTCACGTAGCGTAAGCCGGGAATTCGCTCACGCGGATCCCGCTCGCGCGGAAATCTGAAGGCGGCTGTTTCGCAGCCGCTGCGCTCGCGTTCAAATCAATCTTGGGCGACCACGACGTCGGCACCACAGCCGGCAACGAGGGCTGCGGTGACGTCGTCGTGCGCGACTCCCGCGAGCGAGCGATGGGCGAGGTCTACCTCGATCTCCCGCCACGCCTCGAGACCGAGGGAGCGGGCGCCCTCGTCCGAGCCGAAGCGCAGCAGCTCCTCCGTCGTGAAGACCCCGCGCCGACCGGTCTGCCTCCGTGCGATGCCCTCGAGCTCGCGAAGCTCCTCCAGCGGGTCGATGCGCACGTTCGAGTCGGAGCCGATACAGAGCGGGATCGATCGCGTGCGGATCCGCTCGGCCGGGAGGAAGCCGTCGCCGAGATCGGCCTCCGTCGTGGGGCATGCGCACACCGTCCCCCCCGAGGACGCGAGCAAGTCGAGCTCCGAGGCGTCGGCGTGGGTCGCATGGACGACCGTCGTCCGCTCGCTGAGGCATCCCGTGCGCGCGAGGAGCTCGATGGGCCGGCAGCCGTGCTCCGCGAGGCACTCCTCGATCTCACGAGGCTGCTCGTCCGCATGGACGTGCAGTGGTAGAGCCTCGGCATCGGCGTAGCGCCCGATCTCCTCGAGCCACTCGAGGGGGCACGCGCGGATGGAGTGGGGGGCGACCCCGACTCGAAGACCGGCGCTTCGTAGCTCCTCCACCTCGTTCAGGTAGGCCGCAACCGACTCCTGGCGGAAGCGAGGAAGCCCGCCGCGCGCGTAGGCAACGTGAAGGAGCGCGAGCTCGATGCCGGCCGCGGCAGCCGCCTCGACAGCCGCCGACGCCTCGGTGAGGCCCAGGTAGTGGAACTCGCCCACCGCCGTGTACCCGGCGGCGCGCATCTCGCGGTACGTGTGCTCGTACGCGACGCGAACGAGCTCGGGAGTCTGTCGCTCCGCCTCGGCGAGCATCGTCTCGCGCCAGGCCCAGAAGTCGCTGGCTGCACCGGTCCCGCGGAGCGCCCGCTGGAACGTGTGCGTGTGGGCGTTCACGAACCCGGGGAGTCTGAGCGTGTCCGCCACGAGGCGCGACGCTACCAGGGCGTACGACTGCGGTCCTGACCCCGCGGGTCTCGACCGGGGTCAGACCCCACCGGTCCCGCGGGTCTCGGCCGGGGTCAGACCCCACGGGTCTGACCCCGCGAACTCGTAGGGTTTCGCCCGTGACGTGGACCGAAGTGCGACGGAGGATCCCGAACGCGCTCACGATTGCTCGCTTCGCCGCGATCCCGGTCTTCGCGTGGCTCTATGTCCGGGCCGGCGACGGGCCGGCGTGGGGGGCGGGGATCTTCTTCGCGGCTGCGGCCTTCACGGACCAGCTCGACGGCTACCTCGCGCGCCGCTGGCGCGTGGAGTCGAGCTTCGGGAAGGTCGCGGACCCGCTCGCCGACCGCCTCATGATCGGAACGGCTGTCGTCCTGCTATGGCTGACGGGGCGCATCCCACTCGTTGCCGCGCTCGTCATCCTTGCCCGCGACCTGGTGCTCATCCTCGGCTACAAGCTGGTTGCACCGAGCGGCTACCAGCTCGAGGTCACCTTCCTCGGGAAGCTCGCAACTTGGATCCTGTACGCGGCGCTCGGATTCGTGCTGATCACGGAGGAGGACACCGGGTGGCCGCTCGTGCTGCTCTGGATCGGCATCGGGCTCGCGATCGCGGCAGCCGCGCAGTACGTCCTGCGAGCGAGAAGCGTCCTGGGCCGCAGCTGACCCCTCGAGGGGGAGGGAGACGTGCTCCGGGCACGAAAGAGATAATGAAGTCTCAACCTGAGGTTGACCCCTTGGCTCGGCTGCTGCTTTACTCAGGTGACCCTCGAGGAAAGGCCACCGGTGGAACCACTTCCCGATCTCTCGACACTGACCGACGACGACCTTCGCGTGATGATCCGCGAGCTCGAGAAGGAGGAGGACGAGATCTCCTTCCGGCGCCGCGTGCTCCACGGTCGCATCGACATCCTCCGCGCGGAGCTCGTCGCGCGACTACGCGAGCAGGTGAGCGCGGGGGAGGCGCAGCTCGCCGACGTCGAGCGCCTGAGCGAGATCCTCGCTGCGAAGGCCGTACCGACGGACGACGCGTGAGCCATACGTACTGCCCGGAGTGCGGCTTCCAGAACCCGGAGGCATCGAACTACTGCTCGCGCTGCGGTGCGCTCCTCGCGACGGAGACCGGCTCCGAGACGACGATGAGCTTCGACGTCGAAGGCGAGAACGAGGAGGTCGATCTCCTCGCCGCGCTCGGGATCAAGGGCCCCGCGCTCGTCGTCCGCTCCGGCGGAGGCATGGCCGGGCAGTCCTTTCAACCGGACGAGGGACGGACGCTCATCGGTCGCTCACCGGAGTGCGACGTCTTCCTCGACGACGTGACCGTATCGCGGCGGCATGCCGAGCTCCTGCGCGAAGGAGAGACATTTACGATCCGCGATCTCGGCAGCCTGAACGGCACCTACGTGAACCGGAAGCGCATCGAGTCCGTCGTGCTCGAGGACGACGACGAGGTGCAGATCGGCAAGTACCGACTGACCTTTCTCCAACGATGACCACCGTCGCGCCAAGACGCGAGAAGGGCGGCATGGAGCCGAGGCTTCGCACGATCGGCTCCGTATGCGAGGAACTGCGCGAGCAGTTTCCGGACATCTCCGTCTCGAAGATCCGCTACCTCGAGGACCAGGGCCTGATCGCTCCGCGACGGACGCGCGGCGGCTACCGACTCTTCGCTCCGGACGACATCGAGCGGCTGACGACGATCCTGCGCCTCCAGCGCGACGAGTTCCTGCCCCTGCGTGTGATCCGCGAGGAGCTCGCCGGGCCAGGCGCGTCCGCGGAGCGCACGAGACGGCGCAGTGTGGGAGTCACCGCTCGCGAGGACGAGATCGACGACACGGAGCTCTGCGATCGAGCGTCGGTCTCGCCGGACTTCGTCAGGCAGCTCGAGGAGTTCGGGCTCGTCGTCTCGCGCATCGAGGGTGGCGAGAGGGTGTACGGGGAGAGTGAAGCCGACATCGCAGCCGCGTGTGCGCGGCTTTCGCGGTTCGGGATCGACGCCCGGCACCTGCGGACGTTCCTGACCGCTGCAGGGAGGCAGGCTACGCTCGTGGAGCAGCTCGTCGCCCCCGGCCTGCGGTCGCGGAACCCCGAGCGACGCAAGGGTGCGCTCGACGATCTCGAGCTGCTCTCGCGCATCGCGCAGGAGCTCTCGCACCTGCTCTTCATCCGCGACCTCCGGTCGACCGCGGAGCGAACGTCATGACGCTCGATCTCCGCGACCGCATTCGCGACGTTCCCGACTTCCCGACCGAAGGGGTCGTCTTCAAGGACCTCATGCCGCTGATCGCGGATCCGGAGTACTTTGCCGAGACGATCCGGCGTCTCTCGGAGTGGGCCCGGCCCCGCGCGCCCGCGCTCATCCTCGGCGCAGAAGCCCGCGGGTTCATCTTCGGGGCGGCGCTTGCGTACGCGCTCGGGGCGGGCTTCGTCGCCGCGCGGAAGCCGGGCAAGCTGCCGCGCGAGACGGTCGAGGCGTTCTACGCGCTCGAGTACGGATCCGACAGCCTCCAGGTGCATCGGGACGCCGTGCCTGCAGGATCGCGCGTCATCGTGCTCGACGACGTCCTCGCGACTGGTGGGACGGCCAAGGCGAAGGTGGAGCTCGTCGAGGGGCTCGGCGGCGTCGTCGTCGGCATCGTGTTCGTTCTCGAGCTCACGTTCCTGCACGGACGCGACCGCCTCGAGGGCTACGACGTGCACTCCCTCATCACGTACTGAGGCGTCCCACTAGAGGCGAGTGAGCGAGAAGTGCCGCCGCCGCGAAGCGGCCCGCTTCAGGGAAGGCACGGAGCGCCTTGTCCGCGGAGCGGACGCCTTCAGGGAACGCGCGCAGCGCCTTGTCCGCGAAGCGGACCAGGGGAGGGGGTCTGGGGGAAGGCGCAAAGCGCCTTGTCCGCGAAGCGGACCAGTGGAGGGGGTCTGGGGGAACCGGGAGGTTCCCCCAGCATGTGAAGCGGCCTGTCCGCGGAGCGGACCAGTGGAGGGGGCCTGGGGGAACCGGGAGGTTCCCCAAGCGTCAACCGGGAGGTTCCCCCAGCGACAACCGGAAGGTTCACCCAAGCATCAGCCAGCGGCCGGGAACCGCGCAAGCGGATTCCGGTCTTGCGCGAGATGTCAAGGGTGGTGTCCGGCCGCCCGATTACAAGGAGACTGTGTACGACCCGCTGACCAGCACCTACTCGTTCTCGTGCCCGCAGGGACGCGAGGCCAAAGTGCCGCTCTCGTCCTTTCGCGTCCTCGAGCGTCTCCCCGGGGCGGCGCATCCGGCGGTCTACACCGTGTCGTTCGCGTGCGGGTGCGGCGATGAGCACCCTGGCCTCGTCTCTCACGACGATCTCGACTGGGCGCATCTCGGGACGACGATCGACTACACGTTCCGGAACTTCATGACGGCCCGCGACGATCCACTCGCGCTCGAGCTCGCGGATGTCGCGGCCAGCCGCATCGGCGCGGGGGAGTGGCCGTGGAGCTTCTTCTGCTTCCTCGAGGGTCGCCCGCGCCCGGTGACGCCGTCCGCATTCGCGCTGATCGCCCCGGGCGGGCGATGTTTCGGCGTCGCCGTCCGTTGTCCGGCCTGCTCGTCGGTCTCGGTGAACCTCGTCACGCGCGAGCATGTCGACATCCCGTTCTGGAACGACGCGAGCGTGGGCGTGATCGGGCACGTATTCGAGCGTGATGCACTGCGGGCCCTGGCGGACCTCCGCGCGGAGCTGGAGTCTGCGCACTTCGACGAGAGAAGACTCGATCTCGAGCTCTGACGCCTCCTCGGGCCGGGCCGCTTCCCTCCCGCCAGGGATTCGTCCGGGCGGGCTTTGCGCCGATAGCTGACACATGAGTGCCGCCGTCCTCGTGAAGATTGCCCCTGCCGGCTCCAAGCGCCTTCTTGCCGACGTCAGCGCGGACGCCGCGCACAGCCCGCAGGCACGAACGCCCGCGCTCGATCGTCTCGAGACCGTCCTCGGCCGTGACTTCGCCGATCGCCTCGTCGCCGCGCTCAGCGATAAGCACCAGGCCCCACCTCGCTGAACTCTCACGAGGCTTGAAGAAAAGACGAACGTCGCGGCCGCGAAGCGGACGCCTTCAGGGAACGCGCGCAGCGCCTTGTCCGCGAAGCGGACCAGGGGAGGGGGTCTGGGGGAAGGCGCACAGCGCCTTGTCCGCGAAGCGGACCAGTGGAGGGGGTCTGGGGGAACCGGGAGGTTCCCCCAGCGTCAACCGGGAGGTTCCCCCCAGCGTCAACCGGGAGGTTCCCCCAGCGTCAACCGGAAGGTTCACCCGGCAACAACCAGCGAGTCAATCCGCGCGAGCGGTTTCCGGTCTTGCGCGAGTCACAAGCGGCCGCGCAGCGGACGCCTTCAGGGAAGGCGCGGAGCGCCTTGTCCGCGGAGCGGACCAGGGGAGGGGGTCTGGGGGGAACCGGGAGGTTCCCCCAGCGTCGACCGGGAGGTTCCCCCAGCGTCGACCGGGAGGTTCCCCCAGCCTCAACCGGAAGGTTCACCCGGCAACAACCAGCGAGTCAATCCGCGCGAGCGGTTTCCGGTCTTGCGCGAGTCAACGAGGGTAGTCGCCGCCGCGCGTGCGGACGAAGAGGAAGATCGCGCACGCGGCGAGGAGTGAGATCACGAAGGAAGCGCCGCCTGGGAGCTCGATCGCGAGCGCTCCGAGCCACATGTAGAGGAAGAACACCACTGACCAGCCAAAGGCGTGAACACCCTGGTCGACGCTAGGGGCGCGCAGGTGCATCGAGTGCGATCCTAGCGGGAAAAAAAATTCACCGAGCCGGTGGCGCTTTCGTCCACTCAGCCCGCTGACCGTCCGCTTCCGCGTAGAGCCTTCGAGCTGAGCTTCGACCTAGTCGCGCTCCGTGCTCGGTGCAAGGGGGAAGCTATGGGACAGGGCCAGCACGGTCAAGGCCCGCGTTCGCCGGATTGTCGCAATTTGCGCCGAAATTCGTCCGGCGCGTTCGGCCGGTGGGAAACGTAGGATCACGACGTGCGCCGCTCCGTCGTGTATGGCGTCGCGGGAGCGGCGCTCGGGCTCGCCCTCGTCCTGACACTCCTCGGAGTCGGCGACGATCCGGCAGCCCTCACGAACGGCCAGGCCTTCGCCCTGGGGATCGTCCAGGGGCTCACCGAGCTCCTTCCGATCTCGTCCTCCGGGCACCTCATTCTCGTGCCCTGGGCTTCCGACTGGACGTACCTCCAGGAGAACGACCGCTTCAACCAGACCTTTGACGTCTCGCTCCACCTCGGGACGCTCATTGCCGTCGGCGCGTACTTCTGGGGCGACCTCGTGAGGCTCGTGCGGGCGTGGCTCGCGTCCGTCGGGCGGCGGCGCGTCGAGACGTCCGACGAGCGCATCGCCTGGTTCGTGCTCGTGGCGACCATCCCCGCGGGGCTTGCTGGGCTCCTCGGCGAGGACCTGATCGCCGACAAGCTGGGCGAGCCGTGGCAGATCCTCGTTCTCCTCGCCGCGGGCGCGCTGCTCCTGTACGTGGCCGACCGCACTCCACAGAGGCGCGCGATGGGAGATCTCGGCATCGGCCATGCCGTCGTCATGGGGCTCGCCCAGGCTCTCGCGCTCGCGCCCGGGGTCTCACGCTCGGGGATCACGATCACCGCAGGTCGCTTCATGGGGCTCGATCGAGACGGCGCCGCGCGCTTCTCGTTCCTGCTGCTGCTCCCCACGGTGCTAGGTGCGGTGCTGCTCAAGGGAGTGGGGGACGTGCTGCTCGGGGACCTTCCGGACGGCTGGCACGGACCCTTCGTCGTCGGAACGCTCGCCGCGCTCGGCAGCGGGCTCCTCGCGATCGACTGGCTGCTCGGCTACGTGCGCCGTCACACGTACGGCGTCTTCGTCGTCTACCGGCTCGTCGTCGCGGCGCTCGTGCTGCTCGCGATCGTGAGTGGGGTGCGGGGGGCGACCTTCTAGCGCCGTCGCCGTGGCGCCGGCGGTTCCACAAAGTCCCGACGCGTGATCAGGGAGTGCCCCGATGGCGGCACGAAGGCGGCTCGCCACGCTCAGTAGGAAGGAGGTGCGGTTTGATGTCAGTCGTCTTTCACCACGTCAAGCCGGGTACTTCTCGTCGTTCCACCGAGTCTCGGTCGTTCGGCCGGAGGGTGCGCCGATTCGGCCTCGGGATCTTCTTCGTGTCGATCGCGGTGAACGCGGCCCTTGGGATCTACGCGGTGCTCGCACCGGACTTTGGAGAGACGCAGGGGAAGATCCTCGGAACGTCCCTCTGCGTCACGGGCGCGGTGCTCCTCGCACTTGCCTGCGAGCCCGCGTGGGAGCGGAGGCTCCTGGGACCCGTGCCGTACATCGGCGCCGTCCTGGGCGCGGTCGGCTTCACGCTCGCGATCGTCGCCATCTGGACTGAGCCGGAGAACGAGGCCTGGGGGAAGACGATGGGGACCATCTTCACGGTCGCTGCCGCAGGTGCCGCCGGGAGCCTCTTGGCGCTCGCGCAACTTGCGCCAAGGCGCGCATGGATCTTCAGGGTGACGCTTCTGCTTCTCGCCCTCGGCACCGCGATGGTCGGCGTCCTGCCGTGGCTGGAGGATGACCCTGATGAGGTGTACGTCCGCGCGCTCGGTGTCGTCATGATCGTGCTCGCCGCATTCACCGTCACCGTGCCCGTGCTGCACTGGGTCGATCGCGGGACGCTCGCCGCCGCGGAAGCCGTGACCGGCGCGGTCCGCTTCTGCCCGTACTGCGGGAGGGAGCTCGCGGGCGAGATCGGCGTCGACCTCAAGTGCGGCCGGTGCGGGAGGGGGTTCACCATCGCCCCAAGTGCTCCGTCAACTTGACATAACGCACGTTCTCGTGCATTCGCTTGACCGCACGGGTCGCGCGGGACGGCGTTTTTCGGCCGCCCGCGGTACCTCTCGATGAGAGTAGAAACGCGATAGTCTCTTCGTACGCTCGAGACCTGAGGGGGTGTCAGAGCATGTTGGCTACGAGTGTTCGCTGGTTCTTTATCGTCGTGGCCGTCCTCGCCATCGTCGCGGTGAGCTTCCTCATAGCGACCGCGTGAGGTGACAGGCAGTCGCTGCAAACCGTGCTCGGGTGGGATCACCTAGAGCAGCGGTGGGCCGGCGGCGTGCTGCTCGGCCTCTGGCCGACAACCTGCGCTGAGGTAGTCAGGCCGAGGGATTTTCTCACTCACCCCCTAGACATGGGGTCGCGCACGAGAGAGAGTGTCACCTACCGCGTACTTCGCGTCCCCCGCCGCGCGTGAGTCAAACCGACATCGAACACATCCTCGCCGCCGAGGACATCCGGCAGCTGCTCGAGCAGTCCGAGCAGGTCGGGACGATCCGTGCGTCCGACCTCGCGGAGATCGCCGAGACGTACGAGCTGACGGAGCTCGAGCAGGACGCCCTTCTCCGCGAGCTCGATCACCGCAGCATCGAGATCGTCGAGCAACCGCCGTCACAGTCGGAGATCGTGGCCGCGATCACCGCTCCCGTGGAGACGACGACCGACGCGCTGCAGCTCTTCCTTCGCGAGGCGGGACGGCACCAGCTCCTGACGGCGGCGCAGGAGGTCGAGCTCGCAAAGCGCATCGAGCGCGGCGACATGGACGCCAAGGAGCGGATGATCCAGTCCAATCTGCGCCTCGTGGTCTCGATCGCGAAGAACTACCGCAACCAGGGGCTTCCGTTCCTCGACCTGATCCAGGAGGGAACGCTCGGGCTGATCCGTGCGGTCGAGAAGTTCGACTGGCGCCGCGGCTTCAAGTTCTCGACGTACGCGACCTGGTGGATCAGGCAGGCCGTCGCTCGCGCGCTCGCGGACAAGGCGAGGACGATCCGGATGCCCGTCCACATCGTCGAGCGCCTCCAGAAGATCAATCGAGCCGACCGTCTGCTCTGGACGCAGCTCGGCCGCGAGCCATCGCTGGACGAGATCGCCGACGAGGCCTCGCTGACGGTTCAGCAGGTGCTCGAGGTTCGCGCGGCCGCGCGTGCGTCCACGAGCCTCGACGCCCCGGTCGGCGACGGGGAGGACGCCGTGTTCGGCGACTTCGTTGCAGGCGACGAGCCGCTGCCCGAGGAAGCAGTCGAGCTGCACCTCCGTAGCGAGGCGCTCCGGCACGCGCTCGCCGCCCTCCCCCAGCGGGAGCGCGAGGTCGTCGTCATGCGGTACGGGCTCACCGGCGGAGAGCCGCAGACCCTCGAGGACATCGGCAG
>DATDOS010000097.1:0-5691 GCA_035293125.1 Gaiellaceae bacterium | reverse complement strand
GGGGGTCGTCGCCGGCGAGATGCCGCACGCGTGGCCGGCAGAGGCGCTGAAGGCACAGGCGGTCGCCGCGCGCTCCTACGCGCTCGCGAACCTCGTCAAGGGCAAGCCCTTCGATCTCTACTCCGACGTGCGCAGCCAGGTGTACCTCGGCGTCGCCGGCGAGAAGCCGACGACGTCCGACGCCGTGCAACAGACGGCAGCCGAGGTCGTGCTCTACGGGGGGAAGGTCGCGTCGACGCTCTACTTCTCCTCGTCGGGCGGAAGGACCGCGAGCGCGGCGGACGTCTTCGGCGTCCCGACCCCGTACCTGGTCTCGCGACCGGACCCGTGGGACAAAGCGTCCCCGTACCACCGCTGGGGCCCCGTGCTCCTCGGTGCGCGCACGGTGCAGGCGAAGCTGGGAATCGACGCGCGAGTGCTCGATGCGACCGGAGTCACGACTCCGTCGAGTCGACTGCGCGCGCTCACGCTTCAGACGGCGACCGGACCGCAGACCGTTCCCGCGTCACTCGTCCGAACCGCGCTCGGCCTGCGCTCGACGTGGATCTCGATCGGAGTCCTCCGGCTCGATCGCCCTCCGAGTCCCCTCGTCTTCGGATCCAGCGCTCGACTGAGCGGCATTGCGCGACGCCTCTTGTCTCCGACCCTGTCGTCGTCGGTCGACGGCAGCGTATGGTCGCCGGTGGGCTCGCTCCTCCGTGAGCCGGGCGGCACTGCATCGCTCGTGGTCAAGCCGGCTCGAACCACCCGCTATCGGATCGAGGTCGTGGGCGCCGCCTCTCCGGCCCTGCTCGTGCAGGTCGCGCCGCGCCTGCAACTCGGTCAGCCCGCAGAGCCCGGTGTGCTCACCGGAACGATGCGGCCCAAGCTCCTCGGAGCAGTGGTCGCCATCGAGCGAATGGACGGATCGGTCTGGGTCCCCGTCGGTGAGGCGGCCGTCGACGAGACCGGCGCCTTCCGCGCCGAGCTGACGATCGTGCCCGGTAGCTACCGTGCCCGAATCCCTGCCGCCGGAGGTCTCGCTGCGGGCACGTCGCCGGTGCTCGAGGTAACGGGATGAGCAGGCTCGCGCTCCCCCTCGTCGCCGCCGTCGTCTGGCTCGCGTTTCCGGCGAGCGCCGAGGCTGCTCGGGTCGCCGTGGGTCTCGACCGCGCCGCCGACGCACTCGCGGTCGCTGCTGCGGTCGAGCGCAGGACCGGGTCCCGTCCAGAGAGCCTCGCCCCGATTCCGGCGCTCGTCGTCGACCTCCCTGCCAATCGCTCGCTGTCGGGCATCCGCGGGATCCGGTACGTCGAGCCGCTCGTGACCCGGCATCTCGCCTTCACCCCGACGGATCCGCTCGTCTCGAAGCAGTGGTACCTGACGCAGAGCCGCTTCTACGAGTCGTGGCTGACACTGCCCGCCTTCGAGCCCATTCCGGTCGCCGTGATCGACTCCGGGGTCGACACCGCCCACCCCGAGCTGGCGGGCAAGGTGCTCGGCGCGAAGAGCTTCGTCGGAGGCTCCCCGCGCGCGGATTCGCTCGGCCACGGAACCTTCGTCGCGGGGTTGATCGCAGCCGGCCTCGACAACGGCATCGGGATCGCCGGGCTTGCCCCGTCCGCCGAGCTGCTCGTCGCGAAGGTCGTCACGAGCTCTCGCTCGATTCCCGTCGAGGCCGAGGCAAAGGCGATCCGGTGGGCGGTGGAGAACGGCGCCCGCGTGATCAACATGAGCCTTGGCGGCATTCGCGATCCGCTCGACCCGAGCCGCGACAGCTACTCGAGGCTCGAGGCGGACGCCGTGGCGTACGCGGTCTCGAACGACGTCGTCGTTGTGGCTGCGGTCGGGAACGCCGACCAGGCGCCGTCGAGCCCTTGGGAGTACGCGAGCTACCCGGCGGCGCTCCCTCACGTTCTCGGCGTCAGCGCCATGACCGACACCGGCGGGATTCCCAAGTTCTCGAACCGCGACCGGATCTTCAACGATGTCGCGGCCCCCGGCTTGCAGATCCTCTCGATCCTCCCACGGCCGCTGACCGCGCGCTTTCCCGCGTGCGCCGAGCAGGGATACTCGAGTTGCGGGCCGGACGAGTACCGTGAAGCGCAAGGGACGTCTTTCGCAGCTCCGCAAGTGAGCGCCGCGGCGGCGGTGCTGTTCAGCCTTCGACCCACGCTCCGGTCCGAGCAGGTGACCGAGATCCTCCGGCGGACGGCTGTCGATCTCAACGCTACGACCGGTTGCGCCGCCTGTGCTGTGGGCCGGGATGCGTACTCGGGCTGGGGGCGGCTCGATGTGGCCGCTGCGATTGCTGCTCTCGCTCTGCCGCTTCCGGCCCGCGACTTCTACGAGGCGAACGACGACTCCGGCTCGCGCGCGTACAGGGTCTCCGGCTCGAACCGCCGGATCAAGGCCACGGTCGACTTCTGGGACGATCAGGACGACGTCTACGCCATCCGGCTCCAGAGGAACCAGCCCATGTACGTCGGCCTGACCGGATCAGACGCGAGTGCCGATCTGAGCCTCGCGCTGTGGCTTCCCGGCACGCGCTCGGTCGAGGGCGTCGGCAACGTCGGCTTCCGCGCGCGTGTGTCTGCACGCCCGGGGCCCCGCGAGTACCTCTCGTACCGCGCCCGCTCGAGCGGCACGTACTTCGTGCAAGTGCGGATGTCGAGCCCCGGGCTAACGCGCTACCGGCTCACGATCATCAAGGGCTGAGCTCCGCGCTTTGAGCGCTCCTTGAGCGCCGGGGAGCAGGGTTGACGCATGGCACGACTCCTCTCGGGAACGGCCTTCGCGGCTGCCATTCTCGCCTTCACGCTCCCGTTCGGGCTCGTTTCGTCCTGCGACGGCGGCGAGGTTCGTTTCACGGGAGCGGAGCTCGCGACGTTCTCCGTCCCCGCGGAGGACGCGCAGGACGCCGAGCTTCGCCACAGCCTGGAGCACGGCGCGGGCCCGTTCGCGATCGCCGCGCTCGTCGCGGCCGGGTTCGGGCTCGTGCTGTCGATCCTCGGTCGTCCCGGCGCGGGAGTCTCCGCGGCCATCGGGCTCGTGGCGATTCAGCTCGTGCTCTATGCGATCGTCGCCGTTGCCGACGACGGTGACCTCTTCGTCGGCTACTGGTTGGCCCTCCTCGCGTTCGTCGTCGCTGCGGCGGTCTGTCTGATACGTGACATCCGTGCTCGCCGTCGCAGTCGGAGGTCGGTCTGGCCGGCGATCGAATATGCGGTCGCAGTTCTGCTTCCGCCTGTCGGCCTTGTCATGGCCAGCGCGATCGCGCTCATCGCGACACTCACGCGCATCGCCCGGCGTGGGTTACACCCTCGCCGCCCGGCGGCCTAGCGTGGCTCGAGGAGCTCGTCCTCGGGCACTTCACGCAGCACCCGCGCAGGATTCCCGACGACGATGACTCGCGGGGGGACGTCCGTCGTCACGACGGCGCCTGCGCCGACGAACGCCTCCTCGCCGATCTCCACGCCGGGGCAGAGAACCGCCCCACCGCCGACCCGTGCGCCGCGCCGGATCGTCGGACCCTTCATCAGCCCGTGGCGCTGCTCGGTCCTGCCCATGAAGTTGTCGTTCGTGGTGACGACGCACGGGGCGATGAAGACGTGCTCCTCGAGCGTCGAGTAGGCGGTGATGTAGGCCTCCGCCTGAATCCTCGTCATGGCTCCGATCGTCGTGTCGTTCTCGACGAGCGAGCCGCGTCCGAGGACGACGTCGTCGCCCATCGTCACCCGCTCGCGCACGCACGACTGGTCACCGAGGATGACGCGCGCCCCGATCCGTGCGCCCGCGAAGACGATGGCCCCGGTCGAGACGACCGTACCGGCGCCGATCTCAGCCGGTGGCAACGGTTCTCGTTTCGCGGTCGACCGAGCCGAGAGCGCAGGCTGCTTGCCGATCACGGCATTCTCCAGCACCTTCACTCCCTCGCCCAGGATCGTGCCCGGGTAGACCGTGGCGGTCGGGTGGATCTCAGCTGCCATTCAGCGACGTCGTAAGCATGTCGAGCGCACGCACGACGCGCGCGCCGTCTGCGGCAACCTTGACGCGGTCACCCTCGCCGGAGACGAGTCGGAGGAACTCCTGGCACTCGAGCTTGAGGGGTTCGTCGCTCGCGATGCGGGGGCTGAAGATGTCGCCTGTGCGCGTCTGCCACTCCCCGTACCGGTCGGAGGGCCTCCAGGGCGCCTTCTCGTAGACCGTCACCTTGCGCTCGAGCTCCATATCGTCGAAGACGACCATCTTCTCGGTCCCGACGACGGTGATCTTGCGCATCTTGTGCGGGTCGAGCCAGGAGAGATGCATGTGTGCGATCTTCCCCGACGGAAAGCGGAGGTAGCAGAAGACGACGTCCTCGACGCCGGTCGTGAGGAAGTCGCGTCCGAAGGCGTCTGCCTGGTCGGGCTCCTCGTCGAGGAGGTAGAGGATCACGGACAGGTCGTGGACGCCGAGCGACCAGAGCGCGTTCTCGTTGGAACGGATGATCCCGAGGTTCTGGCGGTTGCCGTAGACGCAGAGGATCTCGCCGAGCTCGCCGGCGGCGATCATCGTCTTGAGCCGCTGGACGCCCGGGTGGTAGAGAAGCAGGTGGCCGGGCATGAGCACGAGGTCTCGTGCACGTGCCAGTGCGACGAGCTCGTCCATCTCGTGCGCCTTCATCGCGGGCGGCTTCTCGACGAGGACGTGCTTCCCCGCCTCGAGGGCCCGGCGCGCCAGGTCGAAGTGGGTGGGGACGGGCGTCGCCACCACGACCGCGTCGAGCCCGGTGTCTCCGAGCATCTCGTCGAAGCTCGGCGTGAACCGTGCCTGCGGATAGCGGGCGCCCATCTCGCTCTTCCCGGGATCCGAGTCGCAGAGCCAGGTGAGCTCGGCGAGCTCGGCGAAGTTGCGGGCGAGGTTCGGCCCCCAGTGGCCGAGGCCGGCGACGCCGACCCTCACAGCTTCCAGACCTTGTCCGAGTGCTTCCCGTTCTTCCCTGTGGCGTTGCGGAGGTCGACGACGAGGACGGAATCCTCGACGAGCCGGTCGTAGTCGATCTCCGAGTGGTTCGTCACGATGACGACGCAGTCGTAGGCGCCCGGGTCGAGCGGGGATGAGCTCATGACGATCCCGTTCTCCTCGAACGAAGAGACGTGCGGATCGTGGTAGTCGACATCGGCCCCGGCGTTCCGGAGCAGACTGATCAGCTTCACTGCCGGAGACTCCCGCGTGTCCGAGATGTCGGGCTTGTACGCCACGCCGAGAACGAGGATCCGCGACCCCTTCAGTGAGCGCTGCCGCGAGTGGTTCAGCGCCTGCGAGACGACCGACCGGCAGTAGTACGGCATGGACTCGTTGACCTTCCCCGCGAGCTCGATGAACTCGGTGTAGAAGCCGTACTCGCGGGCCTTCCACGTGAGGTAGAAGGGGTCGACCGGGATGCAGTGCCCGCCGAGCCCAGGTCCCGGTGAGAACGGCATGAAGCCGAACGGCTTCGTCGCCGCGGCCTCGATGACCTCCCACACGTCGATCCCCATCCGGTCGCAGAGCTGCGCGAGCTCGTTGACGAGGGCGATGTTGACCGAGCGAAAGATGTTCTCGAGCAGCTTCGTCAGCTCTGCCGCCTCGGGTGACGAGACGGGGTGGACGACGTCGATCGCCGACGAGTACAGCTCCACCGCTGCGGCGGTCGACCCCTCGTCGACCCCGCCGACCACCTTCGTGACG
>DATDOS010000096.1:0-6652 GCA_035293125.1 Gaiellaceae bacterium | reverse complement strand
CCCACGCCGATCCACTCTCCGAGATGCGGGATCGATCCAGGTCCGAAGGCGACGTCGACGAACGGGTACTGCTCGAAGATGCGCTCGCGCTGCGCTTCTGCGTAACAGCCGCCCACGGCGATCACGAGATCGGGGCGTTCGCGCTTACGGGCCCCCGCATTGCCGAGGTATGCAGCGAGCCGCGTGTCCGGCTTCTCGCGAATCGTGCACGTGTTGAAGACGACGACATCGGCTGCCTCCGGCGACACAGCTTCGCCGAGGCCGAGGGATTCGAGCATGCCCTTGATCCGCTCCGAGTCGTGAGCGTTCATCTGGCAGCCGAACGTCGTGACGTGGTACCTCCTCACGGCGCGGCAAGTGTAGCCCCGGTCGCTCAGGATGCCGGAGGCGGGCGAGAGGCTCGCCGGCGGGTCGCCTGCAGCGTGCACGACAGCTCGGGCGGCGAGGCGGACGCCGCCCTACGCCGCGGTCGCTCGATCGAGGAAGTACCAGACGTGCTCGAGATCTCGCCACGGCGTCGAGCCACCGTAGGTCATCCCCAGGCGCTCCATAACCGCGCGAGAGCGTGCGTTCTCGGGGGCTGTGAAGCTGTACAGCTGCGGGTCGGGGAGGCACGCCCGCCACGCCTCGACCGACGCGCGCGCCCGAAGAACACGGCTTCTGCCAGTGGGCAGCGTGCGAGTAGGTACTCGGGCTGCCGGTAGATCTCCGCCAACGGCTCCGCGTCCTCGGACACCCAGGTGCGTAGGAGCAGCCGCTCCGTCTCGACCGTCTCGGGAAGGAAGTATCGCACGCACTCGCCGGGCGAGGCAAGCCTCGCCCCTACTTGGCGACCTCGATGGCGCGCGATTCGCGGATGACGATCACCTTGACCTGGCCCGGGTACTCGAGCTGGTCCTCGATCTCCCGCGCGATCTCATGGGAGAGCAGCACGGCGCCGTCATCGTCGACCTCGCTCGGCTCGACGATGACCCGGATCTCCCGTCCGGCCTGCAGTGCGTAGGCCTTGGCGACTCCGGCCTTCGCCGTCGCGATCTCCTCGAGAGCTTCGAGCCGGCGGATGTAGTTCTCGAGGCTCTCGCCGCGTGCTCCAGGTCGGGAGGCGGAGACGGCGTCGGCGGAGATCAGGAGCACCGCTTCGACCGTCTGCGGCTGCACCTCGTAGTGGTGTGCCTCGATCGCGTGCACAACGCCTTCCGATTCGCCGTAGCGGCGGGCGAGCTGGGCCGAGATGAGCGCGTGCGATCCCTCGACCTCGTGACTCATCGCCTTGCCGATGTCATGGAGAAGCGCTGCGCGCTTGGTCGTCTTCACGCCGGCCTTGAGCTCGGCGGCCATGATGCCCCCGAGATGGACCACCTCGAGCGTGTGCTTGAGGACGTTCTGGCCGTAGCTCGTGCGGTAGCGGAGCCGCCCGAGGATTCGGACGAGCTCCTCGTGGAACTCGCCGCAGTTCGCCTCGAAGACGGCCTGCTCTCCTGCGTGCAGGACGTGCTCTTCGAGCTCCGCCTTCGACTGGTAGTACATCTCCTCGATCCGGGCGGGATGGATCCGGCCGTCCTCGATGAGCTTGTCGAGCGTGACGCGGGCGATCTCGCGGCGCAGAGGATCGAAGGACGACAGCACGACCGCGTGTGGGGTGTCGTCGATGATGAAGTCGACGCCCGTCAGATGCTCGAGGGCACGGATGTTACGGCCCTCCCGCCCGATGATCCGTCCTTTGAGATCGTCCGACGCGAGCTCGACGACCGATACCGTGGCTTCCGCCGTGTGGCTCGCCGCGACGCGCTGGAGCGAGTCTGCGATGAGCGCCCGTGCTCGCCGCCTGGCGTCTGCGCGCGCCTCCTCCTCCATCTGCCGGACGTCGCGGGCGAGCTCGTGCCGGACGAGATCCTTCGACCGCTCGAGCAGCTGCTGGCGGGCCTCGTGCACCGTGAGACCAGAGATCCGCTCGAGGGCGGCAAGCGCCTCCTTCTGCGCTTCCCGGAGCTCGTCTTGCAGCGCCTTCGCGTGCACTTCGCGGTCACCCAGACCCTGCTCCTTCCGCTCGACGTCCGTCAGCCGCGCGTCCACCTCGACTTCCTTGGAGAGGACGCGTTCCTCGATCTTTGCGATCTGGACGCGGCGGTCCTGAACCTCGGCTTCGATCTCACTGCGAAGCTGCACCGCCTGCTCGCGCACCTCGACTTGCGCCTCCCGCCGGACAGCCTCTGCCTGCCGCTCCGCGTCAGCGAGGATGCGCCCTCTCTCGGCCTCTGCCGCGCGCACGCGCGAGCGTGACCACGCGCCGAGGAGCGCAGCGGTTGCGAGGGTTCCGACGAGGATTCCGATGAGCGCCGCTATGGCCGGGAGCATGAGAGCCTCCGTGGAGGATTCCGTTGTCCGCGGCATCGCCGCGGTGCTCACACCCGGCAGTCGGCCTGCTCGGCCACGACCGGAGTCTGCCCACGACCGTTACTTCAGGAAGTGCCGCATCCTCCGCTGTCGGCCGGTGCCCGGCCGGTGCATTCGGTCATCGAGGGTTGGAGTCGGATTCACGGATTCAGAAATCGCTTGCGAGCAGGAAAATGCCAGGTGAAGCCCGCTCATCGTAGCTCGTTGTCGGCTTCTCCTGCAACGGCGCATGCGACCGCCTCTTCGGTGAACCCCTTCCCGCTGAGGTAGCGCGCGGTCTTCGGCCCGATCCCGCGGCGCGCGACGATGTGGCGAGCCCGTGACGTCTCCGGCTCGATGCTCTCGAGCGCGTCGTCCAGGAGCTGCTCGTCGACGCCGGCCTCTGCAAGCGCGTGCCGGATGAGCGCGTCGCTCGCGCCGCGCGCTGCCAGCGAGGCTGCCCGAGCCTCGGCGTAGCGGGCGTCGTCGGCGAGGCCCGTCCGGATGAGTGTCTCTAGGGCGCGCTCGCACTCAGGCGCCGAGAACCCGCGCGCCCGCAGGCGCTGGGCGAGCTCGTGCACGCTCCGGTCTCGGTGGCGAAGTGCCCGGAGCGCGCACTCGAGTGCCTCGTCTCCGACCATCGCTCGGCGCCCGGTGTCAGCTCTCGACGCCGACGGCCTCCGCGTCCTCGACCTCGACCTCCACCGCCTCCTCCGCATGCGGCTGGGAAGGAAGGAGACGGGCCGAGATGACCTGCTCTTCGGCGGCCTCCGCCTGGATCCGGACCAGGATCTGCTGGACGATGTCGGGGTTCTCGGTGAGGAAGGCGGTGGCGTTCTGCCTCCCTTGGCCCAGGCGGTCGTCGCCGAAGCTGAAGTAGGAACCGGCCTTCTGCACGACCTTCCTCTCGAGTGCGACGTCGAGGACAGTTCCCTCCCACGGGATTCCCGACCCGTAGATGATGTCGAACTCGGCCTGCTTGAACGGAGGGGCGACCTTGTTCTTGACCACCTTGACGCGAACTCGATTGCCGAACGCCTCGGCGCCGTCCTTGAGCGTCTCGATGCGGCGGATGTCGAGACGCACAGACGAGTAGAACTTGAGCGCCCGGCCACCCGGGGTCGTCTCCGGGTTTCCGAACATGACGCCGATCTTCTCGCGAAGCTGGTTCGTGAAGATGCAGATCGTGTCCGTGCGGTTCAGCGTGCCGGCGAGCTTGCGCAGCGCCTGGCTCATCAGGCGGGCCTGGAGGCCCATGTGGGAGTCACCCATCTCGCCTTCGATCTCGGCTTTCGGGACGAGAGCGGCGACCGAGTCGACTGCAACCACGTCTAGAGCGCCCGAGCGAATGAGGAGCTCGACAATCTCGAGAGCCTGCTCTCCCGTGTCGGGCTGCGAGACGAGGAGTTGGTCGATGTCGACTCCGATCCGGCGCGCATACGAGGGATCCATCGCGTGCTCGACGTCGATGAAGGCACAGATGCCACCGCGCCGCTGCGCCTCGGCCATCACGTGGTAGACCAGGGTCGTCTTCCCCGACGCCTCCGGCCCGAAGATCTCGACGACACGGCCGCGCGGAAGCCCGCCGATGCCGAGCGCCATGTCGAGCGCGAGCGATCCGGTCGAGACCGCACCGACGGCGACCTGTGGGCGGTCACTCATCCGCATCACCGAGCCCTTGCCGAACTGTCGCTCGATCTGACCGAGCGCGACGTCGAGCGCTTCCTCCCGCTTCATGGCTTCATCCTCCCGGCTCTTCTCCTAGCGAACACGACTCGAGCACCTCGTACTGCGGCCCTGACGGCTGCAGATGTGAAAGCAAAGCAGCCGCTCCGGACGGAGCGAACGGCCCGATCTCGGGAAGCGGCGGGTCGAGCCGGGGGCGCTCCCGGAAGCGCAGGACCGTGACGTGTGGAAGCCACGGTCGCGCTTCGCGCCGGTACACGCCGGCCTCCTCCAGGCGGCGCTGGAGGCGCACAGCCAGCCTTGTCGCCTCACCGCTCGGATCGTCGAGGACGAGCATGCCGACGGATCCGGTCTCCCGGTAGCGCAGCGGCTCGAGCGCGAAGCCGTCGGTCGCGGCAGCTTCTGCGCGGAGGATGTCGAGTATCGGGTCGAGCGCCGCATGTGGCTGTCCACCGAGGAAGGCGAGAGTGACGTGAAAGCTCGACACCGGCCGGCCCTGGCGAAGGTGTCGCTTGCTCCAGGCAACGAGCTTCTCGACCACGTCTTCGGGAAGCTCGAGCGCGAGGAAGAGCCGAAGCCGATCATCTCCCGCGACGGTACCGCCTGCGCTCACTCCGATGTGTGCCGAGTCTCCAACAATCGACGGACCAGATGGAGCGAGGCTGCGGTCGCGCGACCCCGAACCATCTCTCGATCTCCGGGGAGCTCCGTACGGCGGGCCTCCTCCCCCTCGGGGCCGACCGCATGGACGAAGACGAGCCCGACGGGCTTCTCCTCGGTGCCGCCCTCGGGCCCGGCGACGCCCGTCACCGCGACGGCGATGTCAGCGCCGAGCCGCTCGCGTACGCCGTGAGCCATGGCTGACGCGGTCTCGGCGGACACCGCGCCGTGACACTCCAGGATCTGCTGCGAAACGCCGAGCCCGCTCTCCTTCACCTCGTTCGCGTAGGCGACGACGCTCCCCAGGAAGACGTCGCTGGATCCCGGCACGCTCGTCAGGCGAGCGGCGACGAGCCCGCCCGTGCACGACTCGGCCGTCGCCAAAGTCAGCCCGCGCTCACGGCAGAGGTCGAGCACGATCTCCGCGACGGTGCGCTCGTCCTCGCTGAAGAGGTACCGCCCGAGGCTCTGCCGGAGCGAGCGTGCCACCGCGGCCCCCCGCTCCTCCGCGCCGGGCTCGACGACCAGATCGACGTGGATCTCGAACTCTCGCGCGCAGATCGTCGCCTCCACCCCGTCCCCGTCCCCGCCCGCATCCGCGAGCGCCTCCGCGACGGCCGACTCGGGCGTCCCGAAGAACCGGAGGACGATTCGGCGGCGCGACGGCGCGCGCTCGAGCACCCGGCGCACCGGGTCCACCTCGAGAGCCCGCGGCCAGAGCCGACGGAGCTCGCGCGGCGGCCCCGGAAGGACGACCACCACACACCCGTTCGCCTCGAGCACGACCCCTGGCGCCGTTCCGGCAAGGCCGAGGGAGAGAGCGCCCTCGGGAAGCGTCGCCTGCTTGCGGACGCCGGTCGAGAATTCGGCGTACGGACGGCCCAGGCGCTCCGCGATCGTGCGCGAGACGCCTTCGATCTGGCGTTCGACGTCCTGGTCGACAACGAGCCTACGGCCCGCCACGCGGGCGACCACCTCGATCGTCCGGTCGTCGTGCGTCGGGCCGAGCCCGCCCGAGACGAGGCAGAGATCCGCTCCGAACCCCACCTGAAACGCCGCCTCGAGATCCGAGGGGCGGTCGCCGACGATCGTGATCCGCTCCGGCTCGAGCCCGAGTCGAACTGCCTCCGAGGCCAGGAAGGGGCCGTTTCGATCTTCCCGTTCGCCGCGGACGAGCTCGCTGCCCGTGACGACGATGGCCGCCCGAGGACGGATCAAGAGCTAGCCCGAGCCACGCGCCGCGAGGTGACGACGAACGTCGTCCCTGCGGGCAGCTCGACGCGGTTGCCGTTCAGGCGCACCGCCACGTTCTCCGGCTCGGCGAGCGCGAGCTGAAGGCTCCGTCCCTCGAAGCTCTTCCGCTGGCCCTGCTCGAGCGTCCCGCTGTACAACAGCTTCCCGGCGGCCGAGCCCGCACGAACCTCCATCCACGAGCCGCCGCGCACGGCGCGGACGACGAGCCGAGCGGTCCCGGTTGCCGATGAGGCTTGCGGCGTGGTCTCGCCCCGTGCCTGCGACGCCAGACCCGGAACCGTCTCTCCCTCCGGCCCGCCGAAGCGCCAGGCGGCGATGACCAGCGCGGTCACGACCGCGATGGCGAAGAGCGCGAGCACTGCGATCCGCGACTCGTGCCCCGAACGGTCGCGCCGTTGCACGGGCACGCGGCGAGCCCGGAGAGGTGCATCCTCGTCACCTACGGCGAAGCGGGTGTTGTACTCGTCCACGAACGGCTGGCCGTCGAGACCGAGGACATCTGCGTACGAGCGCAGGAAGCCGCGGACGTACGTGGGAGCGGGCAGGATGTCGAAGCGCTCGTCCTCGAGCGCACGGAGGTACTTCGGCCGGATCTTCGTCCGCTCCTCGAGCTCGGGGAAGTCGAGGCTCTGGCGCAGCCGGGCCTCACGGAGGCTGGAGCCGATGTCGAACATGCGCG
>DATDOS010000095.1:0-5296 GCA_035293125.1 Gaiellaceae bacterium | reverse complement strand
GGAGGCGATGCACGGCGCCGGCGTGCAGGCGATCAAGATGCGCGGCGGCATGCCCTTGCTCGGCGTGGGGCGCGTATTCGGCTTCTACCGGTTCGCGAACATGCTGGCGCTCCTCGACCGCAAGGTCCGCCCGGACGCGCCCCAGGAGGAGATCGTCGGCAGCCGCGCCTTCGACAACTACGCATGGCACACCGACCTCCCACCCGGCCATCCCATGGTCACCGGGAGCCAGACGGTCGACTTCGACCTCTTCGCCGCGGAGCACTCGAAGCTGCTCGTGCTCATCGGGATGAACTGGATCTGCACGAAGATGCCCGACGGTCACTGGATCGGGGACGCGCGCCTGAAGGGCACTCGGGTTGTCGTCATCAGCGCCGACTACATGCCCACGGCGAACAAGGCGGACGAGTTCGTCATCCTCCGCCCGGGTACCGACACCGCGTTCCTGCTCGGCGTCTCCCGCGAGCTGATCTCGAAGGGGCTGTACGACCGCGAGGCCGTGATCGAGCGCACCGACTTGCCGCTCCTCGTCCGCCTCGACACCGGAGAGCGCCTGAGCGCCCGCGACGTCTTCGAGGGGTACAGCCAGGCCGCGCTCGAGAACTACGTCGTCCTGAAGCCGGAGGAGGAGTTGAAGACGGCGCCGCCGCCGCCGCCCTTCACCGCCGGTAAGCAGGTCGTCCCGAACGAGCTTCGCGAGGAGTGGGGCGACTTCGTCTACTGGAATCGCGCGACGAACCGGCCCGCCGTCGTCACCCGCGACGAGGTCGGCGCGAGGTTCACGGGCGACCCGGCTCTACTCGGCACGTACGAGGTCACGCTCGTGGACGGGACGACGGTAAAGGTGAGGCCGGCGTTCGGCCTGTTGAAGGAGTACCTCGACGAGAACTTCGACCTCCAGACCACGTCCGAGATCTGCAACGTCGACCCCGCGGCGGTGCGCAGCCTCGCCAAGCAGCTCGCCGCCAACAAGGGGAACGCGCTCCTCGCCGCGGGCATGGGGCCCAACCACTACTTTAACGCCGACCTCTTCGGCCGCCTCCACTTCCTCGTCGCGGCGCTGACGGACAACATCGGCCACTTCTCCGGGAACGTCGGAAGCTTCGCCGGCAACTATCGCGGCTCGCTCTTCCAGGCGATGGGCCAGTGGATCGCCGAGGACCCGTTCGACATCGAGCCCGACCTGACCAAGCCGGCCCATGTGAAGCGCTACTACAAGGCGGAGTCGGCGCACTACTGGAACTACGGCGACCGGCCGCTCGTTTCGCCCAACGAGATCATCACCGGGAAGACGCACATGCCGACGCCGACCAAGCTCATCTGGTTCGGCAACTCGAACTCGCTCCTCGGCAACGCGAAGTGGTCGTTCGACGTCGTCAAGAACACGCTGCCGAAACAGGACGCGATCTTCTGCAACGAGTGGCACTGGACGAGCTCGTGCGAGTACTCCGACCTCGTGTTCCCTGCCGACTCGTGGGCCGAGTTCAAGCTCCCGGACATGACGGCGAGCTGCACAAATCCGTTCCTGCTCGCCTTCCCGAAGACGCCGCTCGCGCGTGTCCACGACACCCGTTCCGACTACGAGATCCTCGCCGGCGTCGCCGCAGCGCTCGCCGACCTCGTCGACGAGCCGCGCATGAAGGCGTACTGGAAGGGCGTCCTCGACGGCGACCCGACGCCGTATCTGCAGCGCGTTCTCGGAGGCTCGAACGCGACGCGCGGGATCCTCTTCGACGACCTGCACGAGAGCTCCGCGAAGGGCGTCCCGCTCCTCATGAACGTCAGGACCTACCCTCGCCACGCCGGCTGGGAACAGCGCCAGGAGGACAAGCCCTGGTACACCCCGACCGGCCGACTCGAGTTCTATCGACCCGAGCCCGAGTGGCAGGCGGCCGGCGAGTCGCTCCCCGTGTGGCGCGAGCCCGTGGACGCGACGTTCTACGAGCCGAACGCGATCCTGGCAAACCGCAAGCACCCGTCGATCAACCCGAAGTCGCCCGAGGACTACGGCGTGCCGGAGTCACAGACGGACGTCGAGACCCGCCAGTACCGCAACGTCGTGCGGACGTGGCAGGAGCTCAAGCTCTCGAAGCATCCGCTGACCGAGAAGGACCCCGCGTACCGCTTCGTCTTTCAGACGCCGAAGTACCGCTGGGGCGCCCACTCGACGGCGGTCGACTCGGATTGGATCGCGATGCTGTTCGGCCCCTTCGGGGATCCCTACCGACGTGACCTGCGCACACCGTGGACGGGAGAGGCCTACGCGGAGATCAATCCCCGCGACGCGAAGGAGCTGGGCCTGAAGGACGGCGACTACATGTGGCTCGACGCGGACCCGGAGGATCGGCCCTACCGCGGCGCCGATTCGTCGGACGACTACTTCGAGGTGGCGCGCGCCATGCTGCGCGTCCGGATCTACTCCGGGATGCCGCGGGGAGTCATCCGTACGTGGTTCAACATGTACGCGGCGACCCCGGGAACTGTCCAGGCACAGAAGGACGTCCCCGGCGGCCCCGCGCAAAACCCACAGACGGGGTACGTGTCGCTCTTCCGGCACGGAAGCCATCAGTCGGGCACCCGCGCGTACCTGCGCCCGACGCAGATGACCGACTCGATGAACCGCAAGACGTACTTCGGGCAGACGATCGGCAAGGGCTTCGAGGCCGACGTCCACTCGCCGTCGGGCGCGCCGAAGGAGGGCTTCGTCAAGGTCGAGAAGGCCGAGGACGGCGGCGACGAGGGCGTCGGCGAGTGGCGCCCCGTGACGCTCGGGCTCCGGCCCAGCGACCCCTCCGAGGCCATGAAGGCCTACCTCGCCGGCGAGTTCGTCAAGCGAAAGCGGAAGGGAAGCTAAGTGGCGAAGGTGCGCAACTGGCAGCTCGGGCGGGACATGGACTACCCGTACGTGGCGGACCGCCCGAAGAAGCAGTTCACGATGATCATGGACACGAACAAGTGCATCGCGTGCCAGAGCTGCACGATCGCCTGCAAGAGCACGTGGACCTGGGGCAAGGGCCAGGAGTACATGCTCTGGAACAACATCGAGACGAAGCCCTACGGGTTCTACCCCACGGGTTGGGACGTCAACATCCTCGAGCTCCTCGGCGAGCAGCAATGGGAGGGCGACGTCTACGCGGGCCAGACGATCTTCGAGGCTGCCCCCGAGGGAGAGCGCGTCCTCGGCTGGGCACCCGCCGAGGAGGATTGGTCACACCCGAACCTCGGCGAGGACGAGCCGACCGGGAACGCCGAGGAGACCACGTATATCCCGGACAACCCCCACTCGATGATGTGGATGTACTACCTGCAGCGGATCTGCAACCACTGCACGTATCCGGCCTGCGTTGCCGCCTGCCCGCGCGAGGCGATCTACAAGCGGCCCGAGGACGGGATCGTCCTCGTCGACCAGACGCGCTGTCGCGGCTACCAGGAGTGCCTCACCGCGTGCCCCTACAAGAAGACGATGTTCAACCTCGAAACACGGGTCTCCGAGAAGTGCATCGGCTGCTATCCCAAGCTCGAGCAGGGGCTCCAGACGCAGTGCACGACGGCGTGCATCGGCCGGCTACGCCTCACCAACTACCTCTCGGCCCCTGACGAGATCGACCCTCGCAAGCCTGCGGACTTCCTCGTCCACCTCCGCAAGATCGCGCTTCCCATCTACCCGCAGCTCGGGCTCGAGCCAAACGTCTACTACATCCCCCCCGTGCACGTCCCGACGAAGTACCTGACCCAGATGTTCGGCCCGGGTGTCGAGGAGGCCGTCGAGATGTACCGCAACGCGAAGGACGACCCGGAGCTCCTCGGGCTGCTCATGCTCTTCGGCGCGACCGAGCGGATCATGCACACCTGGGACGTCGCCGACGGGGTCGCACGCGCGTATGACGAAGAAGGCGAGGAGATCGTCGCCGTTCCGCTCCGCGAGCCCACCTTCGTCCGCCCGTTCGAGTTCGCAACCGAGGTCGCGGGCGAGCCTGTCACCGGCTACCGGCACAACACGTGAGGACGTGATGGCACAGTCGAAGATCACCCGCAAGGACGCGCTCCTCTACGGAGGTGCGGCCGCCGGGGGCCTCGTCGTCGGGGGCGCCGCCGTGACTGCAGTCGCGGTGGTTGTCGACAACAAGAAGACCCCCGTCGAGGGTGCGCCGATCGTCGCCGGCTACGTCGACGGCGATCTCCCCGTCACCGACCCCGGCTCGGATGCCTGGAAGGACGCGCAGCCGGCCCTCGTCCCCCTCGTCGCGCAGCAGATAGCGCAGCCGTTCCTGGACAAGGCCGACGTGCACGAGCTCGATGCGCGCGCACTCCACAACGGCACCCAGGTCGCGCTGCTGCTCGAGTGGGACGACGACTCTGTCGACGACCTCGACGGCATCCGCCGCTACCACGACGCCGTCGCGGTCCAGCTTCCGACGAAGAGCGGCGCACCTCCGGCGCTCACGATGGGTACCCCGGGTAGCCCCGTCCACATCCTCCAGTGGCGAGCGACCTGGCAGCGAGACATCGACTCCGGAGGCAAGACGGGCGTCGACCAGATCTACCCCGAGGTCGTCCACGACGTCATGCCGGACGACGTGCTCCCGCCCGAAACCGCCCAGCTCTACTGGGTCGGCCGCGAGGCCGGCAACCCACTCTCACTGGTCATGAGGTCGACGCCGGTCGAGGAGGTCGTCGCGGAGGGTTTCGGCTCCGTGACGCATCTCCCCAACCAGACCGCACGCGGTCACGGGATCAACGAGGACGGGCGCTGGCGTGTCGTGGTCGCGGTGCCCTCGGCACGCAAGAACGTCGGGGAGGCACTCGCACCCGGAAGCTCCTGGCCCGTCGCGTTCGCGGTGTGGCTCGGCTCCGAAGACAACCGCGGCGGCCGCAAGCACATCGCAAACTGGCAGACCCTCGTCCTGGAGAGCAAGTGACGGTCACCGCCGCTCCCGAAGTGCGGCTCGCCGCGCTCTGGCGCCTCCTTTCCCTCGGCTTCACTCCGCCGACCGAGACCACTCTCGCCGAGGTCGAGGCGCTCGCCGAGGGTCTCCGCGAGCTCGAGCCCTCTCCGGACATCGACGACCTCCTCGCCGCTTCGCAGCAAAGCGTGGTCGACGAGCTCGCTGCCCAGTTCTTCGGGCTGTTCGGCGGCACGGTGCAAGTGTCGCCGTACGAGGGCAGCTACGAGCTCGACCCCATTCGGCAGGGACGGCAGATGGCGGACGTCGCGGCCTTCTACCGTGCATTCGGCGCGGAGCCGAACGGGCCCGCGGCCGAGCGGCCCGACCATGCGGGCTGCGAGCTCGAGTTC
>DATDOS010000094.1:0-3073 GCA_035293125.1 Gaiellaceae bacterium | reverse complement strand
GCTGCGCTCACTCGGAAAGACGATCCTCCTGACGACGCACTACCTCGACGAGGCGCAGCAGCTCGCGGATCGGGTCGCGGTGATCCGTGCCGGGGCGATCATCGGCCTCGGCACGCCCGCCGAGCTCATCGGCGACACCCGTCGAACCGAGATCCGCTACCGCAAGGACCGGGAGCAGATCGTGATCGAGACGGACGATCCGACTCGGATCCTGAACGAGCTGACGTCGCAGGCGCTGGCTGCCGGACAGGAGCTCTCTCACCTCGAGGTGCGGCGGCCTACGCTCGAGGACGTCTACCTCGAGCTCGTCGGCGACGAGAAGCGCGCGTGACCCACCTGGCACACCAACTGGCGTTCGAGCAGCGGATCTTCTGGCGCAGCCGTGAAGCTGCGGTGTTCATCTTCATCTTCCCGCTGATGCTCTACGCCCTTCTCAGCTCGGTGTACTCGGACGAGATCAACGGCGTCCCCGCCGCCGACTTTCTGCTTGCCGGGCTCTTCGGCTACGGCGCCGCCAACACGGCGTTCGGCGGGCTCGCAATCACCCTCGTCATTCGCAGGGAGGCCGGCATCCTCAAGCGCCTACGCTCGACCCCGCTCCCGCCCTGGACGTACATCGCGGCGGTGCTCCTCTCCACCCTCCTGGTCTTCGCGCTCCAGGCGGCTGCTCTCCTCGTCCTCGGCAGCGTCGCCTTCGGCGCGAGCATGCCGGCCAACTGGCTCGGCTTCGCCGGCGCGATCGTCCTCGGGGTCGCTTGCTTCGCCGGCCTCGGAGTCGGTGCGGTCGCCCTGATCCGCTCCGCCGAAGGGGTCTCCGCGGTCGTCAACGTGATCCTCCTGCCGATGGCGTTTCTCTCGGGGTCGTTCGGGCCGACCCGCGAGTTCCCCGCCTTCCTGCAGGCGATCGCAGACGTCCTTCCCTTGACCTACTTCCTCGACATCGTCAACGGCGTCTACCTGGAAGGCGAGTCGCTGTTCGCCGATCCGAAGGCGCTCGGCATCGTGGCCGCCTGGGGGATCGCAGGATTGACGGTCGCCCTCCGGCGCTTCACCTGGATGCCGCGCGAGCGGTAGGCGCTACCGGTTCTGCAGCATCGACAGGTAGTACAGCAGCATCGCCACCGCTGCCAGCGCACCCGCGACGTACGTCCAGGCGGCTGCCTTGAGGACGCTCTTCACGCCAGCGCCCTCGACCGCGGCCACCAGGCCGAGATCGCCGAGCTGGCGCTTGGCGCGACTCGACGCGTCGAACTCGACCGGGAGCGTGACGATCTGGAAGAGAACCGCGATGGAATAGAGCGCGACGGCGAGGACGACGAAGCCGGTGATCTGGAAGAAGATGCCGCCGATCAGGAAGAGCATCCAGATGTTGGACGCGAACTGCACGGCCGGGAACATTGCGCTGCGGAACCTGAAGAAGGCGTAGGCCTGCGCGTGCTGGATCGCATGGCCGACCTCGTGCGCGCCGACCGCGGTGGACGCGATCGAGACACCACGAAACACCTCGGGTGAGAGGTGGACGGACCTGCTGCGCGGGTCGTAGTGATCCGAGAGGGACCCCGGTGTCTCCTCGATCGGCACCTCGTTCAGGCCGTTCGCGTCGAGAATCCTGCGCGCGACCTGGGCTCCCGTCATGCCGTTCGCGACGGGCACTTCGAGGTTGCGCGCGAACGTGCTCTTCACCCGATGCTGGGCCCAGAAGCCGATGACCATCGGGACGATGAAGGCGATCAGGAAGGTCACGCCGGGATGGTAGCTCCCGGGCTCGCCGGGTCCGCAAGTCCTCGGCCGCGATTACGCGTGTTCTTAACTATCGGCTTGGAGGGGCTGGCACGCCGGCGCATCGGCGAACGCCTGCTCGAGCTCCGCCTTCGCATCCTCCGCGACGTCGGCGTTCTGCAGGTCGTCGACCGTCGTCGAGATCGCGTCGAGGAGAGCCTGGAACTGGGGTGCGAGCGCCGCCAGCGCCGGGATGAAGTCGGCGGGTGACTCGGCATCCGCTGCGTCCTCCGCACCCTCCTTCAGCGTCTCGAAGCTCGCCTCGAGCTCGCTCGTTGCCGAGTCGAGCTCCTGCTTCAGCTGATCGCCGGCCTCGAGGTCGGGCGGGCCGATGTCCTTCAGCTCCGTGACGAGCTGCGAGGTTGCGTTCTCGGCCTCGTCGAGCTTGTCCCCGAGCGACTCGGGAGTCAACTTCTCACCACCTACGTCCGCCAGCGAGCTGATCGACGCGCTCCAGCTAGCGAGGCTCGTGCAGACCGAGTCGGCCCACGCGCTCGTCGACACGGACTCGCTGTCGTCCTCCTTCAGCCGGGCGATGAGCGCAGCTCCCGCGATGGCCACGATCCCGATCACGATTGCAGCGACGAGCCAGTTCCGGCGCACGCTTGCGAGTCTAACGCCGGCGCAGCACTGCCTTGCGCGCCTCCTCGGCGAAGAAGACGACCGGCGCCCAGACGAAGAGCACGAGCCACCACCACCACGGGATCGGCGCCTGGTGGAACGCCCGGTTCAGGCCGGGAACGTAGACAAGGGCGACCGCGAGCGCGAGCTCGAACGCGATTCCGACGAGGAGGAAGCGGTTCGACGTGAGCCCGATCGAGAACACGGACCGCCGCTCCGTGCGCATCGCCTGACCGGCGCCGACCTGGCCCATCACGATCGCGGTCTGCGTCATCGTCGTCGCCTGGTAGTACGCCGTCCCCGCATCGGGAAGAGCCGAGGGCGGGCGCCACCCGCCGAGGAGGTACGCGACGAAGAAGCTCGTCATCGCGCCGATCCCCTCGAGCAGGCCGACAAACCCGTAGACCCGAGCGAGCACCCTTCTCGACAGCAGCCGCTCGCCGCGGGGGCGGGGCGGCCGCGTCATCGTTCCCGGCTCGGCACGCTCGGTGCCGAGGGCGATGGCCGGCAACATGTCCGTCCCGAGGTCGATTGCGAGCACCTGCATGACCGTCAGCGGGAGCGGGATGGCGCCTCCGGCGACACCCCAGGCGAGGAACGGCAGGAGCTCACCGACGTTGGAGCAGAAGTGGTACGCAGCGAAACGGCGGATGTTGTCGTAGACGGCGCGCCC
>DATDOS010000093.1:0-2201 GCA_035293125.1 Gaiellaceae bacterium | reverse complement strand
CGACGGGCGGCTCCGCTACCGCGAGACGGTGATCGAAGGCATCGAGAACGCACCGAGCGCCTTCCTCGGACTCCTGCGGGGGGAGAACATCGGGAAGATGCTCGTCAAGGTCGGCCCCGCTGAATGAAGCTCCGCTGCCGGGTCTTCGGGCATCGCCTGCCTCGGCGGCGGCGCCCGCTCTTCCTGACCGAGCGCTATCAGCGCTGCGAGCGGTGTGGGAAGCGCGTGCGGCTGAGGGACCGGTGACGAACGCCCGACTGGTGAAGCGGCCGACCGGCGCGTGTGATATGAAGCTCACTTAGCGTGGCAACCCACGACAGCTGCGGAGTGGGGGGGAGACTGCGCGCAGCGCGGCGTAGCGCTGGGCTGACCCAGAAACAGCTCGCCGAGGCGCTGGAGGTCGAGTCGATCACCGTCTCACGCTGGGAGCGAGGAGTCACGACCCCGTCGCTCCCGCGACTACGACGCGTCGCGGAGCTCACCGAGACGACCGTGAGCGATCTCGTCCGCAAGCCGGATGCCGCGACAGCGCACGCGGTCGAGCTCGCCGCGCTCAGGGAGGAGCTTGCAGAGACGCGGGAGCTGGTGGATCGAGTTGCTCGGGCGCTCGACCAACTAGCTCGGCCTCGATCCGGCGCAGACTCGCTGCCAGTGTCGCGAGAGTCCTGACGTTCGGCTCCTGGAGAAGCGGTCCGAAGGCAGCCTCGGCAGCCGGACCCACCTCGACGATCCGATAGTCGTCGTCGAGAACGATGTACGGTGCCTGCTCCACCGCGACGGCCACGGTGCGACCATCCTAGCGACTGGCGCGGATTGACCAGCTGTCGGCCATGAGCACGCGCATCGGGACCTGACCCCCGTCAGTCGTTAGGCTGGCTCTGTGTCCAGGCCGGTCATCGTCGCCGCCGTTCGCACGCCTTTCGGGCGCCTCGGCGGCGGGCTCGCGCACCTCCGCGCGACCGAGCTCGGCTCGCTCGCCATCCGCGCTGCACTCGACCGCGCGGGCGTCGATCCCGCCGAAGTCGAATACGTGATCATGGGTCAGGTGTTGCAGGCCGGTGCGGGCCAGGCGCCGGCACGCCAGGCGGCGGTCGGCGCGGGGATCCCCAAGGAGGTTCCCTCGGACACGATCAACAAGGTGTGCGCCTCGTCGATCAGGGCGATCGAGATCGCAGATCTGATGATTCGGGCCGGCGGGCACGAGCTCGTCGTCACCGGTGGCATGGAGTCGATGTCGAACGCCCCGTACCTGCTCCCGAAGGCGCGGTTCGGATACCGGCTCGGCAACGGCGAGGTGGTCGACCACATGGTCTTCGACGGGCTCACCTCGACCTTCGACGGGCTGCACATGGTGCAGCAGGCGTCGAAGGTCTCGCGGGAGCTCGGGATCTCGCGTGAGGAGCAGGACGAATGGGCATACCGGTCTCACCAGCGGGCCGCGGACGCACAGGATGCCGGACGCTTCGAGGACGAGATCGTCCCGGTCGGGGACGTCATCGCGGACGAGAGCATCCGCCGCGACACGACGCTCGAGAAGCTCGCATCGCTGGAACCGGTGTTCGACCCCGAAGGAACGACGACGGCGGGGAACGCGCCGGGTGTCAACGACGGGGCGTCGTGCGTGATCGTCTGCTCCGAGGAGTTCGCGCGCCGTCGCGGCCTCGAGCCGTTGGCGACGATCCTCGCCCAGGGCTACGTCGCCGACGACTACGCCTACCTCGCACGGACGCCCGCGCGGGCAGGAGAGCAGGCGCTCTCGGCGGCCGGGAAGACGATCGGCGACGTGAAGCGCATCGAGATCAACGAGGCGTTTGCGTCCGTCGCCAAGAACTCGACGCGAATGCTTGGCGCGGACGAGGAGATCGTGAACGTCAACGGGGGCGCCGTGGCGCTCGGGCACCCGATCGGGGCTTCCGGCGGCCGCATCGTCTCGACGATGGTGCACGAGCTTCGGCGCGAGGGTGGCGGGCTCGGCCTCGCGGCGATCTGCTCCGGCGGCGGCCAGGGCGACGCCCTGCTCATCGAGGCCTAGCCCCAAGTTGCAAGTTGTAACTTGCGCGTTCCTCGCTCGACACCAAGCCGGGACTCCGATTCCCCCCGCCAAGTAACACCTTGTAACTTGCGCATCTTTGGCGCGGTCATCTCCCTTGCCGTCGTCGCGGGGGTCGCGTTCGCGCTGGTCGCTGACGCACGGGCGTGCG
>DATDOS010000092.1:0-2692 GCA_035293125.1 Gaiellaceae bacterium | reverse complement strand
GCCTTACGCTCCTCCTTGGCCTTGCACCAGATGAACTCCTCGATGTCCGGGTGGTCGACGTCGAGCACCACCATTTTTGCCGCTCTGCGGGTCTTTCCGCCGGACTTGATCGTGCCGGCGGACGCGTCGGCGCCGCGCATGAAGGAGACGGGTCCTGACGCGTAGCCGCCCTTCGAGAGCTGCTCCTTCGAGGAGCGCAGGCGCGAGAGGTTGACCCCGGAACCAGAGCCGCCACGGAAGATGACTCCCTCGCGGCGGATCCAGTCGAGGATCGACTCCATCGAGTCCTCGATCGAGAGGATGAAGCAGTTGTGCACTGCGATGTTGTTCGCCAGGAATTCGCCTGACTCTGTCTGGATGTCGTAGACGTCCTGCACTCCGAGTGGCTCGATGGCAACGATTGCCTCCTCGCTAAAGCAGCCATCCCACTCGAGGTGCCGACCGATGTCTGAGCCGCTTGCCCCGGCGAGGGCGACCTCGACGACTCTCAGCGGGAACCGGAGCATCCTCGTGCCGAGGTCGAGTTGGTCGACACGCAGCCACTCGGTCCCGGTGCTCCCGTCGCGTATCGCCTTTACGACGTGATCGGGCGTCGCTTCGATGGACTCACCGCTTGCCAACGTCACGCGATAGACAGGCTTTCGACCGTTGTCCTTGACCGCGACGATGCGCGTAGTTCCGCTGGCGTCGTAGACCTCGCGCCCGACCTGCTCATCCTCGACGAGTCGCCCGATGGGAACCATCCCTTCGGGCGTGGAGACCATCTGGTGATACGGCATGCACGCGGAACATTGCGGCTTCGCCTCGAAGCCGACGTTGAACCAGACCGGGGAGTTGAAGGACGCGTACTGCTTCACCAGGATCGCCTTCAGCTCGGCCTCGAAGGTGTCGGCCTCCTCGTCGGTGGCGAAGTAGCCGCCCTCGCGGCCCCAGCCGCCGATCGTGTCGACGACGCGGCCGACCATCTGCTTCACGGAGCGCTCGCGCTCGGGGGAGGCCATGCGGCCGCGGAAGTACTTCTGGGAGACGATGTTCGTCGCCGTCTGCGACCAGAACTTCGGGAACTCGACGTCCTTCTGCTCGAAGGCGGGACCGTCCTTGCCCGGGATGTGCGCGTGGCGGAGCTCCCACTCGATCTCGTCGAACGGGTCGCGGCCCGGGATCGTGAAGTAGCGGCGCGGGGCGACGCTCGCCTCCGCGTGGACGACCGTGTTCACGATCTCGTCCTCGACCGCCTGTCCCGTGACCTGCGCCTGCTCCGCGGTTGCCATCGTTTCCTCCCGAGCCGAGTTCGACATCACATCTTCCCGCCCGGGTGAGCGATGTTCGTCATACGAGCGGACTCGGGATGGTAGGACGCGGGCCGGACGGTACGGGATGGAGAAGAAATCCCTGCAAAATGGACAAAAAGCATGAGAGGGCACATTCTACCGCGGCGGGTCGCCCGCCGTTGTTGAGCTACCCCGCTCTAGACGAGCGTGTCGTCGTCGCCGAGATCGTCGGCGTGCGCGGCCTGACGGCGGCGCGAGAGGTAGCCGAGACAGCCCGCCGCAAGAAGGGCGAGCGACAGCCCGCCGAGGACGAGCAGTGGCACGGGTACGGACGACGGCCCCGATGTGTCGACTTCTGGCGCTGCTTGTGGGTTACCGCCGCCGGAGCCGCCGCTCGAGCCTCCGGAGCCACCCGTTCCGCCGGAGCCACCCGTCCCGCCGGAGCCACCTGAGCCGCCCACGCAGTCGTTCTTCGATCCGTCGGGGCTGGGGTCGCACCCGCCCTTGTCGATCTTTCCGCGAAGCGCGCTCTGGAGTGCACGCGAGATGACCTCCTCGGCGTCCGCGTAGTCGCGGATGTCGTCCGGGATCGCGTCGATCGCCTCCTCGTAGCAGTGCAGGGGATAGAGGCGGTCGATGCGCCCGTTGTCGAACCAGTCCGCAAGGACCTTCTCTCCGCAGGGCGTCGCTGCAGCCGCGGGCCCCGAGAGCGAGAGCGCGACGAACGCGCTCACGAGCAGGGCGAGCAGCGCGGTGAATACGCGAACGGAGTGGTGTGTGTTCAAGGACGGAGGTCTCACGGGCGCGGCCGGAAGCGCAGCTTCGAGGGAGTCTCCCGGCTTGAGGTGATCCAGTGGTGTGGGCAGAGTAAACGATTTGTTAGACGGGACGGCGCGTTACCCTGCCTTGTGCGCGAGCTCTGGAATCCGCTCGCGCGGATTCCAGGCCGCGCGAAGATCCCTGAAGGCGGCCGCTTCGCGGCCGCGGGGCTCCTTGAGGCATGGAATCCGCTCGCGCAGATCCCGCTCGCGCGAAGATCCCTGAAGGCGGCCGCTTCGCGGCCGCGGTGCCGGCCGCAATGCGGGAATCGCTCGCGCTGATTGACTCGCTGGTTGATGCCGGGGGAACGTTCCGGTTGATGCTGGGGGAACCTCCCGGTTCCCCCAAACCCCCTCCACTGGTCCGCTGCGCGGACAAGGCGCTCCGCGCCTTCCCCCAAACCCCCTCCACTGGTCCGCTCCGCGGACAAGGCGCTCCGCGCCGTCCCTGAAGGCGGCCCCTTCGCGGCCGCGGCGCACGCGTTTCCGTCGACCACGGCGTCGACGCGTACGCTCACGGCGTGAACCGCCTCGCGGGGGCGACGAGCCCGTATCTCCTCCAGCACGCCGAGAACCCGGTCGACTGGTACCCCTGGGGTGGCG
>DATDOS010000091.1:0-6632 GCA_035293125.1 Gaiellaceae bacterium | reverse complement strand
GCTCGCGTAGCTCGGCGACGAGGGCTTCCATCCGCGTTCTTCGCGCCTCGAACGCCTCGTCTCGAGAGACCTGCGTCGTGAGCACCCCCATCGGCGCGAGCCTACCGCTTGCCCCACCGGGCGGCGTCGGCCAGACTCACGGGACCCACCGTCCTGAGAGAGGGGAGAGCACGATGAGCGACACGGTCAAGTACGTCCTCGACGAGAGCCGTCTGCCCGAGGCTTGGTACAACCTCGCCGCCGATCTCCCCGAGCCGCTCCCGCCGGTGTTGCATCCCGGGACCGGGCAGCCGGTCGGCCCCGACGACCTCGCTCCGCTCTTCCCGATGCAGATCATCCTGCAGGAGGTCTCCACCGACCGTTTCATCGCCATTCCCGAGGAGGTGCGGTCGATCTACCGGCAGTGGAGGCCGACTCCGCTCTACCGGGCCCGCCGCCTCGAGAAGGCGCTCGGAACGCCGGCGCGCATCTACTACAAGTACGAGGGCGTCTCTCCGACCGGGTCGCACAAGCCGAACACGGCAGTCGCACAGGCCTACTACAACAAGCAGGAAGGCGTCACGCGCCTCACGACAGAGACGGGTGCGGGCCAGTGGGGCTCGGCGCTCGCCTTCGCAGGTGGGATCTTCGGCCTCGAGGTGGACGTCTACATGGTCAAGATCTCCTACGACCAGAAGCCGTACCGGCGCGGGCTGATCGAGGCGTTCGGCGGTCGCGTCGTCGCGAGCCCGTCCGAGGAGACCAACGCCGGCCGTGCGATCCTCGCCGAGCACCCGGACTCCCCGGGGAGCCTCGGGATAGCGATCTCCGAGGCCGTCGAGTCAGCTGCCCCGCGGGAGGACACCAAGTACTCGCTCGGATCCGTGCTCAACCACGTCCTCATGCACCAGACGGTGATCGGCGAGGAGGCGCAGATCCAGATGGACGAGGCGCAGGACTACCCGGACGTCCTCATCGGCTGCACCGGCGGGGGGTCGAACTTCTCCGGCCTCTCGTTCCCGTTCATCGGCCGCGCGCTCCGCGAGGAAGCTCGGATTCGCGTGATCGCGGTCGAGCCGGCCGCCTGCCCGAGCCTGACGAAGGGGCTGTACGCGTTCGACTTCGGCGACACCGGCCACCTGACTCCGCTCGTGAAGATGCACACCCTCGGCTCGACGTTCATCCCACCGCCGTTCCACGCGGGCGGCCTCCGATACCACGGGATGGCGCCGATGGTCAGCCATCTCAAGGAGCTCGGGCTGATCGAGGCGCGCGCCTACACGCAGACCGAGGTGTTCGCGGCCGGCGTCGAGTTCGCTCGCGTCGAGGGGATCCTCCCCGCGCCGGAGGCGAATCACGCGGTCAAGGCGGTGATCGACGAGGCCGTTCGCTGCCGCGACGAGGGCGTCTCGCAGGCGATCCTCTTCAACCTCTGCGGGCACGGCCACTTCGACATGGGCGCGTACATCGACTACTTCGCCGGCAAGCTCGAAGACCACGCGTACTCGGAGGAAGAGGTCGCGATGGCGCTCGCCGGGCTCCCGACGGTCGCGGTGTAGTCCGCTCCCGCTCCGAGCGGTGCCAGGAAGTCCCGGCGCCGCACCGAACACTCGGGCGATGGCTGCACCCGAGGTGCGCGTGGTCACCGTTCGCCCGAAGACGATCCTCGTCGTCCTCGGGATCACCGTGCTCGTGGGGCTCATCCTCGTGTTCGGCTATCTCGCCTGGCACGTCCTCACGTGGATCCTGATCGCGGTCCTGCTCGCTGCCGCGCTCAACCCTGCCGTCGAGGCGTTCGAGCGGAGAGGCATGCGGCGTGGCTGGGCGGCGACTCTCGTCTTCTCTCTCGCGCTCCTCGTCGTCACGGCCCTCGGGTTCCTCGTCATCCCGCCCCTCGTCGCGCAGGTGAGCGACTTCGTCGACGCGGTGCCCGACTTCATAGACGACCTCACGGCCGGTCGCGGCCCGCTCGGCTTCCTCCAGGACGAGTACCAGATCGTCGATCGCATTCGGGAGGCGATCGAGGAGCAGGGCGCCGCGGGTGTCCTCGGCCTGAGCGAGCCCGTGCTCGAGATCGTGCGGAGCGTCGTGACCGCCGTCGTCGGCGTGATCACGATCATCTTCCTCACCTACTTCATGCTCCTCGAGGGCCCGCGGACGATCACGGGGCTGCTCGGCCTTCTTCCCGAAGGCGCGCGCGTCCGCTACGAGCGGGTCGGGCGGGACATCTACCGGACGATCTCGGGCTACGTGACGGGGAACCTGCTCATCAGCCTCGTCGCCGGGACGACCTCCGCGATCGTCCTGTTCGCGGTCGGCAGCGAGTACGCGGTCGCGCTCGGCCTGCTCGTCGCCATTCTCGATCTCATTCCCCTGGCGGGAGCGACCCTTGCCGCCATCTTCGTCTCGACGATCATCTTCATCGAGACGGACTGGATCCGCTGGCTCATCGTGATCGGCTTCTTCGTCGCCTACCAACAGCTCGAGAACCACGTTCTGCAGCCGCTCGTCTACGGGAGGACGGTGCAGCTGTCACCGCTCGCGGTGCTCTGTGCCGTGCTGATCGGCGCCCAGCTCGCCGGCATCCTCGGCGCACTGGTCGCGATCCCCGTCGCGGGGTCGCTGATCGCGATCGTGCGGGAGATCTTGCTCTACCGGCGGGAGGCGACCTCCGAAGCCTCGTGAGGCGCCTCGAATGTGACCGTGCGCGCGGGCTCGCTAGCTGCCGCTGCGGCCGAAGAGCCCTCTTGAAGAACCTTCCAATCGAACGGAACATCGCGCTCGCGCCGAGCGACAGGCCCGAAACTGGCCGTGCGGCCTGCCCCACCGCGGCCTGGGCCTCTTCCTCGGAAGCCGACGAGCTGCTTCTGGAGACAGTCCGCGAACTTCCCGTTCGGGCGATGTCCGCGGCGAACTGAAGCGCGATCGGGCCGAGCTTGACCGAGACCTTCGCCTTCCAGTTCGATGGCGCTCGTGAGCACGACCGTACCGAGCAGAGCGGTGGCTAGGATCGTCCGGTGGCGCCGGGCGACGTTCACTTGGCTTTCGCGCAGGCGGCGGCAAAGGACGGGATCGTGCTCGGGAGTCAATCGTTCGACTGGCTGTGCGAGCAGGGCCACGTCGGGCTCGAACGCGTCGCGAAAGTCCGACGCGATCCGGCGCTCGTCGGGCCGGTGACGGCGGCGCTCGAGACGCTCGGCGCGATCTACGCTCGCCTCAAAGGCGACGTCTCGGTCCTGCACGCGTCGCGCGAAAACCTGCTGCTCCCTGTGGATCTGATGCACGAGCCGACGGGAACCGTGATCGAGGTCGACGAGTCGCTTCACTTCACCTCGTTCCGCCTGACCACCCTCGAGCTCTATCCACCCGATGTGACCGTGGGGTTCGATCTCGACGAGCACAAGCAGCTGTGCCGCACCTGGTGCTCGAGGACCGACGCCCTCGCGAGCGGCCTGGCCGCCAAGGGATTTGGATTCGGCGGGGTGCAGCGGGAACGGGCATACCACGATGCGCTGCGTGACCTCGCCACTCCAGCCATGGGCCACCCGCCGCTCGTTCGGATCGCGGCCGTGGACGGCGACGGGGTGGCGGCCTACCACCGCCACCGGGCGTCACTGCTGACGCTTCGGTCCTCCTGAGTGCGCTTCGTATCCGTCGATCACCGCGACGTTGACCGTCGAGCACCGTGCGCAGCGGACCCGGACCTTCTTCGTCATCTGCACCGGATTCATCGCCACGGCAAGAACGTTGCCGCACACGACGCAGACGTAATCGTCCGGGCCGTTGCCATGGAAGACGGGTCTGTCGACGTCGTCCTGGATTGCAGTCCCGCCGTCGAACGGCACCTCGCCTTCGCGTATCTGTCGCATCCTGATGGTCGCCATCGATCTAGTGACCGATCGGTTCGAAGATGGCTCCGCGCACGTTGGCGACTCAGATCTCGGCGAGCTTTCCGGCGAAGTCCTTGATCAACGCATCCAGCACACCGGCGACGACTCCCTCGCCCATCGACGCGGCCGTGCCCGTGATCTGCGCGTTGGTGTGGATCGTCCCTCCCCCGTCTGAGAGCGCGATTGCGACGTTGGCGTTCGCGTGCCCCTGACCGCCGGCCTCCCTGGACTTGACGCTCATCACCATGCGATGGGCCGCGGCGTCCTGCTCGACGATCTCCACGGTGCCGGTGAAGCTCATCGACATCGCTCCCAGCTTGACCTTGATCTCGGCCCTGACGGAGTCCGGCCCGGTCTTCTCGAGCACGTTGCCTCCCTCGACGCACGGCACGAGGCGCTCGAGGTCGAGGATCGCCGCGTAGCTCTCGTCGATCGGCTTTGCCGTGGAGAACGAATGATCCAGTTCTACAGCCACGATGCATTCTCCTCATCGATAGTGGAGTGGGCGATTGCCATCTCCCTATCGTTCGCTGACAGGTCGTTGTCGGAGCATCTTAGAGTCTTCGCTTTCACGTGGATCAGGGGAGTTCCTCTAGGCTCCGCGCGTGTCGATCCCGGCAGGCACGCACACGTTCGGGCCCGAGAACGCGGCACTGTGGGTGATGACGACGCGCACCGGTGCCGCGGCGGCGGCCGGACACAACCTCCTGATTCACGTGACCGCCTGGCAGGCGACGCTCGAGGTCGGCGAGGATCCTGCTCAGACCAGCGTCGTGTTCGTCGCAGACGCCACGTCTCTTCGTGTGCGTGACGGCATCGGGGGGATGCAGCCGCTCGGCGACGACGACAAGGCGAGCATCCAGGAGACGATCGACGACGAGGTCTTGCAGCGGATGGACATCGAGTTCCGTTCGACTGCGGTGCTGACCGCCGCCGACGGTAGCCGGATCAGAGTGCAGGGCGAGCTGACGCTGGTCGGCAATGTCCGTCCGATCGAGTTCGACCTCATGGTCGGCGATGACGGCAAGCTCAGCGGCAGCACCGTCGTCAAGCAGACCGACTGGGGAATCACGCCCTACTCGACGCTGTTCGGAGCCTTGAAGGTCGGCGACGAGGTCGAGGTCGTGATCGAGGCATCCTCCCGTGGAGCTGATCGAGGGCGCGTGGCCGAGGAGCCTGACTGGCCTGACGCCTTCGAGGCAGGGGCGCACCTCGGCGCACCGATCATCGATCCCGGCGTCTCGAGCTTCCTCTGGGCGCTGGTCTTCTTCCTCTACCTCTGGTTCGGCATGGCCGCCGTCGGTGTGTCCCACGGTACCGCGGTGACTCTCGCGCTCGTGGCGTCGTTCTTCATCTTCCTGTTCGTCCGCACGCACGGCGTGGGGCGGGAGCAGGACTAGGCAGCCAAGAGAGAGTCCTTCACCGTCCGAGCTGTCGATCGACGTGCTAGCCGGGTGCCGGCGAGCTGCCGGCCGGAACCGAGGTCGCGTACCTGCCGCTGCAGCGGTTCTGATCAGTCGCTGTAGACGGTCTGAGCGTCGAGTCCGCCCTCGACCCCCGGCGGCAGGGCGCCGGTGCCGTGCGCGTAGAGGGCGATCTCCTCGAGCGTCTTGACCTGCGTCGGGTCGCTTGCGTCCGCGCCGACCCACGCCCCGTTGAGCCACTTCAGGGTCTCCGGTGAGGTTCCCAACGCTGCGCCCGCGAGCAGCTGCGCCTTGGCGCGAATCTTCCCCGCGGCGCTGACGATAGCCGCCGAGGTGCCCTCGGTCGGGCTGGTGTTGTAGCCGTGACCTACACCGAACCGGTCGGTGTCCGCGGGAACGACCTTGACGTCCAGCGCAGGGATACCGAGCTCGTCGGCGACGAGCTGAGCGTACTCGGCCTCCTTCCCTTCGGACTCGGTGGTCAGGCTGAGCACCATCTTGCCGGTCGGATGCACGCGGAGAAAGACTGCTCGGTAAGCCTCGTTAGCCATCGCTGCATCTCCTCTTGGTTGGTGGATCGCTGATCATCGCTCGTCCTCGGGTACGCCGGGTGAGCTTTCGTTCGCGAGGCGCTGGCGCTCCTGGTGGACAGTCAGCGCGTTGTGCTCTTCCAAGTCGCAGAAGGAGGGCTGGGGTCCGCCCATCGGGTGCGGAGGCACCGCGGGTCGCTCGCATCCCGGGTAGATGCACGTCTTGGTCGGCGGGGTCTCGGTCATCTCTCGACAACTCCATTTCGACTGGGCCGTGGATCATCAGCCGTCTCATCGGTCACCCACCCCGGGGTGGTGTTGCCCCTGCTCGGGCCGTGCCCGCTGGGCATCCCGACCGAGCTGCCCGGGACCGGGGTCGCGCTGGCCCACGACTCGTCCTCCCCGGCCTCGATTCCCGGCGGGGGCTTCCAATCCGCTGTCGGCGAGCTCCGGTGACCCCACGAATCCATCCCGATCGCTTCGGCGACCTCACCGAGGGCCTGGAAGCTGTGGCCGCTCACGAGCGCGTCGCAGTGCGGCAGCGCCGCCACCATGCCGCCGGACTGCACGGAGAAGGCGCTGGCACTGACCCGCGGATTGACCCACACGATCCGGTGGGCCAGGCGCCCGAGGCGCCCCATCTCGCGCCCCACGAGCATCGGGTCGCCGCGCTCCCAGCCGTCAGAGAGGATCACTATCACGGCGCCACGGGCCATGCCGCGGCGACCGTGCCGGTCGTTGAACGTCTTGAGCGCGTCGCCGATCCGGGTCCCGCTCGACCAATCGGGCGCGGCGGCTGCGGCGCGCTG
>DATDOS010000090.1:0-9050 GCA_035293125.1 Gaiellaceae bacterium | reverse complement strand
AGTGCTCGTGAAGATGGCTCGAATCGCCGGGCTCGGTGTCGCGCACCGTTCGCCATGAGTCCCAAGTGATCTTCAGGATCACGAGCGTGATCGCGAGGCCCACGATCGGGTCTGCGAGCTCCGCGCCGAGTGCGACACCGACCGCGCTCACCACGACGCCCAGCGAGACGAGGCCGTCGACGCGGGCGTGGTTGCCGTCCGCGATCAGCGCCGGGCTCGCAAGCCTGCGCCCGGCGCGTAGTCGTACCTGGGCTGCGAGCTCTTTCCCGAGGAAGCCGACCACCCCGGCGGCTGCCAGGGCGCCGAGATGGGTGAGCGGCTGCGGGTCGATGAAGCGAAGGATCGTCTCGTAGAGCGCGACGCAGGCGGAGACGAAGATGGCGAGGACGACGAACAGGCCGGCGATCCTCTCGGCCCGGAACGAGCGCATGAAGAACGCGATGCCGACGGGAATCGCCGTCGCGGCGTCGCCGAAGTTGTGGATGAGGTCGGCGAGGAGCGCGACCGATCCCGTGACGACGAAGATCGCGACTTGAACTAGGGCCGTGGCGCCGAGGATCGCGAGACTCCACCCCACGGCGCGGAGGCCCGCTCGAGAACGCATGATCGACCGGTCCACGAGTCCGTGGGAATGGCCGTGCCCTCCGTGGTGATGACCATGACCGTGGTGGTCGTGGTCGTGCTCGTGGTCGCCGTGCGCGTGCGGGCTCACGACGCCTCCGGGAGATCGAGCGACCGCGCCGCGAGCCCGAGACGCACATGCTGGACGTGGAAGACGGCCTGCTCGAGCAGGTCGCCCACGTGCGGGTCGTGCAACGCATACACGGTTCGTCTGCCGACGCGTTCGCCCACGACGAGCCCGAGATGCCGGAGGAGTCGCAGCTGATGCGACACGGCGGACTGCTCCATGCCGACTGCCTCGGCAAGCTCGCCGACCGGGCAGGGCGACTCGTGCAGCCGGGCGAGGATGCGGACCCGGCTTCCCGCCGCGAGTGCCTGCATCGTCTCCGCCACCTGACGTGCCGTCTCGGCATCCAGCAGGCCACGCCTCGCACTACCGCTCACGCCATGGCTCATCATAGGATCATATGCACAATCGTTCATCAGTCGTCGCACGACCCCGGAAGGAACGCGTACACGGTCCGGCGAAGACGACACGGGCCTCCGATGACGGCGCTCCGAACCGTTGGCATCTTCCTCGTCGCCGTGCTCGCCGAGCTCGGAGGGACGTACGCGGTCTGGCGCTGGCTTCGCGAGGACGCGACTGCGCTCCTCGCGGTCGTCGGCCTGTCGGCGCTCTTCGCCTACGCGGTCGTCCAGACTTACCAGCCCGAGGATCGCTACGGACGGGTCTACGCCGCCTACGCAGGCGTGTTCCTCATCGGTGCCACGCTCTGGGGATGGTTCGTCGACGGTCGGCGTCCCGACGCCTTCGACGTGATCGGCGCCGGCATCGTTCTCGTCGGGATCTTCGTGATTCTCGCGGGCCGGCGGGTCTTCGCCTGACTGGGGAAGCCCGCTTGCTGCAAGCTGCAACCCAATGAGGGCGATGGTGCTCGACGCGGGGCGCACGCCGCTCCGCCTCGCGGATCTCTCCGACCCCGAGCCGGGGCCCCGGCAGATCCTGCTTCGGGTGCGGGCCTGCGGCGTCTGCCGAACCGACCTCCACATCGTGGACGGCGACCTCGCGCAACCGAAGCTCCCGCTCGTTCCAGGCCATCAGATCGTGGGCGAGGTGCTCGATGACAGCTCGCGATTCGAGCCCGGCACGCGTGTCGGGGTCCCGTGGCTCGGCTGGACGTGCGGGGAGTGCCGCTACTGCCTCACAGGCAGCGAGAACCTCTGCGACCGTGCCCGCTTCACCGGCTACGACATCGACGGCGGATACGCGGAGCTCGCGGTCGCGGACGAGCGCTACTGCTTCGCGCTTCCGGAGGGTTATGCCGACGAGCAGGCGGCACCACTTCTCTGCGCAGGACTGATCGGATATCGCTCCCTGCGCCTCGCTGGTGACAGTGAGGCGATCGGCCTGTACGGCTTCGGAGCGTCCGCGCACATCGTCTGTCAGGTCGCCGTGGCCCAAGGACGGCGCGTGTTCGCCGGAACTCGCAAGGGCGACGCCGAGACCCAGGAGTTCGCCCGCTCGCTCGGCGCGGCCTGGGCCGGCGACGCGGCCGCCGGGCCGCCGGAAGAGCTCGACGCCGTAATCGTCTTCGCGCCCGCAGGCGAGCTCGTTCCGGCCGCGCTCCGCCACGTGCGAAAGGGCGGCGCGGTCGTGTGCGCCGGAATCCACATGAGCGACATCCCGTCGTTCCCGTACGAGCTCCTCTGGGGCGAGCGGGTGATCCGTTCGGTCGCCAACCTGACCCGGGCCGACGGCGAAGAGTTCCTCGCGCTCGCTCCGACCGTGCCCGTGCACACCGAGGTCGAGACGTTCCGGCTCGAGCAGGCGAACGAGGCACTCGACCGGCTCCGGCAAGGCGCGCTCCGCGGCGCCGCAGTCCTCGTTCCCTAGCAGACTCGCTTCAGCAGCAGTCCGCGCAGCCCTCGCCGCGCCAGCTCTGGACTCCTTCCCGGACCGCAACCCCGGCCACGACGAGCGCGGCGACCGGATCGAGCCACCAGAGACCGAAGAGCGCATTGCCCACCAGCCCGACGAGGACAGCTCCGGCCAGGTACGCGCAGAGCAGGTTCTGCGTTCCCTCTCCGCGAGTTGCGACTGAGCCGAGAGTGTCGGCAAGACGGCGCTTCGCAACGCCGAGAAGCGGCATGCCCACGAGGCTTGTCGTCACGAGCGCCATTCCGAGCCAGCTCGTCTCGGGTCGCTCACCCGTGGCGAGGTTGTGGAGCGCCTCCACCGTCACGTAGGGGGCGAGCAGGAAGAACTGGATCGCGACGAGCTTCTGGGCGCGCCGCTCGGCGCTCTCGGAGTGCAGTCGCCGCCCGGTGAAGCGCCAGACGATGACGAGGCTGGCGAAGCCTTCGATGGCCGAGTCGAGCCCGAACGCGACCAGCGCGATCGAGCCGGCCAGGATGCCGGCAGTGACAGCGATCGCGCCCTCGACCCCCATCCAGGCGAGCGAGATCCACGAGAGAGTTCGGGCGCGGCGCGCAGCTCTGAGCCACTCGGCACTGGGATCGGCCCGAGACGGCCGAGCGACGACGGAGAGCTCGGGTGCGCTCACGATCCCATCTTGCCGAAGCGGCTGAGCTCGACGAGGCCGGCTTCCCCGACATGGTCGACCTGAAGCGTCGTGTGCTCGATACCGAACTCGTCGCCGAGAAGACGCTCGAGCTCGCGACGCCGCAGATGGCAGTCCTCCCCGCGACCCACGAGCACATGCGCCGAGAGCGCGGGAAAGCCGGACGTGATCGTCCAGATGTGGAGATCGTGGACCTCGACCACGCCGGGGGCGGAGGCAAGCCTCGCGCCCACCGCGCGGGTCTCGATGCCCTTCGGCGCTGCCTCGAGCAGGATCGTGGTCGCATCGCGGAGGATCGACCACGAGCTTCCGAGGACGAGCACGCCGATGAGGATGCTCACGAGCGGGTCCGCCGCGAGCCAACCGGTCGCGAGGATGATCACGGCCGCGGCCGCAACGCCGAGAGAGCCGAGGAGATCGGCGAACACGTGCCGAAAGGCAGCCTCGACGTTCAGGCTGTGGCGGCGCGCGCGATGCAGGATCGCCCCCGCGGCGACGTTGGCTCCGATCCCGACGATGGCGATGACGAGCATCCAGCCACCGAGGACGTCCGGGGGGTCCTCGAGACGCAGAGACGCCGCGAAGAAGATCCAGATCGCGAGCGCGACGAGCGTGACCCCGTTCGCGAGCGCGGCGAGCACCTCTGCCCGCTTGTAGCCGAAGGTCCGTTCGGGCGTCGCCGGCTTCGCGGCCAGCCAGACTGCCACGAGAGCGAGGGCAATCGAAACGTTGTCCGACAGCATGTGCACCGCGTCTGCAAGAACCGCGAGGCTCCCGGTCAGGATCCCGCCGACGACCTCGACGACGGTGAAGCTTGCGGTTATCGCAAGGGCGAGTACGAGCGCATGGCGGTTCGCCGTGCCTGCACCGTGCTCGTGACCCATCCCCATGGATGCAGTTCTACCGGCCAGACCGAGCCGCGCTCGGCCCGGACTGGACCGGAGGCGGCGTCGCGTTCGTGAGCACGGCCGCCGCGAGGAGCACTGCCAGCGCCACGAACGTCTCGCCGACGAGACTGGGGCGCACGCGTGGCTGCTCGCCCGCCTCGAGGCGCGGCCGGACCAGGAAGTGGTGGACTCCGCCCCAGGAGAGCGCGAGCCCGACCACGGTGAGCTTCAGAAGCAGCACGAGGCCGTAGTCCGTCTCCCACACGTCCGCGAGCGCGGGTAGCCGGACGAGGGCGAGGTACGCCCCGGCGAGCACCATCACGGCGACGAGCCCGACAGCCAGTCGGGAGAAGCCGAGGAACGCGCGGGCGCGCAGCGCCGGAGCGCTCGGCCAGACGAGGAACGCGAGCGCGAATAGTCCCCCCACCCAAACGGCGGCCGAGACGAGATGGAGCCAGTCCGCGAGCTCCGACACCTTCGTCGAGTTCGGCTCGGTCGCCTGGTGGCCGGAGAGCGAGATACCGGATGCCAGAACCAACGCGAGCGCGAGCGCGGGTGGACGGAATACGAGCAGGTCGCTGACCCACGCGAACAGGAGCAGTGTGGCCACGACCCCGAAGCCGAGCGTCAGCGCGAGGAACGCGATCCCGAAGCGGGTCTTCTCGGCGAACGGCTGGAGATCGCCGTAGAGCAGGTCTGGAAGCGGCAACTGCAGCGCATTCGATGCCCGGAGGACGAAGGCGGCGATCCCCACGTTGATCACAGCAAGGGCCGCGACCGTCGTCACGAGATGAAATCGCCGCTCGAGGGGCTCAGGGACAGGGCCACGCAGAACGAGCAGCCGAAGCGAGAGCGGACCGATCAAGAGCGCGAGCGCCGCGAAGAACAGCCAGCGCGAGAGATCGTCCTTCCACGTCGTCGCGCCTGCGCCGACTGCCTCCGTGGGCGGCGGAGCCGTGACACCGACACCGAACGTGAACACCCCTGCAGGTGAATGCCCGTCCTGGCCACTCACGCGCCAGCGCACCGTGTACGCCGAGCCTCGAGCGAGCCCGGAAACCGGAGCGATGACCACCCGGCCTCCCGCGGCAGAGCGCGCCGGCGCGGACAGTACGCCTCCGTCACGCGCGAGAACGCGGACGGCATCCACGGAGATCAGCACCGGCTCGCTGAAGCGCAGCTCGATCTGCGAGGGGGCGGACTCGACGGTGGACTGCTCCTCGGGGCTCGCACCCATGAGCACGACGTGACCGTGCGCAACAGCGGGAACCACGAGCGCGCAGGCGAGCGCTGCGAGAACGACGAGAGGACGCCTCATCCTCCGGCGATACCTCCGAACCGGCCGAAGATGGGCGCTGCATCGCGGTCCGCGAAGAGGAGGAGCGCGAGGACGATGAACGTCAGCGCGAAGCCCGTCCTCCACACGAGCCACCTCGGACGCAATGCGTGGCCGATCGGGAACAGCGCCGCGACCACGAGCATCCAGCCGATGGCGTGGTGGAGGAAGGCCGCGCGGGAGTAGAGCCACGGATTCGGCTCATGCACGAGGAACGCCGCACCCGAGACGAGCAGCGCCGCGGCTGTCACGAGCGACCAGCTCGGGCTGCGCAGCTTGCCGCGCACGACGGCGAGCTGAAAGCCCCCCGCGATCATCGCGGCCTCCGCCCAGAGCGCGTGGGCGAGCAGGTGGATCGTCGAAAAGGTCGAGAAGATCGTGATGACCCAGAGGAGGACGCCCGAGCCGAGGGCGAGCGAGGGCCACAGGTAGGCACGCCACGGCCGCCGCCGGAAGACCGGCGTACCGACGATCACTTCGGATACGAGAACCAGGCCAAGCAGGAGCACGAACGAGCCGGCCAGCCAGTGCGCGGTCTCAGCTCGCGGGACCATGTTCCTCGGCTTCGAGATCCTCGACGAGCCCGGGAGCGATTGCGATCGCGTACACGAGCCCCACGACGACGACGAGGAGCGGCGGCTGGACGAGGTAGTCGTACAGCCCTTTCCCATCCGCATGCATGAAGACGACGCGGTAGGGCTGTGCAATCGCCCACACGAAGCCGGCGAGCATCGTGATTGGCCCGAGGATCTGAACCGTGCGCACCTTCAGCCGCCGATGCGCGGCCGGCCGCGGACGCGGACGCGGTACCTCACGCTCCGGGATGCCGGTCGCGATCTCCGAGCTCACCCACCACCTCCGTCCGAACAGTCTCGCCCGACAGGGGTGAGCTGCGCAACCCACACCGGCCGGCCAGGGTCCCGTGGAGTCTGCGGACTGTTTAAGAATTGCTTCACGCCCGGCCTCTTCATTCGAGCGGATCTCCCCGGCATGATCCACCCATGCGCCGGAGGATCGTCGCAATCGTTGCCGTCGTTGCCGTCGCCGTATCAGCAGTGGTGGTGGCTGTCGCGTCGACAACGGCCGCCGGCCTGCCGTCGTACACCGACCGCTACCAGAAGTGGCCGCGAATCAACAAGAAGCCGTTCACGAGGTGCGGCCCGCCGTGTGCGCACGGCGGAATCAAGAACGTCTACGCGAGCAAGAAGAAGGTGGGCGCGAGGTACCCGAACGGCACCGTGATCGTGAAGTCGATCGCGCAGCCAGGCCAGCAGGGAATGCCCAACCAAGTCGCGGTGATGCGGAAGATCAGCGGTCGGTGGCGGTACGTCGAGTACCAGCTCTCGGGCTCGCGCTACAGCGTGATCGGGCAGGGCCAGTTCTGCGCCTCCTGCCACGCGCAGGCGAAGGCGAACGACTACGTCTTCACGAAGTAGCTGCGCCTCACGACGCCGGCCTGACGCGCCTGAACGCATCGATCGCGCGCTCGAGGTGCTCGGGCTCGAGGGCGGCCGACATCTGGACACGGACACGCGCCGTCCCCTCCGGAACGACCGGGAAGCCGAAGCCGGTCACGAAGACGCCCTCTTCGAGCAGCCGCTCGGAAAGCGCGATCGCCTCCGCTGTCTCTCCCACGATGATCGGGATGATCGCAGCCTCACCGTCGAGCGGCCGGTAGCCGGCTTCGACGAGCATCTCCCTGAAGGCCCGCGTGCTCTCGCGCAGGCGCACGAGAAGCTCGGGTTGCTCGAGCATGAGCTCGACGGCCCGGCGCGCGCTGCAGGCGACGGTCGGGGGGAGCGCGTTCGAGAAGAGCTGCGGCCGTGACCGCTGCGCAAGGAGGTCGCACACCTCCTCCGACGAGGCGACGTACCCGCCGGCGGCGCCGCCGAGCGCCTTCCCGAGCGTTCCGGTGATGACGTCCACCTCGCCGAGAAGCCCGAAGTGCTCCACGGTCCCGCGTCCTGTCTCCCCGAGGACTCCCACGCCGTGCGAGTCGTCCACGATCACGACCGCGTCGAACTCGCGGGCGAGCTCGGCGATCTCGGGCAGCCTCGCGAGGTCTCCCTCCATCGAGAAGACCCCGTCGGTGACGATCAGCTTGCGCGCGTCACGCGGCGACGACGCGAGCCCGTCGCGGAGCGCGCCCATGTCCGAGTGCGGGTAGATGACCTTCTTCGCGGGCCGCGAGAGCCGGATCGCGTCGATCAGGCTCGCGTGGTTGAGCTCGTCGGTGAGGATGACCGTCGTGTCGTCGGTGAGGCTCGGGATCACGGCCTCGTTCGCGTTCCAGCACGAGACGTAGCTCAGCGCTGCCTCGGTGCCCGAGAGGTCTGCGAGGGCGCGTTCGAGCTCGTGATGGGGCTCGAACGTGCCGCAGATGAAGCGAACCGAGGCCGTCCCCGCGCCGTAGCGCTCGAGTCCTTCGATCCCGGCCCGAACGACCTCGGGATGGGACGCAAGCCCGAGGTAGTTGTTGGAGGAGAGGACGACGACCTCGCCGCGTCCCGCCATCCGGACCACAGGCCCCTGCGGTGACTCGAGTGTCAGGAAACGCTTGTACGTACGCGCCTCGCGAAGCGCGTCGAGCTCCCCTCCCACCTGCTCGTTCAGCACTACGTTCATCCCGTCGCTCCGTTCGGTCGCAGGACGATCTTGCACGCCTCACCGCTCTCGAGCAGCGCGAACGCCTCCTCGAAGCGCTCGAGTGGCAGCTCGGCGGTGATCAGCGGTCGCAGGTCGACCACGCCGTGCTCGAGCAGCCAGCGCGTCGTGTACCAGGTCTCCCAGATCTCCCGACCGTTGACCGCGCTCACCGTGAGGTTCTTGAAGATGAGCGACTCGGCGATGTCGATCGTCGCCGGTCGTGCGGGAATCCCGAAGAGGACGACGTTGCCCCCGTGACGCACGATCGCGAACGCGTCCTCGATCGCTCGCAGCGCTCCCGACATCTCGAAGACGACTCCCATCCCGACGCCCTCGTTCTGCTCGGCAAACCACGCAGGCACGTCCTCGACCTCGCCCACGTTGACGACGTCGTCCGCGCCCAGCTTGCGCGCGAGCTCGAGCCGGAACGGGACGTGATCGGATGCGAGCAGGCGACCCGCCCCAAACGCACGCGCAATGGCGATCGCGAAGAGCCCGACAGGCCCGCAACCGAGAACCGCGACGGCCCGCCCCGCGAGAACCTGTGTCGAGGTCGCAAAGACCGCGTTCCCGAACGGCTCCTGGAGGCACGCGATCTCCGGCGGCAGCTTCGAGCGGTCGTTCCGCCAGACGACCGAGGCCGGGACGGCGACGAAGTCGGCGAAGCCGCCGTCGCGATCGACACCGAGGATCTGCGTTCGCTCGCACATGTGCGCCTTCCCGGTGCGGCAGTGGAAGCAGGTGCCGCAGGTGACGTGGCTCTCGGCCGAGACGTACTCGCCCTCCGCCACGTCGCGCACGCTGCTTCCGACGGCGACGACAGTGCCGCAGAGCTCGTGGCCGAGCGTCAGGGGTGGATGGACGCGCTCGGACGACCACTCGTCCCACCGCTGGATGTGCAGGTCGGTGCCGCAGATGCTCGCCGCCTCGATCTGGATCAGGACCTCGTCCGGCCCCAGTGTCGGTACGGGAACCTCG
>DATDOS010000089.1:0-8298 GCA_035293125.1 Gaiellaceae bacterium | reverse complement strand
CTCGACGAGCTGCACACCCGTCTTCCGAGCGCACACGTCCTCGTCGTCGACGACGGCTCCACGGACGGGACCGCCGCAGTTGCCGAGACTCACGGGGCCGAAGTTCTCTCCTTCGGCGAGAACCGTGGCCTGCAGGAAGGGATCGCCGCCGGCTACGCCTTCGCGGACGAGCACGGCTACGAGTTCGTCGGACGGGTCGACGCCGACGGGCAGCACCCCGTCGAGGAGCTCGCCCGGCTGCTCGAGATCGTCCGGGAGGGACAGGCCGACGTCGCCGTCGGATCACGCTTCGCCACCGGAGACGGCTACGAGGCGTACCGCTACGAGCCCTCGCGGAGCAGGCGTCTCGGAACCTCGGTTCTCCGCCGTGCGATGCGCGCCGCACTTGGCCGGCCGTTCCACGACGCGACGAGTGGCATGTACGCCGCGAATCGGGAGGCGATGCCGGCCCTCGCCAAGCCGTACTCGAGCGGCGCGCCGGAGGTCGAGTCGCTCCTCCGCCTGCGCGAGGAAGGGCTCCACGTCGTCGAGGTGCCCGTTCACATGCGCGAACGCGCGGGCGGGGAGTCGAAGCTGCGCGGAAGCAAGGCTGTGAAGCTCGTGCTCACCGTCGCAGGAACGCTCTTCCTCTATGGCGCGTGGCGCCGACGTCGGGGGCGACGATGAGCGAGCGGCGCCTCGTCGCGGTGCTCGGATACTCGACCGGGAGAGGCGACGCGCTGCACCCCGTGTGCGCAGCGCGGCTCGCGCGCGCAGAGAACGAGGTCAAACTGGACGACTCGGTGCTCTTCTCTGGCTGGGCGCGGCGGAGAACGTCTCGTGCAGAGGCCGATCTCATGGCTCAGGCGTGGAAAGCGACGGCACACAGGGTCATCCTCGACCGGAGCGCACGCTCGACCGTCGGCAATGCGTTGGGTGTCGCGCGGGCGGCGCGCAAGCTGGGAGTGGACGAGGTGGTCCTCGTGACCTCGGGCTGGCACGGGCGGCGTGCTTCAGCCCTCGTGCGCGCGGCTCTCCTCGGTTCACACACGAAGGTCACCCTGGCCACGACCGACGAACGGGCGACGCACGCGGCACGCATTCGCGAGCTCGTGTGCTGGACGCTCCTTCCGGTTCTGGCCGTCTTGGCCGCTCGGACGAGATAGCTTCTGGGGCATGACAAGGACACTCCTCGCCACCGCTGTTGCCGCACTCGCGCTCGTCGCCGCGGGCTGCGGCGGAGGCGACGAATCGTCCTCCGCCTCCCCGACCGACGAGTGGGCGGACGGCTTCTGTACCGCGATCACCTCGTGGACGGACTCGATCCAGAGCGTCACCGAGCAGTTCAGCGACCTGTCGTCGCTCTCGAAGGACGGGCTCGAAAATGCCGCGGACGACGCCAGGACCGCAACCGAGGATCTCGTGGACGGCCTGAGGGGACTCGGTGCGCCGGAGACGGAGTCGGGCGAGGCGGTCAAGGACTCCATCGACGAGCTCTCGAGCACGCTCGAGAGCGAGGTCGCGACGATCGAGGACGCCGTCCAGGGCGTGTCCGGCCTGACCGGCATCCCGGGCGCCATCAGCTCGATCACGTCGTCCCTCACAGCCATGAGCGCGGCGTTCTCGGCCACGTTCCAGGCGCTCGAGGATGCCGACGTGGAAGGGGAGCTCCAGACAGCTTTGGAGGACTCGCCCGCCTGCGCCGACATCTCGAGCTAGGAAACCGGAGGCCCGGGGTCAGACCCCACGGGATCTGACCCCACGAGCGGCTACGCAGCGCCGGCCGCCGCGATGTTTCTCTCGACGACCTCCATCGTCTTGGCCAGCTCGTCCGTGGGGTGGAACTCGACGAGCTCGGTGCCGTCGAAGATCGCGGGCGTGTGACCCGGCGGCGCGTAGTACGCGTCGCCCCCCTCGTACGTCTCGGAGTGGCCGTCGGCGTAGGTAAACGTCACCTTCCCCTTGATCACGTACCCCCAGTGCGGGCACTGGCAGCGATCGTCGGGGAGACCGGCGAAGAACGGCGCGAGATCGGCATCCGCCGTGTAGCGCTCGAAGCCGACCGAGTAGCCGCCTTCCCAGTGCTCGAAGTGCCCCTCGTACCCCTCGAGCTCCATGTGCTCCGAGGCAGTTGTCTTTGAAGCTTTCGGCATTGAACTCTCCTTTGCGTCACGTTCGTGGCTCGTCGGACGAAACACCTCATGGCTTCACGCAGAAGCAGCCACCGGCTCCTCGGTGAGCTGCCGCATGAGCCCCGCAACGTTCGCCAGGCACCAGTAGCCGACGAACTTGTCGTCGGCGATGCGGAACACCTCTGCCGATTCCGAAGCAATATGCCGTCCCGTCGGTGGGATCCCCTTGTACTCGCCGTCGTGCGTCCCGGTCATCGTCGACCGGCAGAAGACCCGGTCGCCCTCGGCGACCAGCTCGTCGATCGAGACGTGCAAGTCCGGAAAGGCCTCGAAGTACCTGAAGCAGCCACCTCGAACGCCCTCGACAATGCGCTCGTCGGCGAAGAACTCGCCCACGGCGTCGAGGTCGCGACCGTTCAGCACCTGCTCGTAGTACCGACGGACGCGTTCCTTGTTCTGCTCGGACATGACATCCTCCTTTCGTCGTTTGCCCCGGTAGCGTCGCGCCGCGGCAACCCCAGCGGTAGGGGCGATTCCCCTATTCGAGTGCGCAGCCCCGGAATCCGCTCGCGCGGAATCCGGGGCGCGCGAACATCCCTGAAGGCGGCCGCTTTGCGGCCGCAGCGCATCGGTTTCGCATCAACCGTCCCCTAGATTTCGAACCGCGTACGCAGCCGCTTCGGCGCGCGTCGAGACGCCCAGCTTGGCGTAGACGCGACTTACATGATGCTCCGCCGTCTTCGGGCTGATGAACAACCGCTCGGCGATCTCGCGATTCGAAAGCCCTTCTCCCACGAGGCGGAGCACCTCGAGCTCGCGTCGGCTCAGGAGTCCGACAGCACGCGGCCCCGCGCGACCCTTCGCGCCGAGCGAGCGCATCAGCGCCGCGGCAGCGTCCGCGTCGCGCACAGCGCCGAGCGCCTCGAGCTCGGTCCGGGCATGACGAGCCGTATCGACCGCCACGTCCGGCGACACCGTTGCCAGAGACCGCGCCAGGTCGAGCCGAGTGCGCGCCGCGTCGAGTCGCTGGCCGAGCGCTGCGAACCGATTGACGGCCTCCTCGAGGAGCGCAGGCGCGTCCTCGCCGCCTTCGGCGAGCACGATGCGGCCGTGGGCAGCGGTCGCGAGCGCTGCAACACGGTCGCGGCCGAGAGTGTCCGCGATCGCGTCCAGCGCCGAGGCGGCGGCTCGGGCGGCGTCCGACCTTCCCTCCACGATCCTCGCGTCGACGAGCTGTCCGAGCAGCGGGGCCGCGAGCAGGTTCGTCCACCCGAGCTGGTCGAGCCGCTGCACGATCAGCGTCGCCGCTGCGCCCGCCTCGCCCCGAGCGAGCCGAAGCGACACGCGGGCCTGGAGCGCCTCCGGCTCGGCCTCTAGGCCAGCGAGCAGCTGCTCCGATTCGTCGAAGCGTCCCTGCAGCGTACGGATGTCCGCGAGACGCGCTGCCGGGGGGATGCAGCGCGAGCGCTGCCCGGCTGCCGTCAGCTCGCGAACTGCAGCCTCGAGCTCCGCCTCGGCCGCGTCGATGCGGCCGTTGGCTGCGTACACATCCGCGCAGCACGTCCTGCAGAAGGCGAGCAGCGTGACGTGGTCGTACCGGCGCACGAACTCTTCCAGGACGCGGCTCCACTGCTGGGGCCGCTCGGCATCGCCCGCGCGCTCGCAGGCGAGCATGAGCGTGCAGCAGATGTCGGCGAAGGTCTCGAGCGTCGCCGGCTCTCCGCTCGTCGCCGCCGCCATCGCCTCGTCGAGCCGCTCGAGCCCAACGTCCACCTTCCCCAGCGAGACCTCGGCGAAGCCGAGCTGCGCGAGCGCTCGCAGCTCGAGGTCCGGGTCGCCTCCGGCGTGAGCGACCTCGAGCGCCGACCCCGCGGCCCGAGCCGCCTCCTCCGGGTCGCGAGCACGTTCCGAGCGGGCGAGATCGAGCCAGCCGCGCTCGGTTCCCGGCGCGACGTCCTCGAGAAGGCGCTCGGCACGCTGGAGCCATCCGCGCGCAGCAGCGTCGTTTCCGAAGGCGAGCCCGTACTCCCGGGAGAGCCAGAGCGCGATTCGCGCCGAACGAGCAAGCTCCCCATCGCGTCGAAAACCGGCATACGCGCGTTCGCGATAGACGATCGCCTCGCGCTCTTCGCGCAGCCACCAGAGCGCCCGGCCCAACCCGTCGAGCGCCTCCGGCGATTCAGCGGTGTCCAGTGCCGCGCCGAACGCGGCGCGAGCGCCTTCCCATTCACCACTCGCAAGCGCCTCGTAGCCCGCAGCCAGACACGTCTCGCTCGTGGCCGCGCTCACAATCGCATCGTCGCACGGGAGCACCCGCTTTGCCACCGCTCAGGCGGTGTGCAAATAGGGGATCTACCCCTACCCCGGCGGCTTCCGCACCGTCACCCTCGGAGGGGTCAGCTACCGATCTCGATCCGAGGAGGAACCATGAACCTCAGCAACCCGACCAGATTCCGCCGAACCGTCGCCGGCTCGGCGATGATCGCCGCGCCGCTCGTCTTCGTCGTCGCGGAGATCCTGCACGCCCGATTCGAGAGCGACGCCGCCAGGCAGCTCGACGCCATTGCCGCGGACACGGGGCGATGGTACGCAGCCCACGCACTCTTGCTCACGAGCCTCGTCCTGGCGCTGCCCGCGTTCTTCGGCCTCGTGCATCTCTTGGAGCAGAAGCGACCGCTGCTCGGCAATCTCGGGCTCATCGCCTTCGTCCCCGGTCTGGTGGCGCTTGCAGCCGTCGTCGGAGTGGAGCTCGTCGCGTGGCAGATGGCGCAGCCGGATCGAGATCGTGCCGAGATGATCTCGCTCTGGGAGAGCACCGCGGAGAACGCGGGCATCGTGCCGCTGATCCTGGTTGTGCTCCTCTTCCCGATCGCCTGGCTGCTCGCGGGCATCGGGCTGTACGCCGCTCGGCTCGTGCCGACGTGGAGTGCGGCCCTCGTCGGCCTCGCGCAGCTCGTCGGATTCAGCGGCGAGCTCTCGGGCGGCCCGAAGTGGCTGGCGGTCGCCGCTCAGGTGGCGTTCGCGATCGGCCTGATTCCGATCGGGGTTCGCATCCTCCGCCAGTCGGACGCCTCGTGGGAGGCACCGCGAATCGCAGGTGAGCCCCCTCTAGCGCCCGCGTGATGGGCGCTCAGACGAGAGATGCCGTGCTCTCGAGGTACTGGTGGAGGCGCTGGATCACGACCGAGCCCTCGCCGACCGCCGAGGCGACGCGCTTCACCGATCCGGCGCGGACGTCACCGATCGCGAACACACCGGGAACCGTTGTCCCGAAATCGGAGCCCGTGACCACGAACCCGCGCGCGTCGCGCTCGATCTCGGACGGCAGCCACTCCGTCCGGGGCTGGGCGCCGATGAGTATGAAGAGCGCGTCGGCCCGCTCACTCGCAATCACGCTTCCGCCGCGGAGTGTGAGCTTCTCGAGGCGTTCGTTGCCTTCGGCGTCGATGACCTCGGTGGACAACCGCACGTCGATGTTGTCCTTGCCGGCGATCTCGTCGACGAGGTACTGCGACATGCTCGCGGCAAGGGACTGCCCCCGCACGAGGAGCGTGACGCGCGCCGCGTACCGGCTCAGGTGGACGGCGGCTTGCCCGGCGGAGTTGGCGCCCCCGACCACGAAGACGTTCGCGCCCGTGAACTGGCGGGCCTCCGACGGCGACGCGCCGTAGAAGACGCCGGCGCCCTCGAGCGCCTCCAGGGCGGGGATATCCAGGCGGCGGTACGAGACCCCCATCGCCAGAACCACGCCTCGCGTCTCGACCTCCGTCCCGCCCGAGATCGAGACGGTGTGAGTCCCGTGCGCGCTTCTCAGCGCCGTCACGCTGCGCGTGAGGAGGAAGGTCGTTCCGAAGACCCATGCCTGCTGGTACGCGCGCTGAGCCAGCTCTGCTCCGCTCACACCCCGCGAGAAGCCCAGGTAGTTGCGGATGCGACTGCTCGACCCCGCCTGACCTCCGATCGACTCCCTCTCGACCACCAGCGTGCGAAGGCCCTCGGACGATGCGTAGACGGCTGCGGCGAGACCCGCCGGGCCCGCTCCCACGACGACGACGTCAAACGCATCCGGATCGTCGAGCTCGGTCGTCATCCGGGTCCCGTGCTGGGCGAGATCTTCCGGCCCCGGGTCGACGAGCGCGCGGCCGTCAGGTAGCAGCACGACCGGCACGTCCGACCCTTCCTGCCCGCAGGTGCGGAGAAACTCCCTGCCTTCGTCCGAGGCACAGGTGTGGAAGGCGTGGGGCACGCCGTTGCGCGCCAGCAGGTTCCGGAGCTCGTAGCCGCGCGGCGACCACGGGTCGGCAACGACGGTGATCTCGCGGCGGCCGGGGGCATTCGCGCGCCTCCACTCGTGGAGGAAGTCGGAGACGAGGCGGTGGAACAGCTCGTCAGGGACACTCCAGGGCTTCAGCGCGTAGTAGTCGATGTGCCCGAGGGCCATGGCAGTCCGGATCGCGTCGGCGGTCTCCTCGTCGGCCCACCCGCCCCACGGAATCAGCAACGCTCGCTTCGCGTGCGGATGCAGGTCGTGGACGCGCGCAAGCAGCTCCTCGCCCTTGAGCTTCTGTGTCCCGCGCGCGACGAGCACGATCGCAACCGCTGCATCCTTGTCGCGCAAAGTCTCGAGCTGCTTCAGCGCCGCTTCGGTCGACGGACCGCACACGACGCGGTAGTCCCTCGCGTAGCGCTGGAGCTCGCCCGTGATCCGCTCGAGCGCACTGGCGTCCTCGTCGACGGCGAGGATGAGCGGAAGCTCGCTCACGACCGAAGGCGTTCGGGCTCGGACGCGAGCGCGGCGAGGCGCCACTCGCCCTCGAGTCCCTTGAGGGTGTGAGTGCCGCGATCCTCGAACGCGAGACCCGAAGCTCCGGCGAGGGCACGCGTCATGTCGGATACGAGTATCTCGCCCGGACCCGCGGCCGCCATGATCCGCGCCGCCTCGTGAACCGCCACGCCCCGGACGTCGTCACCGACGAGCTCGACCTCGCCGACGTGTACGCCGGCTCGGATCTGGAGTCCGTGGCCTGTCGCCGTGCGCCGGATGGCAGCGGCAGAGTGAAGAGCCCGTGCCGGACCATCGAACGTTGCAAGCATCCCGTCGCCCGTCGTCGTCACCTCGCGGCCTCCATAGCGTTCGAGCTCGGCTCGGGCAGCCTCGAAGTGGTTCGAGAGGAGCTCGCGCCAGCGGGCGTCTCCGAGCTCGGCCGCAATGGTCGTCGAGTCCACGAGGTCAGTGAAGAGCAGCGTCGCCAGAATGCGGCTGTGGATTCCGGTGGGGAAGCCGGCGAAGGCGCGAAGGCCCGTCCACTCGATCTGGATACAGGGCTCGTCACCGACCGTCCAGCCGTCGTGGCCCGGGGGGATGTCGAAGACCTCGTTGGGCCCGCACTCGAGAGTGCTGCCGTCGGGGAACTCGATGCCCAGTCGCCCGGACAGTACGACGCCGACGTGGCGCGCCTGGCACCACTCGCCGCCGACTGTCGGGCGTACATGAGTCGACCACCGAAACCCTACCTCGGTGACGATGTACCCGACCGTGAGGTCACCGAGATCGACGAGGTGCGCCCGTACTCCGGGGAACTCGATGACCTCGTCGGGCGTCGCGAGGTTCTTGGCCAGCGAGTCCGGCATCGAGCCTAGCGCGCGCTGACCGTGTCGCCGACGTCTGCGATCGCCCGCAGCGCCTGCGCGAGCGCGATGGGCAGGGTCGCGATGAAGACCGCCACCGGCAGGCCGATGAGCAGCACGCCGATCGTCTGCCAGAACCCGTCGACCTCGAACGCCCACACGATCGCGCCGATCGCGGCAAGAATCATCCCGAAAACACCCACGAGCGTGGAAATGAACGCCCACGCGCGAAGCGTCCCGTACTGGGTCATCTCTCCGGCCTCCTTTCGTCGGTGCTGGGTTTCAGGTCGAGATTATCCCGCTCGAACGTGAATAGCTCGAACGACGTCGATGCTGTCGGCCTCGTCGGCGCGCTTGTCCTGCCGGTAGCCCTTGAGGCGCGCGAAGCGGAGCGCCATCCCGCCGGGGTAGCGCGTGCTCGTCTGCACGCCGTCAAACGCGACCTCGACCACCAGCTCGGGCCGCACGTACACGGTGTGGGCATCCCGGTGCGTCTCGATCTCCTGCAGGCGCTCCGTCTGCCAGGCGAGCACCTCGTCGGTCATGCCCTTGAAGGTCT
>DATDOS010000088.1:0-23750 GCA_035293125.1 Gaiellaceae bacterium | reverse complement strand
CGGCGCTTCGCGGCACTCGAGGAAACGGCCACGAGGACGACGATCGTCATCACGTACGGAAGCGACGTGAAGACCTCCGACGGAACCCCTGTCAGCCAGCCGCGGGCCTGGAGCGTGAGCGGCAGCGCGGAGAACGCCCCGAAGAGATAGGCGCCGACGAGACAGAGGTCTGCGCGCCAGAAGGCGAAGATCACGAGGGCGACCGCGATCCACCCGGCGCCGCCCGTGAGCCCCGCGACCCACTGCGGGGTGAGCTGGAGGCTGAAACAGGCACCGCCGATCCCCGCGAGCGCCCCGCCGACGAGCGTATGGGCGTAGCGATAGACCGTGACGTTGATCCCCATCGCATCCGCGGCTGCGGGGGACTCGCCCACCGCACGGACGTTCAGGCCGGGCCGCGTCCTGGCGAGATAGACACCGACAGCGAGGACGCACGCCCACGAGAGGTACACGAGCGCCGACTGGTCGAAGACGATCGGACCGAGCACTGGGACGTCTCCGAGACCAAAGACGTCGATCGGTGTGAACGCATGATCCGCAGGAAAGCCGCTGAGGTTCAGGTCGTTCCCGAGATACGCCGACAGGCCCAGAGCACCCGCGAATATCGTCAGGGCGAGTCCCGACACGATCTGGTTGGCGCGCAACGTGATCACGAGGAACGCGTGGATGAGCGCCATGGCTGCGCCCGCAATAGCGGCAACCCCGATAGCCAAGGCGAGCGATGCACCCGAAGCGACGTCGAGGCGCTGAACGGCCCAGAAGCCCATGACCGCGCCGACCAGCATCATCCCCTCCACGCCGAGGTTGAGAACACCCGAGCGCTCGGCGAGGAGCTCGCCGAGCGCGGCGAACAGCAGTGGCGTTCCGTAGAGCACGGCGGAGGCGAGGATCACGACGAGGAAGCTCTCGTTGATCCCGCTCGCGAGTAGCTGGCTCGTCACGACGCCGCCTCGACCGAAGGCGTATCCGGAGCCCGCCTGACGCCACGTCCCAAGCGGAACCGGTAGCGCACGAGCACCTCACCGCCGAGCGCGCAGAAGAGGATCAGCCCCTGCATGACTCCGACGAGGCCGGCCGGAAAGTCGGCGCCCTGCAACGTGAAGCCGGCGTTCAGCAGGCCCCCGATGAAGAAGCCGACCGGGACGACGGCGAGCGGGCTGTAGCGGGCAAGCGCCGCGACGACGATCCCCGTGTACCCGTAGAACGAGGCCTGAAGGCCGGTCGGGTCGATCTGGTACGCGAAGTCACCCTCGAAGCTCGCGCCGCCCAGACCCGCGACCGCACCGGATATGCACATGACGGCGAGGATCTTGCGACGCAGGCGCATGCCTGCGAACCGCGCCGTGCGCTGGGAGTCGCCGATGACCTGCAGCTCGTAACCGAAGCGTGTCCGGGAGTAGACGGCCCAGATCACCGCGGCGACGGCGGCGGCGATGCCGAACCCGAGCGGAACCACGATCCCCCCGAACGCATCGAGTGTCCCGCTAGGCCATTTCGCCTCGTCGGGAATCGCCTTCCCGAGCGGAAACGTCTGGCCCTCGAACGACTCCGTATCGCGCCAGTACGAGTGGCTGTCGATGATGAGGTAGGTGAGGACCAGACCGGCGATGTAGTTCAGCATCAGCGAGGTGATGATCTCGTTGGTGCGAGCGAACGCCCGGAGGACCGCCGGGATCGCCGCCCATGCGGCGCCGGCGAGCGCTCCGGCCACGGACATCGCGAGGACGTACACCGGCGTCGAGCCGACACCCTGGTCACCGAGATAGAGGGCGATCCCCACCGCGGCGATCGCACCCCAGTAGAACTGCCCTTCGCCGCCGATGTTGTAGAGCTGCATGCGAAACGCCGCCGCGGCCGCGAGACCGGTGAACACGATCGGTGTCGCGAAGACGAGCGTCGACGTCAGGGCCCCGTTCGCGAAGAACGCCGCATCGAACATCCGGCGATAGGTCGCTCCCGGGTTGTGGCCCGTTGCGAGCAGCACGACCGCCATGAGCAGGAAGGCGAACGCGATGGAGCCGAGGGGGACGGCGACGAGGAGCCAGCGTGGGTGCTCGAGCCTCCGCTCGAGCCTCACCGCTCGCCCCCCGCCATCAGGTAGCCGATCTCCTCGACCGTCGCGGTTTCGGCGTCCAGCTCTCCACGAATCTCGCCCTCGTACATCACGACGATCCGGTCCGCGAGAGCCCGAATCTCGTCCAGGTCTTCGCTGATCAGGAGCACGGCGAGGCCGTTTGCGGCAGCCCCCCGCAGGTGAGCGTGCACGGCCTCGATCGCGCCGACGTCGAGGCCGCGCGTCGGCTGTGCTGCGACGAGCACGCGCCGCTCTCCCTCGAACTCCCGGCCCAGCACGAGCTTCTGGAGATTGCCTCCCGACAGATTTCGAACGGGTGTGTCCGGTCCGGGCGCCTTGACGTCGTAGCGGCTGATGAGGGCGAGGGCGAGCTCACGCATCCGCCGCAGGATGAGCACCGGGCCACGCGAGACCGGGGGAGCGCGGTAGCTCTTCAGCACCACGTTCGCCGCCACGCTGAGACTGGGCGCCAGGCCCGTCCCGAGCCGATCCTCGGGAATGTATGCGACACCGGCGGCGATCGCAGCACGCGGGTCGCCGGAGCGGAGGACGCGACCGGCGACACGAACGACCCCTGCCTCGAGGTCGCGAATCCCGGAGACCGCCTCGGCGAGCTCCCGCTGGCCGTTGCCCGCGACGCCCGCCACGGCGACGATCTCCCCCGCTCGGACCTCGAGCGAGACGTCCTTCAGGGCCAAGCCACCGCGGTCGCCGGCCGCGCTCAGGTGCTCGAGCTCCAGGATGACGCCCCCTACCGCGGACTCACGCTGGACGCGGTGAGCTACGGCGATCTCGCGCCCGACCATGAGCGCCGCGAGCGAGCGTTGCGTCGCCTCGGCGGCCGATACCGTCGCGACCTTGGAGCCCCCGCGAAGGACCGTCACGCGGTCCGCGACCGCCTTCACCTCGTGCAGCTTGTGCGAGATGAAGATGACCGTCTTCCCCTCGGCCGCCATCGCGCGCAGCGTCTGGAAGAGCATCCCCGCCTCCTGGGGAGTCAACACCGCGGTCGGCTCGTCCAGGATCAGGATCCGCGCCTCACGGTAGAGGGCCTTCAGTATCTCGATCCGTTGCTGCTCGCCGACGGAGAGCTGCCAGATCCGCGCACGCGGATCGATCGCGAGTCCGTAGCGCTCGCCGAGCTCGGCAACCCGCTGCTCGATCGCCCGCTGATGGAGGACGAACGAGCGGCCCTCCGCGCGGTGGTCTCCGAGCAAGACGTTCTCGGCCACCGTGAACGGCGCCACGAGAAGGAAGTGCTGATGGACCATGCCAACCCCGGCGTGGAGCGCCTCGCGCGGGGAGCGGAATCGCACCCGCTCTCCGTAGAGCTCGATCTCGCCCTCGTCCGGCCGGTAGAGGCCGGTGAGGATGTTCGAGAGCGTCGTCTTGCCGGCACCGTTCTCGCCGAGCAGGGCGTGCACTTCGCCCGCAGCCGCCTCGAAGTCGACGTGGTCGTTGGCGAGGACGCCCGGGAAGCGCTTCGTGATCTGCCGCATCGAGACGGCAAGGACCGGAGAGGCGCCGGCTCGGCCGGCGCCTCTCGTTCCGTCTTCGTTCAGGAGAGGTGGGCTCGCCTCCCCCATCTAGCAGTTGGCGCAAGACCGGAATCCGCTGACGCGCGGATTCCGGTCGCGCAGATCCCTAAAGGCGGCCGCTTCGCGGCCGCGGCGCTCCTCCTTCAGATCCAACCTCTAGCCTTTGGCACTGCCGATCGTGCCCTTGACGAGCCAGTTCATCGCGTACAGCTCCTTGACCGTGAGCTTCTTCCCGTTCGGGACTCGAAGCTTCCCCTTCTGGTCGTAGAGCGGCCCCGTGAACTCGTAGAACGTGCCGTTGATGAGCGCCTTCTTCTTCGCGTTGATCGCCGCCTTCGTCTTGGCGGAGACCTTCGGCCCGAACGGCGCCAGGCCAATCAGCCCGTCCTTCATGTTCCCGTAGTAGAAGCCGGTCTTCCACGTCCCGTTCATCGCCGCCTTCACACGCGGGACGTAGTAGACGCTCCAGTCGTACAGTGCCGCGGTCAGCCACGACGTCGGCGCGAACGTGCGAGCGTCCGAGTTGTAACCGACCCACGGGATCTTCTTGGTCTCCGCGAACTGCCCCGCGGACGGGCTGTCGACGTTCTGGCCGATGACGTCGGACCCGGCCGCGACGAGGCTCTCCGCCGCCTGGCGTTCCTTCTTCGGATCGAACCACGAGTGTGTCCAGACAAGGCGAACCTTGGCATTCGGCCGCACCGCTTGCGCACCGAGCACGAATGCGTTGGCGTGGCGAATCACCTCGGGGATCGGGAAGGGAACGATGTACCCGATCACGCCCTTCTTCGTCGCCGCGCCTGCTGCCATGCCGGACAGGTAGATGGCGTCTTCGCTGGCGCCGAAGTACTCGGCGAGGTTCTTCGACGTCGCCGTCCCCGTCGCCATCTCGAAGTAGACGTCGGGATGCTTCTTCGCTGCCGCCACCATCGCGCCCTGGAACCCGAAGGACGTCGCGAAGATGATCTTGTTCCCGTCCCGGATGAGGCTCTCGATCACCTGTGCCACCTGCGGACCCTCGGGAACGTTCTCCTTGTAGGTCGTCTTGACCTTCGAGCCGAGCGCCTTCTGCACCTTGAGCCGCCCGTTGTCGTGCGCCTGCGACCAGCCGCCGTCATTGTGGGGCCCGACGTAGATCCACGCCGCCTTGAACGGCTCCTGCTCGGGCCTCGCGGACACGGCCGCCGCGAGTACGAGCCCTGTCGCTGCGAGCGCGAGCACGAGCCCCGCCAACACGTGCTTCCTTCTCATCTCTGCCTCCAGTCCCCCACGTCGAGTGACGGGGCGACTATAAGCCAGCGCGGGGCGGCAGGACAGGGCTGCGTAGGACGGAGAGGAACGTCAGCGCCGACCGTATTACGCTTGCCCCCGTGGAGCGACTTCAGCGTCGACTCGCGGTCGCCCGGGGAGACGCGCCCGCGGACCTCGTCGTCCAGGGTGGGCGGGTGCTCTCCGTCTTCACGAAGGAGTGGCTCGAGACCGACGTCGCGATCGTGGACGGCGCCGTCGCCGGGCTCGGCGAGTACGCCGGGCGCGAGACGCTCGACGCGTCAGGGCGCTTCGTCGTGCCGGGCTTCATCGACGCGCACATGCACCTCGAGTCCGTGAAGCTCATGGCCGACGAGTTCGCGCGCCTCGTCTTGCCCCTCGGCACGACAGCGGTCGTCGCCGACCCGCACGAGATCGCGAACGTCCTCGGGGTCGACGGCGTGCACTGGCTCCTCGACGCGACTGCCGGGCTGCAGCTCGACGTCTTCTTCATGGCCCCCTCCTGCGTGCCGGCCTCGCCGTTCGAGTCGCCACGGCGCCCTCTGACGCCCGGGGATCTCGAATCGCTCATGCGTCGTCGACGGGTGCTCGGGCTCGCAGAGATGATGAACTTCCCGGGGGTCATCGAGGGATCCCCCGCCGAGCTCGAGAAGCTCGCACTCGAGGGTGCGCGACACGTCGACGGGCACGCCCCGGGGTTGCTCGGGCCGGAGCTTCAGGCCTACGCGGCTGCGGGGATCGCCTCCGACCACGAGGCGCTGACCGTCGAGGAGGGGCGCGAGCGGCTTCGCGCCGGGATGTGGCTTCTCATCCGTGAGGCCTCGATGGCGCGCAACCTCCGTGCCCTACTTCCTCTGGTCGAGGAATACGGGCCGGGACGAATTGCCTTCTGCACTGACGATCGCGACCCGGAGGACATCGCCGATCACGGCCACGTCAATGGGATGGTGCGGGAGGCAGTCGCCGCGGGGATCTCACCCGAGGATGCCGTGCTGATGGCGTCGTTCCACCCTGCCCTCTGGCACGGGCTCCGCCGCCACGGCGCGATCGGGCCCGGCTACCACGCCGACCTGCTCGTGCTTCCCGATCTCGAGAGCTTCGAACCGGATACGGTTCTCAAGCGAGGCCGCGCGATCGAGGACGTGCCGGAGGTGGAGATCCCCGAGTGGGTGCGCCAGTCCGTCCGCATCCGCGCTCTCGATCCGGCCGGCTTCGCGATTCCGTGGACCGGCGGGAGCGCACGGGCGATCGGCCTCATCGAGGATCAGGTCGTCACCGAGACCGTCATCCGCGACCCCGTGGTCGAAGGCGGGCAAGCTGTCGCAAGTGCCGACCGCGATCTCGCGAAAATCGCCGTCGTCGAGCGCCACCTGGCAACCGGGCGAATAGGGCTCGGCCTCGTGTCAGGGTCGGGGCTGCAACGTGGCGCACTGGCGTCGAGCGTCGCCCACGATGCGCACAATCTCGTCGTCGTCGGGATGAGCGACCGCGACATGGCCTGCGCCGTCGAACGGCTCGCGGAGCTCGGCGGGGGCATCGTCGCCGTCGACGGCCTCCACGTGCTCGCGGAGTGCCCGCTTCCGATCGCCGGCCTGCTCTCGGACGCAAGGCTCGAGGACGTGATCGCGCAGAGCCGCGGCTGCAACAAGGCCGCGCACGCGCTCGGTTGGACAGGTGCCACGCCGTTCCTGACGCTCGCGTTCCTCGGGCTTTCGGTGATCCCGCACCTGAAGATCACGGATCGCGGGCTCGTCGACGTCGACCGTTTCGAGATCGTCCCACTGCAAGCGTGAAGACGCTCTACGCCGGCGGCTGGATCGTGACGTGCGACGACGCGGGAACGGAGCACGAGTCCGGGTGGCTGCTCGTCGAGGACGGCCTCGTCGCAGCGGTCGGCGGAGGCGCAGAGCCGGTGGCGGATGCACGAGTCGATCTGGGTGGCGCAGTCGTCACGCCGGGGCTCGTCAACACCCACCACCACCTCTACCAGACCCTCACGCGAGCACGAGCTCAGCAGGCCGACCTCTTTTCGTGGCTCCGGGAGCTGTACCCGGTGTGGGCCGGCATCGACGCCGAGTCCGAGTACGCAGCCGCCCGCACGGGGCTCGCGGAGCTCGCGTTCTCGGGCTGCACGACCGTCTTCGACCACCACTACGTCTTCCCGCACGGGCGTGAGGGGCTGATCGAGGCCGAGGTCCAGGCCGCGCGCGAGCTGGGCGTAAGGATCGTGGCGTCACGCGGCTCGATGGATCTCGGCGTCTCCGACGGAGGCCTCCCCCCGGACGAGCTCGTCGAGGAGATCGACGCCGTGCTCGAGGACACGGAGCGCCTCGTCGGCGAGCTGCACGAGCCGGGCCCCGGAGCCCGGGTGCAGATCGCGGTCGCTCCCTGCTCGCCGTTCTCCGTGACGAAGCGCCTCATGACCGAGTCGGCGACGCTCGCGCGGCGGCTCGGTCTCGCCCTCCACACCCACCTCGCCGAGACGCTCGAGGAGGAGGCGTACTGCATGGAGCTCTACGGGCGCACTCCGGTCGAGTACCTGACCGACCTCGGCTGGCTCGGCGAGGACGTCTGGTGCGCGCACTGCGTTCACCTCTCAGCCGAGGGCATCGCCGACTTCGCCGCATCGAACACCGGTGTCGCCCACTGCCCGACCTCCAACCTTCGGCTGGGCGCAGGTGTCGCTCCCGTCCGCCGATACCTGGACAAGGGGATCCGGGTCGGCCTGGGCGTCGACGGCTCGGCCTCGAACGAGCGGAGCGACCTTCTCTTCGAGGTCAAGCAGGCGCTCCTCATGGCGCGTGGTCGGGGTGGCCCTGCCGCGATGACCGCGCGAGAGGCCCTCCGTCTCGGAACGCGAGGCGGGGCGACAGTGCTCGGCCGGGACGACATCGGGTCGCTCGAGCCCGGAACGTGCGCGGACTTCGCGATCTGGCGAACGGACGGACTCGAGCTCGGGGGCGCAGAGGACCTCGTGGCCGGCCTGGTCTTCTCCGCTCCTCACCGAGTCGACCGCCTCGTCGTCGGCGGCGAGGACGTCGTGCGCGGTGGAACGCTCGTGCGCGCCGACGAGGCCCAGATCGCCCGTGACCATCGGACGCAGGCGCGAAGATTCGCGGCATGAGCGTCTCCACACACATTCTCGACACAGAGCACGGCGAGCCCGGCGCAGGTATCAAGGTCGGTCTCTTCCGCGGCAAGGATCTCATCTCGCTCCAGGAGACAGACGCGGACGGTCGCATCCGCGACCTGTCGGACGGCCGTCTTCCGGGACCCGGGGAATACCGCATCGTCTTCTACGCCGGGAGCACGTTCTTCGAGAAGGTCGAGGTGACGATCGCCGTGCCGGATCCAGACGAGCACTTTCACGTGCCGCTTCTCCTCTCGCCCTACTCGTGCGTGATCTACCGCGGAAGCTGACCGCGGAGGAGCTGGCGGAGCTGTTCGAGGGTCGCACCCGCCTGGTCGCGCGCCTCGCTGAGATCGAGGATCCCCTGGGACGAGCCGAGGACGTCCTCGTGGCTCTGAGCCACAAAGACAAGATCGAGGCCCTGAGCGCGCATCCCGCGATCGGGCAGCGCGCGGGTCTGTCCGCGCGCTCGGCCGCCGAGCAGGGCGAGGACGCCGACCCGGCCGTGCTCGCCGAGCTCGCCGAGCTGAACCGTGCGTACGAGGAGAAGTTCGGCTTCCGCTTCGTCGTGTTCGTCAACCGGCGACCGAAGTCCGAGATCCTTAAGGTGCTGCGGCAGCGGATCTGGCGCACACGCGAGGAGGAGCTCGACACCGGCTGCGATGAGCTCGTCGCGATCGCGAGGGATCGATGGATCCGTACCTGAGAGACGTCCTCGACGTCTGCATCCGGATGCTGCACGTCGTGGCCGGGATCGCCTGGGTCGGCTCTTCCTTCTACTTCGTGAGGCTCGATCTCGCGCTCCGACCGCCGAAGGAACGCGAGGACGCCGCAGCCGGCGTCGCAGGCGAGTTCTGGGGCGTGCACGGCGGCGGCCTCTACCACTCGCAGAAGTACCGCCTGGCGCCGGCCGAGATGCCCGAACCGCTGCACTGGTTCAAGTGGGAGGCGTACACGACCTGGCTCTCGGGGTTCGCTCTCCTCGTCGTCCTCTACTACCTCGACGCCGACGTCCGGCTCGTCGACCCGCAGGTTGCCGACCTCGACGCCTGGCAAGCGGTGGCGCTGAGCATCGGCGGGCTGGCGCTCGGCTGGCTCGTCTACGAAGTGCTGTGCCGAACCGTGGGGGCGCAGAGCCAGGTCGCGCTCGCCGTGGTCGGAACTGCGCTCGTCGCACTTTCGGCGTGGGCTGCCGGCGAGCTCTTCGCACCTCGCGCGGCGTACCTCCAGGTCGGCGCGATGCTCGGGACGATCATGGCCGCGAACGTCCTCTTCGTGATCATCCCCGCGCACCGGAAGCTCGTGGCGGCGATGGACGAGAAGCGTGAGCCCGATCCCGCGCCACTCCTCCGCGCGAAGAACCGCTCCGTCCACAACAACTACCTGACCCTCCCCGTGCTCTTCACGATGCTCGTCGGGCACTTCGCGTTTACGTTCGGAGCCGACCAGGCGTGGCTCGTCCTCGTCCTCGTCGCGGTGCTCACAGCATTCACTCGCGTCTTCTTCAACCAGTGGCACGAAGGCCGCCGCACGTGGTGGATCCCAGCCGCCGTCGCTGTCGGCGTGGTCGCGCTCGCGGTCTGGCTCGAGCCGGACACGCCCGCCCCCGCACAGACCGGCCCGGTGTCGATCGCCGAGGTCCAGGCGGTGATGACGGAACGCTGCGCGACCTGCCACTCCGGCGCTTCGGCGCCGCTCGGGGTCCGGTTCGAGACGGCTGCGCAGATCGAGGCTCGCGCCGACGACATCGAGCGCCAGGCCGTTCTCACGCGCACGATGCCCCCCGGCAACGCCACAGGCATGACCGATGACGAGCGCGACCTCCTGGCCGCCTGGCTTGCCCAGAGAGGTTAGGGTCGGCGAATGCTCGAGATCACCGCAGGCGGCTTCGACTTCCGGGCCCGCTTCGAGGAGAAGGCGGCCCCCGAGACCGTTGCCGCCTTCCGCCGGATGCTCCCGCTCGAATCGAAGATCATCCACGTGCGCTGGTCGGGCGAGGGCGGCTGGATCCCGATGGGCGATCTCGATGTCGGCATCGGGCAGGAGAACGCGACGCGCTATCCGAGCCCGGGCGAGCTCATCTTCTACCCCGGAGGAGTGAGCGAGACCGAGCTTCTCCTCGCGTACGGCTACGTCGCGTTCGCGAGCAAGGCGGGCGCGCTCGCGGGAAACCACTTCGCCACCATCGTCGAGGGTAACGAGAACCTGCGGGAGCTAGGGCGCCGCATGCTCTGGGAAGGCGCCCAGGACATCGTCTTCAGGGAGACATAGCCAGGCAACGTAGGGCGGCGGTCAGAACCTCGACGGCCAGCTCGATGTCCTCCGGGCTCGATAGCTCGTCCGGGGAGTGACTTATCCCTCCGTTCAAGCTGCGGACGAAGAGCATCCCCGCGTCGACCCCCGCCGCGGCGAGGATCCCCGCGTCGTGACCGGCCCCCGACGGGAGCTCGACGACCTCGAGGCCGTGCTCTTCGACCACTCCGCGCACGGCCGCTCGAGCGCCCGTCCCGAGCTCTACGGGTTCTGACCGCTGCGTAGCCTCGAACCCGATCGCCTCGATCAGCGCGTCGAGCCGCGCAGTGTCCGGAGCTCTCACGTCGAGACTGAGTCGTACCCGGGATGGGATCACGTTCACTCCACCCGGCTCCACCTCGATCCTTCCTACCGTCGCGACGCCTCCTTCGACGGTGACGGCGACGTCGCGAATACGGAGGATCTCGGAGGCCGCCTTCACGAGCGCGTCGTCACGCCCATCCATCGGTGTCGTTCCCGCATGGCCGGCTCGCCCCTCGACGACGAGCTCGCCGTGCGCGTAGCCCACGATGCCGGTCACCACCCCAAGCGGCAGGCCCGCTTCCGCCAGCACCGGCCCCTGCTCGACGTGCAGCTCGAGGAACGCCCGCGGTAGCGGCCCACCACGCGCGACGAGCGCCCGGCTCCCGACGCAGCCGACCTCCTCGCCCCGAAACGCGACCACCGATCCACGGCCGGCCCGCTCGACCGCCTCGATGGCCGCGACGACGCCCAGCGCTCCGTCGAACCGCCCTCCGGCGGGGACCGAGTCGAGATGCGATCCGACCCAGACATCGGGCGACTCGTCGGCACGGCCGATCAGGTTGCCGTCCGGATCCACCTCGACCTCGAGCCCGGCCTCCTCGAGCCAGCGCGCCGCGAGCTCGTGAGCCTCGTCCTCCGCCGCGCTCGGATGCGGCCGGTTCGCACCCGGCCCGCCGCCGATCGCGTACAGGCGCTCGAGACGCTCGAGGATTCTCACGCGTGACGATCTCGCTTCGGCGATCGCGCCGCTAGCTCTGAGTGACGAGCCAGACCTGGGGCTCACTCACGACCCCGGCCCTCTGCATCGCGCTCCTCAGAGCGTCGGACGCGAGAAAGGCTCGCGCTTCGTCCGCGGTGGCGAAGTCATGCCACGCCGTCACGTCGTTCGGGTTCTCGATCGACTGGAACACGGCGTCCGCCAGGACACCCAGTAGTCGCCGCTCTGCGTCGAACTCGTCGTAGCCCTTCCTCCATGCGTCGTAGCCCGCAACGTCATGGCGTACGAATAGGCGAACCATCCGAGGCTCCTTCGTTCGGGTAGCGGAAGAGACCCAGGCTACAGCGCCTGTGGCTCGAGCGAGGCCTAGCGCTCGAAAAGCGCTGCCTGGCCCTGGCCGACGCCGACGCAGAGGGTCGCCAGGCCGTAGCGGCCGCCCCGCCGCCGCAGCTCGTGCAGGAGCGAGACGACGAGGCGGGCGCCGCTCATCCCGAGCGGATGACCGACCGCGATGGCGCCGCCGTTCACGTTGACCTTGTCCTCGTCGAGCCCGAGCTCCCGGATCACGACGAGGCTCTGGGACGCGAAGGCCTCGTTCAGCTCGACGACGTCGAGCTGGCTCGCGTCGATCCCGATGCGGGCGAGCAGCTTCCGCACGGCTGGGATCGGCCCGATACCCATGACCCGTGGATCTACTCCCGCGACCGCGCTCCCCACGAAAGTGCCGAGCGGATCGAGGCCGAGCTCCTTCGCCTTCTCCTCGCTCGCGACGACGAGAGCCGCTGCGCCGTCGTTGATCCCGCTCGCATTCCCGGCGGTCACGGTCCCTCCGGCGCGAAACGCGGGCTTCAGGCCGGCAAGCGCCTGAGCACTCGTCTCGGGTCGCGGGTGCTCGTCGATGGCCACTTCTCCGACCGGGACGATCTCGTCCTCGAACCGGCCGGCCGTGCGGGCTTCCGCCCAGCGCTGCTGCGAGCGGAGGGCGAACGCGTCCTGATCCTCTCGTGACACGCCCCAGCGCTCGGCGACGTTCTCGCCCGTCTCCCCCATCGACTCGAGCGGGAACATCTCCTCGTGTAGCAGGTTCGGGAACCGCCAGCCGAGGGTCGTGTCCCACACCGTCTGGTTCCCGCGGGGGAATGCCGCCTCCGGCTTCGCCATGACAAGCGGCGCACGGGTCATCGACTCGACGCCTCCGGCCACGGCGATCTCGGCGTCACCCGCGATGACCGCATGACAGGCGGAGACCGTCGCCGAGAGCCCGGAGGCGCAGAGCCTGTTGAGCGTCACGCCGGCCACCGACTCGGGCAGGCCGGCGAGGAGGGCAGCCATGCGGGCGACGTTGCGGTTGTCCTCTCCCGCCTGGTTGGCACATCCGAAGTAGACGTCTTCGATGGATCCAGGATCGACCCCCGCCCGCTCGACGGCCGCAGCGATGGCGATCGCAGCCAGGTCGTCCGGTCGGACATGAGCGAGCGCTCCGCCGTAGCGGCCGATAGGCGTTCGGACGGCGGAGAGGATCACGGCGCGCATCCCGCGCAGTGTAGGGGCGAGATATATCTCGCCCCTACGAGACGAAGTCGATCTGGACGGGAGCGGGAAACGCTCCCAGCGCTTCGCCGCGCCGAAGCAGCTCGGTCACGGCCTTGCGACCCTCGTCACCGTAGTCCTGGGTGAGCTCGTTCACGTACATCGCGACGAAGCGGTCGGCTACCGCCGCGTCGATCCCACGACCGAACTGAAGCGCGTACTCGAGGGCTTCCGCGCGGTGGTCGAGCCCGCATTGGATGGCGGCGCGAAGTACCTCCGAGACGTCCGCCAAGACGTCGTCTCCGAGATCTCGTCGTGCGACGTTGACACCCAGCGGGAGGGGCAGGCCGGTCTCGAGAAGCCACCACTCGCCGAGATCGAGCGCCTTGACGAGCCCGTAGTCCTCGAACGTGAGCTGCCCTTCGTGGATCAGGAGTCCCGCCTCGGCGCGCCCGGATGCGACCTCGTCGGGAATCTCGTCGAAGGGAAGCTCGCGATGTCGGAACTCCCCGAGGACGAGGCGAAGAGCGAGGTACGACGTCGTCATCGTCCCCGGAACGACGATCTCGCGTCCGGCGAGCTCCTCGCGCGCCAAGGGCTCGCGCGCGACCACGACCGGCCCGTACCCCGAGCCGATGCTGGCGCCGTGCGGGAGCAAGATGTAGTCCTCCTGCACGAAGGGGTAGGCGGCGAGCGAGATCGCCGTCACCTCGAGGCGCCCCGCGCGTGCCCACTGGTTCAGCGTCTGGATGTCGGAGAGAACCTGCTCGAACTCGTACCCTCGGGTGTCGACGAGGTCGGTGGTCAACGCCCAGTACATGAAAGCGTCGTCTGGGTCCGGGCTGTGTCCGACGCGGATCCGCACGAGGGCGCGGACGCTAGCAGCGCGGAGGCTACCGCCTCCGCGCTAGGAGGACGGCCTGGCGGCCGGCTCTCAGGCTCGTTTGTCTTTCCATCTTCTTTTCTAGCTGAATCGGCGCAGCCGATTCAGCGGTTGAAGAACCAGCGCTCGAGCAAGGGTAGGACCTCCTTGCGCGTGAACGGCAGCGCGTCAGCGGAGAGCCCGTCTCCCTCGATGACGCTGACGTCGTCCTCGAGCGCCTCGTTGGCATGCTCGAGCGCGTCCTCGAGCTCGTAGCCCTCGAAGATCACGTCCTCCGGTCGCGGGTCATCCGATTCGCGCAGATGTGGGTTGACGGCCCGTCCCACGACCCAGACCGCGCCCGCGCGCCGCTCGATCCAGAGCACGATGCGCTCCTCCGCGCCCACGTCGTCGACTCCGGCGAGCGTGCGCTCCGCGTACCTGCCCTCGCGTGTACTGCGCCTCATACCCCGGGATACAATCGCGTCTCGTGTCCGTGTTCAAGAACCTCTTCTCGTTCCTCTTCCAGCGGAGCTCCGCAGAGGAGCATGTCGCGAGGTACGTGATCCGCGAGCACGACCGCGGTCGCTCGCTCGACGAGATCCTGAAAGACCGCTACGTCCAGAACCGCCTGACGCCCGAGCAGCAGCGGCGGCTGCTCGACCGTCCGGAGATCATCGAGGCGATCTCAGGCGACATGCTCGAAGCGACGAGGGCCTCGATCGCACCGAGCACGTAGGGGCGAGGCATGCCTCGCCCGGGCCGGGCATGCCCGGCCCCTACAACAGCGTTCCGACCCCGAGCTCGTGCGCCCGGCGCAGCGCCTCGGCACCCAGTGCGACGTCCCAGGCAGCGAGCCCGTTGGACTTGAACAGCACGATGTCCTCGTCCGACTGCCGGCCGGCGAGCGCTCCGGAGACGACCTCGTGCAACTCGTGCACCTCGAGCCAGTCGAGCACACCGGACGCCACTGGGTCGATCAGGTCACCCGACTCGATCCGCGCCTGCTCGAGCCAGTCGCAGCAGACGAACGTCGCACGCTCGAGCACGGTGTTGTCGAGCTCGCGGCGGCTCGCGACGTTCGCCCCCGCCGCGATCACGAGCGCTCCGCGCGCGAGCCACTCACCGCGCAGCACGGGGTCGCGTGAGCTCGTGATCGTGACGACGACGTCCTGAGCACCCGCATCACGATGGCTCTCCCCGGGCTCGGCGCCGACCGTCTCGCAGAACGATGCGAGCCGCTCGGGCGTGCGGCAGTACGCGACCACGCGCTCGATCGACGGGACCGCGGCGCGAATGCATGAGACCTGCGTGACGGCCTGGTGCCCACAGCCGATCACGCCCAGAGTGCGCGCGCCGAGTCGAGCCAGATGTCTCGCCGCGACGCCACTCGCGGCTCCAGTGCGGAGGCAGCCGAGGTGGTCCGCCTCGATCACTGCCACGAGCTCGGACGTCTCGGAGTCGAAGAGACACACGACGAACGTGGCGCCTCTCGCCGTCGCGGCGTAGAGCTTCCCGCCGGCGAGGCCGAGCCCGAGGTCGGAGGCCGCCATGTCCGCAAGCGCTCCTTCCGGAAGTCGAAGGCGACGGCGCGGTGCGATCTCCACCTCGCCCGCCGCCGTGCGGCGGAAGCACTCCTCGATGGCCTCGACCGCGTTTCCTGGAGCGAGGAGGTTGGCGACATCGGACTCGGTCAGGTACAGCGGCACAGGCGGAAGTCTAGGAAGGCCCCCGAGCGCGTCGTAGACTCGTCCTGCTCTGGAGAACGAGAACTACCTCGACCTGCGGCTCGACGCCTTCCTCGAGCGGCTTTCCGCCGGCGGTCAGGCCCCCGGAGGGGGGTCGGCCGCGGCGCTCACCGTCGCCTTCGCGGCCGGCTTGGTGGCGATGATCGCGCGTTGCTCTCACGACATGTGGGACGAGGCGCCAGGCGTCGCCACTCAGGCACAGGCGATCAAAGAGCGCGCGGCTGCCTTGGCCCAGGCGGATGCGAGAGCCTGGGAGGAAGCGCTCGCCGCGCTCCGCGACGCCGCGGACGGAGCAGGCGGCGACGCCGGTCGAGACTTCGAGCTCGAGCAGAAGCTCGAGCGCGCAGCCGCCGCCCCGCTCGAGATCGCGGCGCTGGGGGCCGATGCGGCGGCGCTCGCGGCGCTCGCGGGAGAGCGTGGCGACGGCACCTATCGCGCCGACGCGGCGGCGGCCGCCGCTCTCGCTGCGGGAGGGGCTCGTGCGGCTGCGCACCTGGTGCAGGTCAACCTCGGCGTACGAGCCGGCGATGCTCGACTCGCGCGCGCCCGCGCCAGCGAACAGGCCGCCGACGAGGCGGCCGCCCACCTGCTCGAGCCTGCCCGGTGACCGAATACCGATGACGACACCGTCGACGCTCTCGGATGAGGAGCTGGTCCAGCGCTGCCGCGCCGGGGATCCCGATGCGTGGGGTGAGCTCGTCGAACGGTACTCGCGGTATGTCTACGCGATCTGCGTCAAGGGTTTCCGCCTGAGCGAAGAGGACGCGGAGGACGTCTTCCAGGACGTGTTCGCGCGTGTCTTCACACGCCTCGACACGCTGCGCGACGCGGCAGCTCTCCGCCCCTGGATCGCTCAGCTCACGCGGCGGCGCTGCCTCGACGCGATCTCGGGTGGTGGAAAGGAGCAATCGACCGCCGAGATCGCCACCGCGGAAGCCACCGACATGGAGGAGATCGACGAGGCCTTCGCCGTCCGCGAAGCGGTGGCGACGCTCTCGGACGCATGCCGGGACATCCTCGATCGGTTCTTCGCCCAGGATCAGAGCTACCGCACGATCTCAGAGGAGCTCGGTCTCCCTTCCGGGACGATCGCGAGCCGCATCGCTCGGTGCCTGCGGAAGCTGCGAGACGAGCTTGAGGGAAGAAACGAGGCCCCCGAAGGGTCTAGGAGGGAGAGATGACGCGGTCGTACGACGAAGAGCGACTCGGAGAGCTCCTCCGCCTCCTGCGCCCCGCTCCCGAGGGATGGGTGCGGGCCGCGCAGGAGTTGCCGTTCGCACGACTCACGCTCGACGAGATCGTCGCGCGGGCCGAGGCCGATCTCGAGTTTCGCGCGGCGCTGATCGCCGACCTCGAGGCGACCCTCGCGCGGGCCGGCTACGAGCCCGATCTTCGCGTCGTCTCCGAGCTGAAGAAGCGCTACGCCGAGAGCTAGACGGGGTCTGACCCCACGGGTCTGCCCCGTAGAGTCGCACGGGTCTGACCCCGTAGAGTCCGAGCCATGCACGACGTGACCGGGCATGGATGGGACGCGAGCCAGGCTGCGCTGCCGGCGTGGAGCCTGCCGAAAGACGCCGTGGACCGGATCGCGCTCCCGGCGCACTGGCCGGAGCGGGTGACGCGCGAGTGGGCGCTGGGCGACTCGACGGGGAAGGGAGCGAGAGTGTGCATCCTCGACTCGGGAGTCGAGGCGGGGCATCCGCTCATCGGCGACCTCGAGAGCGCCGTCGTGATCTCGATCGGCGAGGACGACGAGGTCATCGCCGAGGAGGACGCCGAGGGCGACGTGTCCGGCCACGGAACCGCCTGCGCGGGGATCGTCCGCACGCTCGCGCCCGATTGCAGCATCTCGAGCGTGCGGGTGCTCGGCTCCACCTTCACTGGCAGCGGCGCGGTGCTGCTCGGCGGGCTCCGCTACGCGGTCGAACAGGGTTTCGACGTCATCAACATGAGTCTCTCGACGACGAAGAAGCCGTTCGCCGGAGTCCTGCACGAGCTCGCGGACAGCGCGTACTTCCGGCGCGCCGTTCTCGTGGCGTCCGCTCACAACATGCCGGTCGAGAGCTACCCGTGGCGGTTCTCGTCGGTCATCTCCGTCGGCAGCCATGAGGAGCCCGACCCGCTCGCGTTCTTCTACAACCCGAACCCGCCCGTGGAGTTCTTCGGACGCGGCGTCAACGTCGAAGTCCCGTGGCTCGGCGGGCGCTCGCTCAAGGTCTCCGGGAACAGCTTTGCCACGCCGCACCTGACGGCGATCTGCGCGCTCATCCTCGCCAAGCATCCCGAGCTGACACCGTTCCAGTTGAAGAGTGTCCTGTACCTGACCGCGACGAACGTCGGAGGTGGGAAATGACCGAGAAGCCGGACCTACGGGCAGCCGTCGCGGCCGGAGTCGTCGGCTCGGAGGACGCCTTTCGTGCGCTCCTCGCGGCAATCGTCGAAGTCGCGCGCTCGATCTTCGGCGCGAAGGCGTCATCGATCCTCCTTCTGGACGACGAGACCGAGGAGCTCGTCTTCGAGGCGGTCGTGGGGGAAGGCGAGGACTCTCTCCTCGGGACGCGGTTCCCTGCCGGGAAGGGCATCGCCGGCTGGGTCCTCGCGACGCGGACACCTCTCGTGATCGAGGACGTCCAGCAGGATCCACGCTTCGCCAAGGACGTCGCCGAGGACACGGGCTACGTTCCGAGCGGCCTCATGGCTGCTCCTCTCCTCCACGAGGAGCGAGCCCTCGGTGTCCTCTCGGTACTCGACCGGCCCGAGCAGTCTCTCTTCAGCCTCCAGGAGATGGAGCTCCTCGGGCTGTTCGCGAACCAGGCGTCCATCGCGGTCGACCTGCTCCTCAAGGCCCGGAAAGCGGAGCGTGTACTGGAGGAGGATCATCGCGAGCTCGAGGTCGTCGCGCGGCTCGCAGCTGCGATAGACGCGCTCGAGGACTCGAGGCGCGACGCCGGCCTACGCCTTCTCCAAGAGCTGGCCGACACGCTCGGCGCGTCCTAGGACGAGAAGAGGCCCGGGCGAGCGCCCGGGCCTCGAAAAACCTTCGGCCGCGGAGTGCTACTCGGCCGTCGGCCCCTCAGCTGTGGGACCCTCAGCGGTCGGGCCCATCCCGACGGGGCCCATGCCCACCGGGCCGTGAGCCTCGACGTCGGGCTCGTCACTGGTCGCCTCGGCGGTGGGACCCTCGGCGGAAGGACCCTCGGCGCTTGGGCCTTCTGCGAATGGCCCGTGAGCCTCGACCTCTTCGTCCGGGCGGATCTCGTCCGACATTCCTGCTCCTCCTTTTCGGGCGCTCGACGCGCCGGTTCTGACCAACAAGACCGCGTGGGTGGTCGAAATCTTCCCTCGTACTCTTTCATTCGGCAAGTCTGGATGAGATGCTGCCGCCGTGGGCGGGCTCGGGAAGCGGCTCGGCGACTCGGCGGCGGCTTTCGGCGCCGTCGTTCGGAACCCCGATCTGCGACGGCTGGAGCTCGCCTGGGCATGGTCGATAGTCGGTCACTGGGCGTATCTCGTCGCCGTGTCGGTCTACGCGTACGACCAGGGCGGCGAGGCTGCAGTCGGGCTCGTGTTTGCGCTGCGCCTCATTCCGGCCGCGCTGATCGCGCCCTTCGCCGGCATGCTCGCCGATCGCTATCGGCGGGAGCTCGTCCTCCTCGTCACGAACCTATCTCGAGTGGTGCTCGTGAGCGCGGCCGCCGTTGGGGTGTTTCTCGACGCTCCACCGGCGCTCGTGTACGCGCTCGCCGTAGCCGCGGCGATCGTCACGACACCGTTCCGGTCCGCACAGGCAGCGGTGACACCATCGCTCGCGCGCACACCGAGCGAGCTCACTGCGGCGAATGCGGTCGCGAGCACGGTCGAAAGCGTCGCAGTCTTCCTCGGCCCGGCGATCGCGGGCTTCCTGCTCGCCGCTACATCGACTGAAGTGGTCTTTACGGTCAACGCGGGCATGCTCGCGGTGTCGACGTTCTACCTCGTGCGCATTCACGCGCCTCGCATCGGGCGCGACCCGGAGATCGAAGCCGGCACGATCGTCTCGGAGGCACTCGCCGGCTTTCGCACCATCGTTTCCGACTCCTCGCTTCGCGTCCTGATCGGGTTCTTCTCGGCACAGACCCTCGTTGCCGGAGCACTGCAGGTCTACATCGTGGTCACGGCGTTCGACCTTCTCGATCAGGGACAGGCCGGCGTCGGGTACCTCAACTCGGCGATCGGCGTCGGGGCGCTCGTGGGAGGTGTTCTGGCCTTCTCCTTGACCGGTGCCAAGCGGCTGAGCCCACCCTTCGTGCTCGGCGTCCTCGGATGGGGAGCGCCGCTGATCCTGCTCGGAGTCTGGCCAGAGCCGGCGATCGCGCTGGTTCTGCTTGCCATTCTCGGGGCCGCGAACTCGCTCATGGACGTCGCGGGCTTCACGCTCGTGCAGCGCGCCGTGCCGGAGGAAGTGCTCGCTCGCGTGTTCGGCGTGATCCAGATGCTCTGGCTTCTGACGCTCGGCGTCGGTGCCCTCGTTGCCCCCGCGATCGTCTCGGCGATCGGGATCGAGTGGGCGTTGACCGCGACGGGTGCGTTCATCGTCGGTCTCGTCGTCCTGCTGTGGCGACCGCTCGCACGAATCGACGCCACCGCAGTGGCGCCCGAAGCCCAGGAGTTGCGGATCCTCGCATCCGTCCCGATCTTCGCGCCGCTACCAGGAGCGTCGCTGGAGCATCTCGCCGGCCGGCTCGTTCCGCTTCGACTCGATCCCGGGACGATCATCGTCCGGCAGGGCGACGCAGGCGATCGCTTCTACATCGTCGCGGAGGGCCGTGTCGCGGTCACCGAGAACGGGAGGGTGCTCTCAGAGCTCGAGGCCGGCGCCTACTTCGGCGAGATCGCGCTCATCCGCGACGTGCCCAGAACGGCGACCGTGACTGCCCAGACGCCGGTCGTGGTCTACGCCCTCGATCGTGACGACTTCCTCGCGGCAGTCACGAGTCACGCGCCGAGCTCGGAGGCGGCCGAGGACGTCGTCAGCGCACGGCTGGCAGGAGTCCCCGTCGTCGGCGCCCGCCTCTCCGGTGGCTAGAAAAGACCGCGCTCAGTGCGCCCGGCATGATTCGAACATGCGACCTCTGCCTCCGCAGGGCAGCGCTCTATCCCCTGAGCTACGGGCGCGGGGAGGGCAAGTCTAGCTGGCCCGCTGCGCGTCCTCCGAGGTCGAGGACGGCGCCGGGAGGAACGTCGACGCGCACGTAGCCGAGCGCGACGACGTGGTCGTTTTCACGGGCGGCACTCGTGACGCGACCGACCACCTTGCCCTCGAACACGAGCTCCGCGTCGTACTCCGGCGGCTCGTCACCCTCGACCATGAGGACGCGAAGGGTCCGGTTCACGCGGCCGCGGTAGTGCTGGCGCGCGACGGGCTCCTGACCCGGGTAGCACCCCTTCTCGAAATCGATCGCGCGCGTGTCGAGACCGGCCTCGGCGGGAAGAACGCGATCGTCGATCTCGCGCCCGAAGCGAGGCGTTCCGGCTCTGATCCGCAGTAGCTCGAGCTCGTCCTCAGCGACAGTTGCCTCGAGATCGGCGTCGAGCACCTCCACTGCAGGAGACCCGTAGTCGGCGTTCGGAATTCCCTCGGCTCGCCCGAAGACGATCGCGGAGACGTGCTCCTCCGGCTCGATCTCGCACTTGGCGGCGAACCGCGAACGCAGGAGCGTCGACCGGACACGCTCGCCGAGTCCCGGCTCGGTCAGCAGCAGGAAGTCGTCCACGTCGCGTCGCACAACCGCCAGTGGGGCGATCACCCGTGCCTTCGGAGTCAGAAGCAGCGCCTCGCACGCGTCGCCGAGCGAGAGCGCCTCGACATCGTTCGACAACATCGCCTGGAGATACGACGCCGAGTCGGGGCCACGCACCGCGACGAACTCGCGCGGACGGCAGGCGACCCGTAACGCGGTAACGACCACGGAGACTAGTGTAGGAACGTGTTCAGGGGTCGCGCGGAGAAGAAGGTCATCGAGGCCGGGTACGACCCGGCTCGGTTGCCGCCTGGCCAGTACCTGACCGAGAAATGGCCTGTCCTCCACGCGGGCTCGATCCCCGACACGGATCTCGCCACCTGGGACTTCTTCGTGTCCGGCGAGGTCGAGAATCCGATCCGCCTGAGTTGGGACGAGCTCAACCGCCTTCCCCGAACGACCCACACGCAGGACATCCACTGCGTGACCCGCTGGAGCCGGTTCGACGTCACGTTCGAGGGTGTCCACTGGAGTGCACTCGAGGACCTCGTGCGACCTCTGGCCTCCGCGCGCTTCGTCGTGGCGCACGCCGAGCAGGGGTATACGGCGAACGTGCCGATCGCGTTCCTGCGTGACCCACTCTCGCTTCTCGCCACCCATGCCGACGGCGCACCGCTGGCGCCTGAGCACGGCGCGCCGCTCCGCCTCGTGATTCCCGGGAAGTACTTCTGGAAGAGCGCCAAATGGCTGCGGGGCATCGAGCTCACCTCGGACGACCGACCCGGCTTCTGGGAGCGCTACGGGTACCACAACGACGCCGACCCCTTCGAGGAAGAGCGCTACGGCTTCTGATCACCCGGGACTCCCTCATCTGAGTCCAAGTCCCCCCAGAAGGGGGACGAGCGAAACAGGGTTTCCGGCGACAACCTGATCAACCCAATCCTCCCCAGTTCTTCCCCTCCGAGCGGCCGTTCCCAGCGGCCGCTCTTCTTTTCAGTACGTTCGGCCCGTTGACTTCCCCGGTCGGAGTGCCACACTTCGACGGAACCTGCCACCTACCAGACCACGGAGGCCTCGGAGAATGGGCAAGCTCGTTGCATTGCTGAGCGTCACGGTGGCGGCTGTAGTCCTCGCCGCAACCGCGACGGCAAGCCACAGCTGGGGCAACTACCACTGGGCGCGAACGTCGAACCCGTTCACGCTCCAGCTCGGCGACAACGTGTCCGCGACGTGGGACTCGCACCTCACGACGGCGTCGAGCGATTGGAGCCAGTCCAGCGTTCTCGACACAGCCGTTGCCGCCGGCCAGGCCAAGGGGAAGAACTGCAGGCCGTCGGCAGGCCGCGTCGAGGTCTGCAGCGGGCGGTACGGGAACACCGGTTGGCTGGGGATCGCCCAGATCTGGGCCTCAGGGAGCCACATCACGCAGGGCTCCGTGCGTGTCAACGACACGTATCACGATGCCCCGCCGTACAACACGGACCCATGGCGTCGGTTCGTCATGTGTCAGGAGGTCGGCCACGAGTTCGGGCTGGACCACCAAGACGAGAACTCGTCGAACGCAAACCTCGGCTCATGCATGGACTACACCAACGATCCCGACGGCGGCTCCGGCGGGGCCAGCTCGAGCGACCCGAGCAACGAGCATCCGAATGCACATGACTTCGATCAGCTCGAGTCGATCTATGCGCACCTCGACTCGACGACGACGATCGCCTCTGCGCCAGCCGACCTACCCGGGAACGCGCCGCCCTTCTCACAGGCGCGCCGGGCGAACGGCTCCGTCTACATGGACGACCTCGGCAACGGAAACCGCCTCATCACGTTCGTCCTCTGGACACCGTTCGGCGAGTAGCGACAAACGTCGAGGATCTATCTAACGACGAAGGGCCGGCGATGCCGGCCCTTCGTCTTGGCAAGTGGAAGGGAAGACGGACTAGAAGTCCATCCCGCCGCCGGGCATGCCCGCCGGCATCGCCGACTGCTTCTCCGGCATCTCAGCGACGACGGCCTCGGTCGTGAGGATGTTCTTCGCGATCGACGCCGCGTTCTGGAGCGCCGAGCGGGTGACCATGGTCGGGTCGATGATCCCAGCCTTGACGAGGTTCTCGATCTCACCCGTCTCGACGTTCAGGCCGTCGCCCTTCTTGGCAGTGCGGACCTTGTCGACGACGACGGAGCCCTCGAGACCCGCGTTGGACGCCAGCTGGCGCAGCGGCTCCTCGAGCGCGCGAACGATGATCGCCGCACCTGTCTTCTCGTCGCTCTCCAGTTCTTCCAGCATCGCCTTGATCACGTCACCTGCGTTCAGCAGCGCGACACCGCCGCCAGGGACGATGCCCTCCTCGAGGGCGGCCCGAGTGGCCTGCAGCGCGTCCTCGACGCGGTGCTTCTTCTCCTTCATCTCGGTCTCGGTCGCAGCGCCGACCTTGACAACGGCGACGCCTCCAGAGAGCTTCGCGAGGCGCTCCTGGAGCTTCTCGCGGTCGAAGTCGGAGTCGGTGTTCTCGATCTCGGACTTGAGCTGCTTGATGCGGCCCTTGATCGCGTCGGACCCGCCGGCGCCGTCGATGATCGTCGTCGTGTCCTTGTCGATGACGATCTT
>DATDOS010000087.1:0-4254 GCA_035293125.1 Gaiellaceae bacterium | reverse complement strand
ATTTGCGTCTTTCTCGCTCCCGAGCCTCTTGCATCCGGGCACGGGGATTCATAGGGTTATGTCACTGAACCGGCGGGCCTTCGGGTCAGCCGGTTCAGTATTTTTCTGGGCCCATTTCTTCCCGCAGCCGTACACTGGTGCCGATGCTGCCCAGAACGAAGCACGTCTCGTGATCGACCCCGGGCTCCGCGTAGGCGTGGTGGGGGCCAGCGGCGCCGTCGGGCGTGTGACGCTCCAGCTCCTCCTCGAGCGCGGCTACACGAAGATCCGCACGTTCGCGTCGTGGCGCTCGGCGGGCGGGAAGCTCGGTGATTTCGACATCGAAGAAGCGACGCCCGTCGTGCTCGGCGAGGGCGGCCTCGATATCTGCTTCTTCTCGATCGGCACGGAGTGGAGTCGAGACCTCGTGCCTCCGGCTGTCGCGGCGGGCGCGATCTGCATCGACAAGTCGGCGGCGTTTCGCCTCCAGGACACCGTCCCGCTCGTCGTGCCCGAGGTAAACGGCGAGCGAGCGCTCGAGCACGCGGGAATCGTCGCCAACCCGAACTGCTGCTCGATCCCGTTGACGATGGTGCTCGCCCCTCTTCACGACGCTGCGGGTCTCCGCCGCGTACGGGTCGCGACCTACCAGTCCGTGTCGGGCGCAGGCACGGACGCGATCGAGGATCTTCGCGCCGAGGAGCCGGACGACCATGAGTTGCGGATGGACTGGGAGTTCGACGGCGTGGAGTTCGACGAGGAAGCCAAGCTGCGCGAGGAGACCCGCAAGATCCTCGAGCTCCCGGAGCTCCCCGTCAGCGCCACCTGCGTTCGCGTGCCGGTCGTGGTGGGGCATGCGGAGGCCGTCTGGATCGAGACCGAGAAGCCGCTGCTTCCCGTCCAGGCGGAGCGCATCCTGGCCGGCGCCCCCGGGCTGAAGCTCGAGAAGGTGCCGGTGCCCGGTCACGCGATCGGCACGGACGACGTTCTCGTCGGGCGCGTTCGACCGGATCCGACAGTCGAGAACGGGCTGGTGCTCTTCCTCGTGTGCGACAACCTCCGCAAGGGTGCGGCGCTGAACGCGATCCAGATAGCGGAGCTCCTGATCGGCGCGTCGCTGCCGAGCTACTTCGGCTACCGCGCCTAGAGCTCTCGCTACGACCGGCCGAGGAGGCCGAAGGTCAGCCGGCGCAGCCGCGCCTTGCGCCGCGCCTCTGCGGCCTCCCACTCGGCGATGCGCTGCATGCGACGCTCGTACATGGCGCGGAAGTCGCGGCCCACCTTTGCCCAGTAGGCGCGCTCCTCAGGATCAATAGGGCGCTTCGCCATAGTCGATATCCAGCTCCTCGAGGATCAGGGTCAGCTTCCAGTCCATCCTCATGATCATGAGGAGCTGCGTGACCTCGTCGCGGGTGATCGGGGTCTCCTTCTTCCTCCGCCAGGCCACCCATTGATGATGCCCACCGGGCGCGGTCGTCGTCAAGGTGTCTCTACGGGCCGGGAGGAGCGGGGGCGGGAGTGGGCTGGAACGCCTCTCGAACGACGTTCAGCACCCTCTCGCGGGCGCCTTCCTCGACGGGCTGCAACCCCCCGAGAGCGAGCCGCGCGAGCTCGATCCGGCCGGCCGAGCGTACCGTGCGAAAGCCGAAGTCGGCCAGGAAGTCGCGGGGGAAGACGGTGCGGTGGACGAGGAACCGATCCGAGGCCGGCGTTCCCTCTCGGTAGCGATACGCAAACGCCTCCAACGCGTGCGCGCCCTTGTCGCGCGCCTCGCCGATCGCCGCGAGGAAGAGCGACTGCTCGACCCACGGCTGGGTTTCGGAGAGCAGGTAAGCGCAGGTGACGAGGACCGCATCGTCCGAGGGAGGTCCCGCCGGGAGATCGGCCGCGCGCGGAAAGAGATGCGCGGGCCCGTACTGCATCGAGCCGAGCACGCGGCCGTCGTCGTCGCGATAGATCGTCCCCCACGCGCCCCACTCGTCCTCGACGCGCTCGACCCACTTTCGTTTCTCCGGCTCGCGGTTGCCACGGGTCTGCCACCACGCGCACGACTGGCAGACGGCGGGCGCGGTCTCCAGCGTCGCACCGGTGAGACCGGCGAGCCTCGACGTCATTGCTTCGCGGGCGGGGCGCGGACGCCCTCCACCACGACGTCGACAGACGCGACCTTCAGACCTGCCATGCGCTCGAGATACTCGGCCACGCGGCGCTGCACCTCGCCCGACACGTCCTTCGCGCTGCTCCCCCACTCGAGCTCCACGTGGATCGTGATCGTAGTCGTGGTGTCCGACCCCGAGATCTCGACTCCCTTTCCCCGGTGGAGCTGACTCTCCGCGAGCTCCGCAACGCCGGCCACCTCACGCGCAGCATCGCCTGCGTAGCGCGCGAGCACGTCCGGCGAGATGAGGGCTTGCCCCTCCACTAGGTCGATCGTACAACCAGCTCGGTCACCTCCGGCCGCGCGAAGAAGCGGAACGGGACGAACGTCGTTCCGAGACCAGGCGACACGTGGAGCACCGATGTGCCGTAGCGGTACACGCCCTCGACGTCACGCGCGCGAAGATGCGCGAGGCGGAGCTTTCCGCCGGGGAACGGAACGACGATCTGCCCCGCATGGAGGTGACCGGCGAGCACGAGGTGGAACATTCCCGGTATCCGCCTCGCGATGCCCGGGAAGTGGCAGAGGAGAACGCGCAGGCTCGCCTCGGGATCCGCTACTTCGTGCGGTCGCGCCTCTCGCGCGGCATACGTTCGAGGGTCGACGCACACGATCTGCACACGCTGCCCCCGGAGCTCGATCTCGACCGCCTCGTCCGCGAGGAGGGTGACGCCGTCGAGCGCGGCGATCACGTCCGGGTCGACTCGCTGCGAGAACGGGTCCCGGCTGTCCGCGAAATCGTGGTTCCCGAGCACGACGAAGCACGGGCCGAGCTCGCGGAGCAGCTTCTCCAGTAGCGGCAACCCCCCACGGCGCGAGACGAGATCGCCCGTGACGCAGACGAGATCAGGGCGCCGTTCGACGACCCACGCGACCGCGTCCTCGACCGCGCGCCGGCCGCGCGAGGGCACGCCGAGGTGGAAGTCCGAGAGATGGGCGATACGCAGTCCTTCGAGCTCCCGCGGAATACCGTCGAGCTCGACTTCGACCACACGCCGCCGCAGCCACCCCGCCTCGAACCACCCCCAGGCGAGAGCAGCGAGCCCGAGAACGCCGATTGCCCCGCCCAGCCATGCCACCTTCAGTCAGGCCCCAATCGGGCCAAGTTACAAGTTGTAACTTGGCGAAGGAACATGTGCACCGTGGTCAGCTCTCTCTGCGAAGGGCGTTCGAGAGCCAACTTCGGGAGAGGCGGAAGCCGCAAGTAACAAGTTGTAACTTGGCTCGTCTGGGTCGTCGCGTGTCCGAGCCCGACGGTCTCAGATGGCCAGCTTCTCGGTGACCGGGTCGACCGAGACGACGTGGCGCTTGAACTTGAGCTCCGAGCTGTCGAGCCCGGCCGCGACTCCGATCAGCTGCGAGAGATGGAGGATGGGCATCTGGAAGTCCTTCCCCGTCTGCTTTTTGAGCTTCGACTGCCACGCGTCGAGCGAGAGATGGCAGAGCGGGCAAGGCGTCACCATCGCGTCCGCGCCGGCCTCCTTCGCCTGCTCGATGGGCTGGATCAGCTCGGCGAGAGCGACGTCCTCGCGCGCCTGGATGATCGGGAAGCCGCAACACTTGATCTTCGCCGGATAGTCGACCGCCTCGCCGCCGCACGCCGCGATGATCCGCTCGAGCGACTCGGGCTTGTCGGGATCCTCGAACCCGAGGAGCTTCGAGGGACGGAGGATCTGACACCCGTAGAAGGGCGCGATCCTGAGGCCCTTGAGCCCCTTGTGCGCGGCGTCCTTCAGGAGCTCGTATCCCTCTCCGGCAGAGATCAGCCAGAGGAAGTGCATGACGTCGACGCCGCCCGAGTACGCGGGCGCACCCACGGAGACGAGGTTGCCGTTCACGCGCTCCAGGAGCGCCGTGTCGCCCTTCAAGGCGTGGTTCGCCTGACGGAGATTCAGCGTGCACACGTTGCAGACCGTCATCAGCGTGTCGGCTCCGGTCGCCTCCGCGTACGCGAGGATGCGCGCGTTCAGGTGGAGGTAGTAGTCCGGCTCGGCCTCGTGGATGTCGCCCGCGCCGCAGCAGGTGACGCGCTCGAGCTCGATCAGCTCGAGCCCCACCTTCGGAGCCAGCGCCTGCGTCGAGGTGTCGAGCTCCTTCGCCGACAGCGACGCCAGGCA
>DATDOS010000086.1:0-4513 GCA_035293125.1 Gaiellaceae bacterium | reverse complement strand
ATCTCGACCGAGGCGGCGAGCTCCGTCTCGTTGAGGCCGGCCATGACCTCGTCGAGCAGCAGCACCTTGGGCTGACCCGCGAGCGCCTTCGCGAGCTCGAGGAAGCGCAGCTCATGGAGGTTGAGGCTCGAGACCGGCTGGTCCGCATGCTCCTCCAGCCCCACGAACGCCAACGACTCGGCCGCCCGCCGCCTCGCCTTGCGCTCGGCGACGACGCCGTGGCTGACGCCGAACATCGCGCCGAGGACGACATTCTCCAAGACCGTCATCGAGCCGAACGGGAGCGGTCTCTGCATGGCCATGGCGATTCCCTTGCGCCGGAGCTGGTGGGCGGTAAGACCGTCCACCCTCGCACCGTGCAGCCGGACGCTGCCATGTGTCGGCCGCTCCAGACCGACGATGACCTTCAAGAGCGTGCTCTTGCCGGCCCCGTTGGGACCGACGACGGCGACGATCTCGCCGTCGTCAATCCCGAACGTGACGCCGTCGACGGCCGGGAGACCGCCGAAGCGCTTCGTGACCGCGTCTACCTCGAGTAGCAGATTCGGCCTCCGAGGCTACGACGGCGGACGATAGGGGGTCAGCGGTTGCGACTTGAACAGCACTCTCGGCCAGAAGGTGGTCGAAGCGGTGTTCAACCCGGGCTCAGGCGGCGCGCCGCTGGTCAGGACGGCGAACTGCGGTCGCGCCCCTACCATCTCGCCCCACTGCGTCCACCTGAGCGGCCACGCGTACGCGGGGATGTTGAAGGTGTTGGCGTGGACGTAGGCGGCGATCCTCTGCGGATTGACTCCGACCTTGCTGATCGCCTCCGCGACGATCTTCACGTACGCGTAGCCCGCGAGCGCGTCGTCCTCGAAGAACTCGTTCTGCGGGAACGCCCGCAGGTAGCGCTTCGCGAGGTTCTTGTACTCCTTGGTCGCCGTGCCCATGCACTTGAAGTCGCTCCAGCGGCCGAACGCCGCCGACCCAGCGTTCTTCGCAGTGAGCGAGTACGGCGAGTACGCACCAACCACCGGCGCCTTCATCCCGAGCTGTCCTGACTGAGCCAGAATCAGCCCCGCGCCCGGCGGATGACCCATCGCCACGAGCAACGACACGTCGCCGAACGCACGGAGATACGGCGTGAAGTTGGTCGTCGGAACGGGCGCAACCTGGACGTTGAACCTGATGTTCGGCGCCTTCTTGGCCTCCTCCTCGAGCGACGCCTTGAACGACTGGCCCCACGCGTAGTCGGCGATCATCACGCCGACGCTACGGATTTCACGCCGCTGTGCGAGCTGCACGACCGAGGCAGCCACCATGGCAGCCGCAGGCAGACAGGTGCGGAACGTGTAGCGGCTCGACTGCGTCAAGATCTCGTTGTTACCCGACTTCACGAGGAACAACGGCACCTTCGCTTCTTCGGCGAGCCGCGTGGTCGCCAGGCCGATCCCACTGCCGATGATGCCCCCGACCGAGACGACGCCCTCCTGCTGCGTCAGCCGCCTGAAGCCGTCGATGGCCGCGGTCGTGTTCGTCGACTGGTCGTCCGCGACGGCGAGGTTGAGAAGCCGCCCTTGCCCCAGCCCTTTCACGCCGCCCGACCTGTTGATCTCGTTTACTGCGAGCGCCGCCCCTGCGCGTACCTGGATGCCCCAGGGCGCGAAGTTGCCCGTAAGCGGCGTCAGCACGCCGAGCTTGATCGGGCTCCTCTGGGCCGGGGCGCTCGACCCGCCGTACGCGCTCGAGCCGCTCAACGCGGCGGTGAGCATCGCTACAGCGCCCACTGCCGCAATCAACCTGTACCGCTTCACGACCTCCTCCTTCCGTCACGCCTGCCGACGACCAGGCTGTCAACGAGTGAAATTCTCCTCTCGACTGACCGGTTAGCCAAACACGATCGCGAGCTGTCCGCTGTGCTGTTGATACCTCGGACGACACACCGCCCTAATGGTTGCGCGAACCCTGGAACAACTTCCATGCGCTCGGGGAGCGCGTCGCGGCGACATTGGTGCAGGTATACAACACCCGCGATGTGGCGTCCAGCAAGCGCCTTCGCCGTCTGCAAGCGTCCAGCATTTGCATACAAGCGCTGTAGGCTCCTTCCGGTTCTGCGACGAAACGGACGTGAGGTGTGACGATCGCGAACGGCCCCATAGATCCCAAGGAGGCGGTGTCGGCGATTCGTTCAGGCGACACGGAAACCCGGACTACCCGGCGGTCGAGGACGGGCTCGCGCTGCTGGCTGACCGACTTCTGGGCGCGGGCTTCGACGAGGGCGACGTGCGGGAGATGATCGTGCTGCAGTCGCGGCGACTCGCGGGGGCAACGTGAGCCGCAAGCTGCTCGTGATCGGCGCACACTCCGCCGACTTCGTCTGGCGTTCGGGTGGCGCGATTGCTGTTACGACCACGGGCGGCGGCTCGGCGCACGTGCTCGCGCTCTCGTACGGTGAGCGGGGAGAGTCCGGCGAGCTCTGGAAGGAGACGGGCCAGACCGTCGAGCGCGTGAAGGAGGTTCGGCACGATGAGGCGGAGCGCGCAGCAGCCGCCCTCGGCGCCGAGTTCGAGTGCCTCGATCTCGGCGACTATCCACTCGAGATCGACAGCGCCGCCCTTGTCTCCATCGCCGACCGCATCCGAGAGCTCGCGCCCGATGTCGTGATCACCCACACCGACCGCGACCCGTTCAACCCCGACCACGCCGCCGCGTTCTTCGCCGTCGAGCGGGCGCGCGCGCTCGCGGCCGGGGCTGGCGTTCCGAGCGCATTCGAAACGGTGCAGCCGCCGGAGCTGCTGCTGTTCGAACCGCACCAGCCGGAGCTGTGCAACTTCGTTCCAACCATGTTCGTCGACATCACGCCGGTGATCGAGCAGAAGCGCTCGGCGATGGCGGAGATGAAGGCGCAGTCCTACCTTCAGACGTATTACGAGCAGCGCGCCGAGCAGCGCGCCAATCATGCGCGCCGGTCGTCCGGCAATGCGGCGATTCGTTACGCGGAAGCGTTTCAGCGTGTCACTCCACAGGTCGTGAGCGCGCTGTGACGGACGTATTCGCCGAGCTGGCGCGGCTCGGGACAGCCACGGTCCACGAGGCCGCGGCTCGCGCGCCGGTCGTCGACGTGCCGCTGATCCAGGTCCTGCCCGGCTCGCGCGTCGCCGGCCCCGCCCGGACCGTGCGTTGCGGCCAGGGCGACAACCTCATGGTTCACGCGGCTGTTGCGGAGGCGCTCCCCGGCGAGGTGCTCGTGCTGACGATGCCTGAGCCGGTGCCGGTCGCGCTCGTCGGCGAGCTGCTCGTGACGCAGGCCAAGGGTCGCGGTGTCGCGGCATTGCTCGTGGATGCCGCCATACGTGATCTCGACGAGCTCCGCGAGCTCGGGCTGCCGATCTGGGCGCGCTACGTGCGTGTGCAGGGTGCCGAGAAGAGTGTCCCGGGCACGATCGGGGAGGCGGTCGAGGTCGGCGGCGCCACGATCCGGCAGGGCGACGTCGTGGTGCTGGACGGCGACGGCGCCGTCGTCGTCGAGCACGACCGCGTCGACAAAGTGCTGGCGGCGGCCCGAGAACGAGCAGAACGTGAACGTGACAAGCGCGCAAAGCTCCAGGCCGGAGCGCTCTCCTACGACCTCGACGGCCTGAGGCAGCTCGTCGAGCCATGAAACGGTCCTGTTCAGCCCCGGCACCCGCGCGTTCCTCGGGCGCCGCTGGCGGTGCGGGGCCGGAGGGCACAGTATGAGCAATACGGGCCCGGAGAGCACCGTGCCGCCAGCGGCGTCAGGCCGCGGCGGAGGCCGGCTCTGCCGGCTGGGAGCCGTGGCCGGCGAGGGGCGCGCGTGACGGAGGTACTCCACGACGTCGCCCGAATCGGCCACGCCGAGCTGCTCACCCCGAAGCCGGACGAGAGCCTGCGCTTCTTCGTCGACGTGCTCGGGCTCGAGGAGGAGGCGTGCGAGGGACAGTCGGTCTACCTGCGCGGCTGGGGCGACTACCTCCGCTACAGCCTGAAGCTCACCGAGGCGCCTCGAGCAGGCCTCGGCCATGTCGCGCTGCGCGCGTGGAGCCCAGCTGCGCTCGACAGGCGGATCGCGGCCATCGAGGCGACTGGACTCGGCATCGGGTGGATCGACGGCGACGTCGGCCACGGCCCCGCCTACCGCTTCACTGACCCGGACGGACACGTCTTCGAGCTCTACTACGAAGCCGAGCGCTACGCGCCTCCCGAGCACCTCCGGCCGTCGTGGAGAAACCAGCCGCAGCGCTACGTCGGCCGAGGGGCGGCGGTGAAGCGGCTCGACCACGTCAACGTGCTCGCGGCGGACGTGCGCATGAACCGCGTGTTCGCCCAGGAGGTGCTCGGCTACCGCCTGTACGAGCGGATCGAGCTCGACGACGGTACCGAGGCAGGCGCCTGGCTCAGCCTCTCGATCGCCGCGCACGAGCTGATCTACGTCGCCGACGCCTACGGCGCTTCCGGCAGGCTCCACCATCTCGCGTTCTGGGTCGACACGCGTGAGGAATGCCTGCGGGCG
>DATDOS010000085.1:0-5204 GCA_035293125.1 Gaiellaceae bacterium | reverse complement strand
GACGCCGCGGCAGCGCGCCGAGGAGTTTCGCCGCTTCTTGAACCTGATCGACGCCACCGTGCCGGGAGGGCTCGACGTGCACGTCGTGCTCGACAACTCCTCGACGCACAAGACGCCGTCGATCCAGCGCTGGCTCGTCCGTCACCCGCGCTTCAGCTTCCACTTCACCCCGACCTACAGCTCCTGGCTCAACCTCGTCGAGCGCTGGTTCGCCGAGCTGACCACGAAATGGATCAAACGCGGCACTCACCGCTCAGTGCGCGACCTCGTCGCCTCGATCCGCACCTGGATCACCAACTGGAACGACGACCCCAAACCCTTCGTCTGGCACAAGAGCGCGGACCAGATCCTCGACAGCCTCGCCGCCTACTGCCAGCGGATCAACGACTCAGGACACTAGGCCTTCGCGGCCTCCCGCTCGCGGCGCGTCTCGTCGATCACTTTCTGCGCGACGTGCGTCGGCACCTCCTCGTAGCGCAGGAAGTGCATCGAGTAGTCGCCGCGGCCTCCCGTCATCGACGTCAGCGACTGCGAGTACGTGAGAAGCTCCGCCATCGGCACCTCGGCACGGATGGTCGTCATGCCGGCGAGCGGCTCCATCCCCTGCAGGCGCCCGCGCCGGGAGTTCAAATCACCGTTGACCGCGCCCACCACATCGTCGGGGACCGTCACCTCGAGCTCCATGATCGGCTCGAGGAGAACGGGCTCGGCCTGCATGTAGGCGTCTTTCCAGGCCATGGAGCCGGCGATCCTGAACGCCATCTCCGACGAGTCGACGCTGTGGTACGAGCCGTCCACGAGCTCGACCCGCACCCCCTGCACCGGCGCCCCGGCGAGCTCCCCGTGGTGCATCGCCTCCTGGATTCCCTTGTTCACTGCGGGCCTGAAGCTCTGGGGGATCACCCCGCCGACGATCTTGTCCACGAACTCGTAGTCGCCATCGGCGAAGGGCGTGACCACGATGTGGCAGTCGCCGAACTGACCGCGCCCTCCGGTCTGCTTCTTGTAGCGCGCGTGCGCCCGGGCTTCGCGGCGGATCGTCTCGCGGTACGGAACACGCGGCGGATGCAGCTCGATGTCGACGCCGAAGCGGCGCTTCGCCCGCTCGAGGGCTACCTCGACGTGCATCTGGCTCATCCCGGAGAGGATCTCCTCGCCCGTCTGCCGGTCGCGGCGCAGGTGCAGCGTCGGATCCTCCTCGGCGAGACGCCGGATCGCCGTCGCGACCTTCTCCTCGTCGCCCTTTGCCCTCGGCGTGATCGCGAAGCTCATGACCGGCTCCGGGAAACCGAACTCGGGCACCTCGATCTCGACCTCTCGGTCGACGAGCAGGTCGCCCGTCTGCGCCTCCTTGAGCTTGGCGACGGCGCCGATGTCGCCCTCACCGAAGTCGAGCGCGGGCTTGTGCTCCTTCCCCTGGAGCTCGAGGAGCGAGCCAAGCCGCTCCTTCCCCTTGCCGCGGAGATTGACGAGCGTCGTCTCTGCCGTGACCGTGCCTTCGAGGACACGGAAGAGATTGATCCGCCCCGCAAACGGGTCGGCGACGGTCTTGAAGACGAAAAGGGCGGTCGCAGTGCCGTCGACGTCGATGGGCGAGCCCTTCTTCGCCGGTGAGGGAACACCCTCGACGAGGAGGTCGAGGAGCGCGTGCGTCCCGAGGTTCTTCGTCGCGACCCCGCATGCGACGGGGAACACCTCGCCCTTCGTGACCGCCGTCTTCAACGCCGCGGCAACCTCCTCCGCGCCGAGCTCCTGGCCGTCGAGGTAGCGCTCCATGAGCCCCTCGTCGGTCTCGACGACAGAGTCGAGGAGCTTCTCGCGGTACTCGGCAGCGAACTCCACCATGTCGTCCGGAATCGAGCCAGGCTCTCCTTCCTTCCCGCCCTCGGGGCTCGTGTACGCGCACATGTGGAGCACGTCGACGATCCCGGTCAGCTCGTGCTCGGAGCCGATCGGGATGTGCACGGCAACGCAGTGCGGTGAGAGCTGGGAGCGGAGCTGCTCGAGCGTACGGAAGAAGTCCGCGCGCTCGCGGTCGAGCATGTTGACGAAGACGACGCGGGCGAGGTCGAGCTCGGCCGCGAGCTTCCATGCCCGCGTCGTCCCGACCTCGACTCCCATCACGCCCGACACGGTCACGAGGGCCCCTTCGACGACGCGCGCGGCGGTGCGCAGCTCGCCCTGGAAGCTCGGATCGCCCGGGACGTCGATCAGGTTGAGCTTGCGCCCCTGCCAGCTCGCGTGCTCGAGCGACATCGAGATCGAGAGCTGGCGCTTGTGCTCGTCCTCGTCCGAGTCCGAGATCGTCGTCCCGGCCTCGACGGTGCCGAGCCGGTTGACCGCGCCCGACTGGAAGAGGAGCGCCTCGACGAGCGACGTCTTTCCCGTCCCGCGGTGGCCGACGACGGCGACGTTGCGGATCTTGGCGGGCTCGGGCATGGGCTTCTCGTCCTCCTCGGGCTGGATTCGGACGACAGCTTAGTCAGCGGCAGAAACGCCGCAGCGCCCTACGTCTCGGCCGGCTCGCGCTGTGCGCCCGAGAGGTGCGCCTTCAGGCGCAGGATCGCCTTCGTGTGGAGCTGCGAGACCCGCGACTCGGTGACACCGAGGACCTCCCCGATCTCGCGGAGGGTCAGCTCCTCGTAGTAGTAGAGCGTCACGACGAGCTTCTCGCGCTCCGGAAGATCGGAGATTGCCTCGGCGAGCGCCTCCTTCACCTCGGTCTGCTCGAGCGAGACCTCGGGGTCCGGCCCGGACTCGTCCTCGATCGTGTCGATCAGGGCGATCTGGTCACCGCTTCCCGAGGGTGACCAGAGCTCGTCGAGCGCGGCGACGGACGATCGGGAGATCTCGTGCAGGCTCTCCTCGAGCTCGTCGTTCGTCACGCCGAGCTTCTTCGCGATCTCCTCGTCCGTGGGCGCGCGCATGAGCTCCTTCTCGAGCGCGGCGATCGCCCGCTCGATCTGCCGCGCGCGCGTCCTCACCGAGCGGGGCACCCAGTCGAGGGAGCGGAGCTCGTCGATGATCGCGCCGCGAATGCGCGCCATGGCGAAGGTCTCGAACTTGATCTCCCGACCGGGGTCGAAGCGCTCGATCGCGCCGATGAGGCCGAGCAGGCCGTACGAGACGAGATCCTGCTCGTCGACGTGGGACGGCAGGCTCGCGCCGACGCGCCCGGCGACGAACTTCACGAGCGGCGCGTAGGTCAGGATGAGCCGGTCGCGGAGCGCTTGATCTCCCGACTTGCGGTACTCCTGCCAGAGCGCTTGGGTCTGGTCCACCGCAGCCACGGGGAGAGAATACGCCGCGCGGAGGCAGACTCCTCAGGCGCGGGGGCTCGTGAGTGCGCGCCGCGCGAGATCGCCCATCCAGAGCGCGAGCGCGAGCGCGGCGAGCGCGATCACCCATGCACCGCCACCCTCGAGCGCCGAGAAGACGGCGATCAGGCCGAGGCCCGCGGCGAGCACCGCAAAGAGCAGTCCGAGTAGGCGCCGCTGCACGCACGGATCTTGCCAAGCCGCGATCTGATCCCCCCGGAAAGGCTCGATGACGCGGTTGATCTTGCCCTGCCCTTGTAGCCATGCCCGAAAATGCCCCCGGAAATGGTCGTGGCTATTCTTGATGTGTCGAGGAATTAGAAGTAGGATCCACCTGCTCGCCCACGGACAGGAGGTGCTGGAGTGTCGCTAGCGATTGCCCCGGAGCAGGTAAGCGATGACGCCGCCCGGCTGCCGATCAGCGAGATCGCCCGGTTCCTCCAGGACCACCTCGGACAGAGGATGACCGCGTACATCGGCGGTGTCACCGACCCAAAGATGGTGTCGAGGTGGATCGCCAGGCAGAACGCGCCGCGCGACGAATCGCAGAGACGCCTGCGGGAGGGCTACCAGGCCGTTCGGCTGCTCGTGAGCGCCTACGGGGACGAGACAGCGAAGGCGTGGTTGTTCGGCTCCAACACGCGGTTGGACGACCAGGCGCCCGCGTATGTGCTCCGGCACGCCTCGAGCTGGGAAGACATGCGCTTCGTCATGCCGGCGGCGCGAGCATTCGCGGGAGCCGCTGGCTGATCTCCGACGACCCGGTTTGGCGGGTCGGCCACGCAGCCGCTCCCCTCGACTTCCCCCCTCAGCACATGTGCGGGTGGGAGAACCGATTCGACGATCCGGCACGCGACTACCGAACGCTCTACTGCGCGGCCGAGCGAGTGACCTGTCTCTACGAAGTGCTTGCCGATCTGCGCCCCGAGGCCGCGGTGCTCGTCGAGTTCGCGCAGCTGTACGGTGGCGGCGGCGTTGCCGACCTACGGCTGGCGGGTCGGATCACGTGGGAGTGGCGGGTGCAGAATGCGCTCGCAGAGGGGGTGATCGTCGCCGACGGCGAGCTCGCCGACCTGGACGACGTCGAGTTGCGCACGGAGCTCGAGACTCGTCACGCGAAACTCCTGGCCGAGCACGGAATGCCGCACCTTGACATCGGTCAGGTGCGGTCGAAGACCCGGGTCGTCACGCAGACGATCGCCCGCTCGCTGTACGACGACGGCTTAGCCGGCGTTCGCTTTCGCTCGAATCTGGACGATCGCGAGTGCTTCGCGCTGTTCGAAGGCCATGCGACGCTCGACCCGACCAACCGCGACCCGGACCTCTTGACCGACGATCTCCCCGAGCTTCTCCAGGCTGCCAGCGACTTCGAGCTCGTCGTGAAGCGGGTCTGGCCGCAGTGACGCGAAGCCAAGCATGGGGCGATAGCACCTCATGGCTCTTGCCCCTCTCCCGGTGAAGGCGGCAGATCCGCGGATGTCCTTGCCCGGGACGGGGCGTGACTTGGGGCCGCGGTACCATTCGCCCCCGCAACCCAGGGGCGTAGCTCAACTGGCAGAGCACCGGTCTCCAAAACCGGGGGTTGCAGGTTCGAGTCCTGCCGCCCCTGTCCCACTGGTAGAGCCGAAACCCCCGTGTTTGCGGGGGTTTCGGTGTGTCTAGAGCCGGTTTCCGTTCTCCGCTCAAGTACGCTGGAAACCGCCTGATTCGGGGGGCGACTGGTGCGCAACTGGTGCGCAGTCGCTAGCCATCATCGCTCCCTTTCCCGCCGTAGTGACCGCACGCTCGGCACGCCCGATCTCGTCTCTGGCAAACAGGTGCCCTCGGGGAATCCAATGCTTCGCGGCTCCTGGCTCGTTCCGACGTCTGGCGCCACACACGCGGCCC
>DATDOS010000084.1:0-2165 GCA_035293125.1 Gaiellaceae bacterium | reverse complement strand
GTGTCATACGTCGACGGCTCGTCGATCGTCCTCGAGCCCGGGTCTGCCGGCTTCGAGCGCCTCGCCTCGATCGCGCGCTCTGCCCTTCGGCAGTGACCGACGACGAGCTTGGCGCCCTTCTCGTCGAGCGCGCGCTCCTCGAGGGGGACTTCGTCCTCCGCTCGGGCCGCCGCTCGTCGTGGTACCTCGACAAGTACCGCTTCGAGACCGAGCCCGAGATCCTGAGCGCTCTCGGCTCACGGCTCGCCGAGGCGGTCCGAGAGCACGAGCCGGAGACCGTCCGGCTGGCCGGACCGGCTCTCGGAGCCGTCGCGTTGGCAGCCTCGGCAGCGATGGCGTCCGGCCTGCCCTTCATCATCATCCGCGGTGAGACCAAGGAATACGGCACGGCAAAACGGATCGAGGGCCCATTCGAGCAGGGCGAGCTGGTGTGTCTCCTCGAGGACGTCGTCACGTCCGGCGGAGCTCTCGCGGAGGCCGTGTCGGCGCTCAGAGACGAGGGCCTCGTCGTCCGAAATGCGGTCTGTGTCGTCGACCGGGAAGAGGGCGGCTCCGACGCTCTCGCGCGTCTCGGCGTGCGTCTCCGGGCGCTGTTTCGTGCCGGTGAGCTGTTGGAGATGCGAAAAACCGCCGCAAAAGAGCATGGTTGAGCCAAATCCGAAGGGGTGTTAGGCTCTCTCGGTTCCGTGAATCCGAATCCGACGTCAGGAGGAGAACAGTGACCAAGCAGGATTTCGTGGATGCCGTCGCCAATAGGGCCGGCATGTCCAAGCGCGATGCCGGCGGTGCGGTAGACGCCGTGCTCGACACGATCACGTCTGCACTCAGGAGTGGCGACTCCGTCACCTTCACGGGCTTCGGCAAGTTCTCGACCTCTGCGCGCGCAGCGCGCATGGGCGTCAACCCGCGCACGGGTGCGAAGGTCATGATCCCGGCGACAACCGTTCCCAAGTTCTCGGCTGGGAGCACGCTCAAGGCTGCGGTCAAGGGCGGATAGCGGCCACGAGGCGAAAAGGGCGCCGCGGCCGCGAAGCGGACGCCTTCAGGGATCCTTGCGCGACCGGGATCCGCGAGAGCGGATCCCGGTTTTGCGCTGCAAACGAAGGCCGCCGCGCGAGGCCTTTCCTTTGTCTTGAATACGAACACATGTTCGTCTAACCTCGGTCGGCATGCAACTCACGTTCGATGCCGCCGACCGGCTCGTCGAGCTGGTCCAGGCACGAAGGGGGGCGGTCGCCGTCGAGGAGGCGGCGCGCGTCCTCTTCGCGCTCGAGCGTGCGCCGGCGACGCTCGCGCGTTCTCTCCTCGCGGATGTCGTCGAGGGTGACGCGCGTCTGGCATGGCTGGGGACGCGCGTCGGCCTTGCGGGCGACACCGGCACCGACATCACGATCGAGGACGCCGAGCTCGTCGTCTTCGACCTGGAGACGACCGGCCTGTCGGCCTCCCGCGATCGGATGTGCGAGATCGGCGCGGTGCGCGTCCGGTCGCTTTCCGTCGACGAGACGTTCGAGACGCTCGTCGATCCGGGAATCGTCCTCCCTCCGTACATCGCCACGCTCACGGGGATCCGCGAAGCCGAGCTCCGGAGCGCGCCACGTCCCGAGATCGCCGTCCGGCGGTTCCTCGCGTTCGCCGGTGACGCCCCGCTCGTCGCCCACAACGCGCGGTTCGACGTCGGGTTCCTCGACCGCGAGGTCGAGCGGCTCACGGGGCGGCGGGTTGCGGCCCTCGTCGTGGACACGGTCTGGCTCGCCCGCCGACTCCTCCACCGCAGGAGCGAGCGCTTCTCGCTCCTCGAGCTGGCGCACTTCTTCGGCACGACATGGCAGCCGTGCCATCGCGCGTTGCCCGACGCGCTGGCGACCGCCGAGATCCTGATCGCGCTCCTCGGGCTCGCCCAGGAGCGAGGCGCCCGCACGATCGGTGACGTCGTCGAGCTGGCCGCGCCACGGGCGCGACGGCTCCACTCGAAGCGCTCCCTCGTCGCGGGCGCGCCTACGACGCCCGGCGTCTACCTCTTCCGCGACCGTTCGGGCGCGGTGCTCTACGTCGGGAAGGCGCGCGACCTCCGCGCGCGGCTCCGGTCGTACTTCTCGGGCGACCGCCAGCGCCCGGCCGTCGAGGCCGCGCTCGGCGCGCTCGAACAGGTCGAGTGGCGGCAG
>DATDOS010000083.1:0-3242 GCA_035293125.1 Gaiellaceae bacterium | reverse complement strand
GCAGACGAAGCCCTCCGGCCAGCGCAGACGCTCGAGGTAGGCGAGGCACGCGGCATCGTCAGGGAACCAGGCGAGCAGCTCACGCCAGCTCTCCGGGTAGTCGACACCGGGCCGAGGATGGAGCACGAGTTAAGGCTATTCAGCACGAAGGCCAGCAAAGGGAATAGCCCACTTGTAGAAAGTGCGACAGAGACGTAGGACGCGAGAGATCGACGTTCACGCCGTGGCGCCGCACTCAGCCTCACCGATCGCTGTGAGCAAGTTGGCGCCCCAAGGTGGCCGGCCGCTGTTGCTGACCGAGCTGGAGGTCGCACTGAGCCCAGAGCCGTCGTAGGGTCGTCTTCTCATGCGCGGCATCCCCCTCCGTCTGCAAGCGCGCGGAGTGCTCTGGCATAACCGCGATTTTCTGTGGCTCTGGACAGCCCAGACTGTCAGCCAGTTTGGAAGCGAGATCACCGGCCTCGCACTTCCGCTCGTCGCGATTCTCGTCCTCGACGCGAGCACGTTCGAAGTGGCCGCGCTTGCCGTCATCGATTGGCTCCCGTTCGTCATCTTCAGCCTGGCGGCGGGGGTCTGGGTCGATCGGCTCCCGCGGCGGGTGATCCTCATCGTCGCGGACTGGGGCCGCGCGGTCGCGCTCGGTACGATCCCGCTCGCTTTTGTGCTCGACATCCTGACGCTCGGCCAGCTATACGTCGTCGGCTTGCTCGTGGGCACGCTCACGATGTTCTTTGAGCTCTCCTATCAGTCGTACCTCCCTTCGCTTGTCGAGCGCGACGAGCTCGGGGAGGGAAACTCGAAGCTCGAGGTCAGCCGCTCAGCGGCGCAGGTTGCCGGCCCCGGGTTGGCGGGGGTCCTTGTCAGCGCGCTGACTGCGCCCTACGCGATTCTGCTCGACGCCATCAGCTTCGTCGCCTCAGCGCTCTCCCTCTCAAGGATCAGGCATCGCGACGAGACCCCTGCGCGACGGCGGGAAGAACGCCCACGGTTTCGGGCCGAGATCCGCGAGGGTCTGCGCTACACGCTTCGAAACCCGATCCAGCGGGCATTCATCGTCTTCGTCGCGCCGATGAATCTCTTCAGCAACATGCTCTTCGCGATCTACCTCGTGTACGCGGTGCGGGTCCTCGATCTCTCGCCAACGACGATCGGGATCATCTTCTCGCTCGGGAGCGTCGGCTCGCTCGTCGGTGCGCTGACGGCGAATCGCCTGGCCCGCACTCTCGGGATCGGCCACAGCTTGATCGCGGCTGCGACGATCGGCGGTCTGGGACTGCTCTTCATTCCTCTCGCTTCCGGCGATCTCGTGATCCCCTTCCTCGTGATCGCGAGTGTGGCGTTTGGCTTCTTCGTCCTCAACTACTTCGTGACCGGCGTGAGCCTCGTTCAGGCCACCACGCCCGATCACCTTCTTGGGCGCACGAACGCCTCGCGACGCTTCGTCGTGCAGAGCATGATCCCGCTCGGGGCTCTCCTGGGAGGCACGCTCGGTACGTTCATCGGCCTGCGTCCGACGATTGCGATCGGCGCTGTGGGGGCGTCGCTTGCGGTCATCCCCCTCTACTTCTCGACGCTTCGGCGGATCACGGTGACCGCCGACGCCGACGAGATCGTCCGGCCGCTCAACGAGCAGTTCGCGCTCGGCGGTGCTTCCAGCGCAGCGACATAGCGAACTGCGCATGTCGCAGACTGCGGGAAGTGCGACGCCCGGATTACGGCCCGCAAACCGCCACGGCTGTATGGAGGGCAGGCCGAGGGCTGCGCGCCGGTCGCCGCGGCCTTCGCCGAGGACCGCAAGGTCACGCCGGTCAAGCCCCACACGGTCGCGCGCTCGCTGGCGATCGGCAGACCTGCCGACGGCGACCTCGCGGTCGCGACCGCGAGAGGCTCAGGGGGCGCGATCTGTGCCCGCCCCCAAGTACGAGGTCGGGACGAACATGGCGCTCCTCGCCGAGACGAGCGGCGTCTTTGGGGAGACCGCCGCCGGCGTGACGCTCGGCGCGCTCCGGGAGGCCGTATGCAAGGGAGCGCTCGGGGAGAGCGACATGGGTCGTGCTGCTCGTGACGGGCGACGGCTTGAAGACGCCGCAGCCGATCGCCGGACTCGTGCGGCCGGTGCAGATTGAGGCCGACGCCGACGCCCTCCTCGAGCGTCTCGGAGTGAGCGTATGACGGGTCACTTCACTTTGGAAAGACTCATCGCTTTACTTTTTGAAGGAGTGTCGCTACTGTCTCCCGGCATGACCACCGGCGACCGGGTTTCTCCCTCCTTGTCCGGACGCTCGTACCCGTCGATGGCCGGCTGGGGGCGCTGTCTCGCGCTCCCCGCCGGCCAGCCCACGCCCGACACCCGGAAGCGAAGGCAAGCCATGGCAGTAGACGCCACGCTGAGGCAGGGCCACTTCAAAAATGAAGTGCAGCGGGGTAAGGAGCTGAACTCGAGAAGGGACGGCAAATGACCGTAATCGACGAGCTTCTCGGTAACGCTGAAACCTACGGCGCGGGCTTCGACAAGGGCGAGCTTCCACTGCCGCCGGCGAGGCGAGTCGCAGTGCTCGCGTGCATGGACGCCCGGCTTAACCCGTACGGGTTGCTCGGCCTCGCCGAGGGTGATGCGCACGTGATCCGCAATGCGGGCGGTGTCGTGACGGACGACGAGATCCGATCGCTTGCGATCTCGCAGCGCCTGCTCGGAACCGAGGAGATCATGCTGATCCATCACACCGACTGTGGCATGCAGACCTTCCGAGACGACGAGTTCCGGCGGCAGATCCAGGAGGACACCGGGATCAAGCCGCAGTGGGCGGCCGAGAGCTTTGGGGACGTGGACGAGGACGTCCGCCAGTCGATCGCGCGGATCAAGGCGAGTCCGTTCATCCCGCGCAAGGACCAGATTCGCGGCTTCGTCTACGAGGTCGAGAGCGGACGCCTGCGCGAGGTGCGCTAGCGGTGACCTCGGATCGCGATCGCGACGCCGACAGCTGCTCGGTGGCCGTACTCATGGTGCTTAGGGGAGAACCCGCGAAAGAAGGAAACGCTGTAGCCCGTCTGGTAAACAGCATGCGTCTGGGCTAGTGATCTGCTCACGCGCTCGACCGATGGGGCTTCGGCTCGAAGGAGGGAGAACATGACTCTGAAGATCAACGACACGGCGCCGGACTTCACGGCACAGACCACGGAAGGCGAGGTTCACTTCCACGACTGGATAGGCGACTCCTGGGCGGTGCTCTTCTCGCACCCGA
>DATDOS010000082.1:0-9480 GCA_035293125.1 Gaiellaceae bacterium | reverse complement strand
AGACGGGGCCGAGGCCGTTTATTACGCGCTGAACGTCCTGAATGGCGGCAGCGACCAACGGCGGGCGCTCTTCCACGCCGTCAAACGGCTGCACGACGGCCGGCTTCGGCAGAAGAGCTAGGACAGCGTGCCCGTCGCGTTCGAAGTTGTGCCTGGGCTTCCCTTTGCTGAAAGGAGGCGCGCGACTTCGTCACGCTCGGGCCAAGTGATCGCATGGCCATCGGTGTCGATCACTCCTGCCCCAGGTTCAGTGGTGCCGATAACGGCTGCCCGATGCCCTTGATCGGCGAAGGCCGGAAGCGCCCTCGCGGCCGCCTCCGGTGGGAAGACGGCCAAGAGGGTGCCGGAGGCGAGCGTTGACCAGGGGTCGGCGTCCAACGCTTGACAGACGGAGATCCCAGGCTCGAACCAGAGCACGGCCTCCCGCTCGATGCGAATGCGGACGCCCGCGGCGTACGCCATCTCGTGAAGCCCCGCGGCCAGTCCTCCCTCGGTCGGGTCATGCAACGCTTTGACCCCCAATTCGGCCGCCAGGAGAGCGGCCTCCACGACCGAGATGCCAGGACGATCCAGCGCCGCACGCGCCGCTTCCAGGACGCTCGGGTCCAGCCCGTGTAGCCGGTCGGCCGCCTCGCAGGCAAGCACCGCTGCGCCTTCGATGGGAGCAGCCCTCACCTGGAGAACGACATTTCCGGGGCCGAACCCGCCGGTGGTCACAACCGTGCCGGTCACGGCCAGGCCGAGCATTTGGCCGACTACGATCGGCCGGTTCACGGCCGGGGTCACCTCCGTGTGGCCCCCCACGAGGTAAGCGCCGAGGTCGGAGAGGGCACGACGCACGGCGGCGAACAGGTCGCCGATGACGCGCCCACTGGTAGCGGGTGGAACGAGGACGACTGCCAGGAACCAGCGCGGTCGAGCACCGCTGACCGCCACGTCGTTCGCGTTGACGATCACCGACAACCGCCCGATGTCCTCGCGGGTGAGCGTGATCGGATCCGCCGCCACGACCAGGAGGCCGCTGGGAATCTCGATCGCGCACGCATCCTCACCGATCCGGGCGCCGAGACGGACTTCAGGCGGTGGCTCTGGGAGGTCAGCGAGTAGACGTGCGAGCAGGCCGAGTGGGATCTTCCCGCTCAGAAGGGGCCAAGTGTCGTCCGCCGGGACTTTCACCTGCGCGGAGACTATGGCCCCGCCCCGCGCCAGGGCGAAGTGTCTGACTCAGCCCAGTCGGCACCGTCAGGTCGGCAGGAAGCTCCACCCGCTCAAGCCCCGTGGCCGAAAGCCGGAACAGGGGGAAGGCGACGATCAAGCGAACCGGCCTCGCGGTTATCCAGCAGCGCACGCGCAGGCGAGAAGGTCGTGCTCGTGTGACCCACCGGGTCGACTTTGTGACACGCTCGGACGGACCGCCTCCCCACTGCCATCCCGCTGGACGCCTTCCCGGAGCTCGTCGCTTCCGCCTGCGCGCGTCGCGATCTGGCGGAAACGCGACACGGACTCGGCCCCCCGGAACCGCCCTTGAAGCTCGACCCTTCACTCGCGCCAGCCGCGCCTGCGAAGCGCGGCCCACCGTAGCTGGGCGCACCCGTCTTGACACCAACAGGTCGAGCGAGCAAGCTCAGATGAGTAGGCGCCGACAGCGTGAATGGGTGCCAACAATCGTCGTCGGCTGGATCCACTGACTAATTAGGGGGTCGATGTTGAAGAAGCTCATTTCGCTCGTCGGGCTCGCCGCCGTGACAGCAGCTGTGCTCGCCCTCCCCGCCGCGGCGAACCATTCCTGGGGCGGGTACCACTGGGCCCGCACGGCGAACCCGTTCACGCTCAAGCTCGGCGATAACGTCAGTGGGACCTGGGATAGCCTCCTCGTCAAGGCGTCCTCCGACTGGTCGCAGTCCACTGTTCTCGACACGACCATCGTCGCCGGCGGGACGAGGCCGAAGCCCTGCCGGCCGAGGTCCGGGCAAGTCGAGGTCTGCAGCGCTAACTACGGAAACAACGGTTGGCTCGGACTCGCCCAGATCTGGGTCACCGGCGGCGAGCACATCACGCAAGGCATCGTCAAGAACAACGACTACTACTTCGGCGCCTCGAGCTACCAGTACAACAACACGGCCGAGATGCAGCATGTGATCTGTCAGGAGATCGGGCACACGTTCGGGCTCGACCACCAGAGCACGTCGGGCGCGTCGCTCAATACCTGCATGGACTACTACCACAACACGAGCAGCTCGGACACGAAGTCGACGTCGCCGAACGCGGGCGACTACGACGAGCTCCTGTGCATCTATGACCCGGCGTCCACGGGAAAGCCGCTGACGAGCGGGTCGCACACGTGCACCGGCACCGGGCATCTCGACTCGTCGTCGACCGTGGGGGGTTCCGCCGGCAGCCTGCCCGACGCCGTTCCCTCGTTCTCACCCGCGTCGGAGATGGCGCCGTCGGTCTACGTTGACAACCTGCCCAACGGCGACAAGCTCGTCACCTGGGTTATCTGGGTGAACCCGACCCACAGCCGCCGCTAGCGGATCCCGGAGCGGGGACCGGCCAGGCCGGTCCCCGCTCCTGTGACCCGGTCGCCACATGCGCCGTATCAGGGATATGAAGATACGAGTCGCGCTCGCCGCATTGGCCCTCGCGGTGGCTGCGCCTGCCGCGCTCGCCTGGCCGGGACGGCCGGCGGCCCCGCCACCGAAGCCCCCGAACCCGCAGGGGCCGCCGCCCGCGTGGATCGAGACGCAGGCGAAGTCCGCCTGGCTCGCATACGGCAGCTACTGCTGGAAGACGGCCTGCGTGGACATGATCCCGCCGCAAAGCCGTCCCGACTTGCCCGCCTTCGGCGTCAAGCGTGGCAGAACGATTCGCGTCCACCTCGGCTTCACGGCCAAATCGGTGAGCGTTGGCGTCGGCGGGCGCGTCGTGCGGGCGACGCTGGACTCGACGAGGCGGATCGTCTCGTGGAGCGCGACCCGTGGCGGCACCCTGACGGTTTTCGCCCGCGCTGCTGGCGATGCCAGCTACGTCGCGCGCCTCCGGATTCGCTGAGTTTCAGCCGCGAGCTCGCTCTTCCCTCCTGTGCGCGTCGCCGCCGGTCGCCTGCACACGAGCAAGCCGTACCACCCGGTTCGTCTCGGCTAGGACCGTGCAACTTGCGCGCGACCGGGTCAGGCGCCCCCCCGTTGGGCTCGGAACGCAAGGGGCGGTAGCTTTGTCACGCCTCACCTGGGACTCCGAACTGGCGCACGACCCCGAGGCGTAGGCGGCATGGTTGTCGCAGACGAGCCGAAAGGCGACAGCTAGGCTCGCCGCGTGGGTCGACCGAGCCTCTGCTCGCCGACAAGGATCCCGATGATCAGCGGTACGCGGGCAGCACGTGCTCCGCCAGCTGTGCGACCTGGTGGAGTCGCGGAATCTCCGGGAAGACGATCAGGATGTCGATCGCGTCCGCGTACGCCGCGACCTCCTCCGCGATCTTCGCGGCCGGCCCGTGGTGAATGAGATTCGCCGGCTCCGTCCAGAGCTGCCCGTAGTAGCGAAGCACGTGGTGCGCGCCCTCGTCGAGCGCCTTTTGCGGGTCGTCACCGAGCGCAACGTAGGCAAGCCCGGCGACCGTCGCGTTCGGCTTGCCGTTCGCGGCGAAGCCCTCGCGGATCTGCGGCGCGTACTGCGCCATCATCTGGCTCCCTGCGGTGCCGAAGATGTACCCGTCGCCGACCCGCTGCGCGCGCTCGATCGCTTTCGGCTGCCCCGCTCCGATCCAGATCGGCGGGCCCGGCTCCTGCACGGGCGCCGGCCCGAGCACGCCGTGCTCACGATCGGATTCGCGCGCGTTCTGCCAGATCTTGCGCACGCGGGAGACCTGCCGCTCGAACCGCTGCGACCGTCCCTTGAACTCCGCGCCCAGCACTTCGAAGTCGTCCTGACGGCCGCCCTGCGCCACGCCGAGGTCGAGCCGGCCCTCCGAGAGCCGGTCGATCACCGCAGCCTGCTTCGCGACCATGACCTCGTTGCGCGGCGGCAGCTGCAGGATCGTCGTCGCCAGGCGGATCCGCTCGGTCACCGCGGCGGCGCCCGCGAGCGTCACGAGCGGATCCCACGAGTCGAAGTTCGGCTTGTCGATCGTGCCGAGCACGTGGAAGCCGGCCTCGTCGGCGAGCCGGGCCCAGTCGAGCATCAGCTTCCGGTCGGTCTCGTGGGCCAGCGTGTTGGGCAGTCCGATTCCGAGCTTCATCGCATCTCCTCTCTCGACACCTCCAGCCTACGCGTGCCACTCCAGCCAGTCGTCGAGGTCGATCGCGATTACCGCATCATCAGGCGGCTGGGCGCGGTACTGCTGGTACTTGACGGCAAGCAGCGCGAGAGCTCGCTTGCGCTCCTCGCCGGTCTCGAGCACGCGACCCCGGCCGCGGAGGCGCACCCACCACAGTCGCGACCAGTCGTCCTCGTAGTGGTCGACGAGGACGGTGACGCCCGGATTGGCGCGGATGTTGTCGAGGCGCTTCAGCCGCGGCGAGCGCTTCGGTTTGCGATCGACAGCCGAGTAGAGAACGTCGCCCGCGAGCACGAAGCAGATCGGCACGACATGCGGGCGCCCTCGCGCGTCGACCGTCGCAAGCCGCGCGACGCGGGCCTGCTCGACACGCTGCGGGAGCTCGCCCGTCACAGCTCGACACGGTACGTCACCGGGATCGCGTCGACGTCCTACTCGTCGCGAGATGCCGCCCTTCCCGTGTGCGGGTCTGGGTTCGCGTCGGTCCGTCGAGCCGCGGGACGGCACCCCCGCTCGCGCTCCCAGAGATCGTTTGAGGATCGCCTGTCGCGGAACCCGTAGCCCGCCCGGATCAAGGCCAGCGAGCGAGCGTGTCGCACTCCCGCCACTTGGCGACAGCAGTCTGCCCAACTGTCATCATCCCCCGCGCGCCCCCCTGCCCCGCGTCGGGGATCGCTGAAGCGCCTGCGCGGCGGGCGCATTGGTGGGGACGATCGCGCGCGCCGACGATCTCGTCGAAATTTTACGACGCCCGCTGCGCGGACCGGAGCTGCCAGCCCTCCGGTACGTCGGCGAGCGTGGCGAGGATCGCGGGCACGAGCTCGTCGACCGTTCAAGGGTGTGGATCCGGATGAGGGTCGCCGATCAGGCCCTAGACTTGGTAGGCAGCGGCTTTCCGAGGAGCCGGATGTGCCGATGTGGGCGATGTGGAGTCCACAGGGACGTGGACGCAGCGAGTCGGACGACTGGATCCGGGCGCGACTCAGGGCTCAGGAAATGGTTAGCGCGTTATTGCAGAGCTGACCGTCCGGCCCCTTCCACTGGAACGTCCAGGTGCCTTGGCCAGCGATCTCCGGGTGCCGAAGCTCAGCGCGGCGGCATAGAAGCGATCGAGAGCCTCGCGGGCCCCGGCCCGGAACGCAAGATGGACGGGTCCACTCGGCGGTGCGTCGTCGCTCAGGATTAGCTCACGGATCTCCACCCCGTGATCGCTCGACCACGTTGTCGTCAGCCCGAGCGCACCGACAGCAGCTTCGTAGAATCTTGCGGCTCGCTTCGAGGTCGCGCACTCGAAGATGGACGTGGTCGAAAAGCAGCCCATACTCGTCACCCACGGACGCCGATTATCGACGAGTTCGTCAGACGCTCAAGGGACATTTCCGCACACTCGCGCACGCATGTCGCCTGTCCCTTGGCGATCAATGGGGCTGACGCACGATATGGAGGCCCCAGCCCGGCTCCCCGAAGTGAAGGTGCGACCATCCTGCTGGAACTCCCGGTACGAGCTCGATCCGCCATCGACCGTCGAGCGTCTCTTGCGCCCGCGGCAGCATCTCGTAGTGGGTGCCCAGGTTGTCTGTGAGGCGGAGGTTTTCGAGGTCAACGGGCCGAAGGGTCGTGACGCGAAGACATCGAACGCAACGCGATCGCGATACAGCGCAACGCCACGGAGAAAGATGCCGTTGCGCGGCGCGCGACCGACGGTCGTCGGTCTAGCGAAGATCGTCGATGACGTAGTGCCGCGGCGTGTCGAAGTGCGGGCCCTCGGGGCGAAGACGCATAGAGACGCCGATCAGCTCGGTGCGAAAGCCGCGGGCGAGCATGCGGCGATAGGCATCGAGCCGACCGGTATTGACTCCGGCAACGAGACGGCTGAGTCCCGACTCCGCTGCGAACGCCTCGCACGCGTCGAGAAGCCGCTCGAACCGCTCCGGTGCGCCGTCGCCCGGACGAACCGCGGCGAACTTGACGTAGCAGGTGCCACTGCCCGCCTCGCTCCCGGCCCCGCAGTGGCACACCGCCATTCCCTCGAGCGTGGCCTCGCCGAGCATCAGGATCGTGTCGCCGATGCCCTGCGAATGCGCCGCGACGATCTCACGCTCGAGATCGAGTCCGTGGAAGACCTGATCCGTGAGCCCGCGGATCTCGTCCAGGACGTGACCATGCCGGCCCGAGGTCTCCGAGGAGAAAAGCGTGTACGCGTGTATCGGCGGCGGCGCGGTCGCCTTCGCCGTCACCGCCGTGAGGGTGCCGGGCCAGAAGCCGTGCTTCTGGTACAGGCCCAGATGCTTGGGGCTGGACGCGAACGTGAAGAGCGCGGCCTGCCGGACATCCCATAGCGCGAACGCTTCGAGCACGGGCTGGAGCAGTCGGCTCCCGATACTGCGATCCCAGAGATCGGGACGGACGGTGAGCGGGCCGAAGAAGCCGAACGAGCCCCACCGCGCCGCGAACACCGAGCCGACCACCTCACCGTTGACCTCGGCCGCCCATGCGCACTCCGGAGCCGCTCGATACCTCGTGCGCACGCTCTCGCTGTCCCCGAAGGCCGCGCTTGGATCGGGGAGGCCGCGAAACGTCGCGAACGCCACGCGCATGACCCGATCTGCAGCGTCGAGGTCGTCGGTCAGCAACGGCCGGACGAGGACCGCGCTCTCGGCATCGCTTCTCGCCTCGAGGGACATTCGTGAACCCTCGCACACGGCGGTGCGCCGTCCCTTGCGATGTTGATGGTTAGCCATGAGCCCCGGCACAGCGGAGGATCGAGGATGGTGTCGAGCACGGCTCGGGGAATATAGTGCTCTTCGACGGCGAGCTCGTGACGGGCACGAGGTCCGGCCTGAGATGGGAAGCCGCGAGAAAGAGGAGACTCATGTCGATCATGCTCAGGATCCAGTGGGACATCAAGGAGGGTCGCGAAGCGGACTTCAGGGCGAATCAGGAAAAGCTCTGCGCGGTCATGTACGAGCACCCTGGAGTCATTTGCTACCACGTTGACTATCCGTCTGAAAACGTGAGCCAGTGGGTCGAGATCTACGCGAACGACGACACCTTTCAGGCTCATCTCGCGAACGAGAAGGGTAAGGCGCCACTCGGCGCCGTCATCGACGCCAGCGAGAAGATCACGTGTCGGTGTTGGGGGGACCCCAACGACGCATCCAAAGAGATCCTCGCGGGCTTTGGCACCACGTACCACGACACCGCGGAGCCGTCGTTCGTGCTCAACCCCCTCGCGGACAGGGACTCGCCGGTCTAGCCGTCGCACTGGGCGCCGAGGGTTCATCGCGTCCCGGCTCTCTCCCTGACGTGCTTCCAACCTTCGTAGTGGACGCGGATCGCGGTGCGAGGGAGCATCAGGCCGCACAGCTCCGATGGCCTCGCTGGCGGTCAGCGCCGCACGCAGCCCGGCCGGCCTCGACTCGAGATCCAGTGCGTTATCGTCGGGCCGTCACCGTTGTCAAGAGCTGAGGAGGCCGCCATGCACGCGCGAGTAACGATGATCGCGGGATCCCCTGATCAGGCTGAGCAGGGGATCGCCAACTTCCGGGACAACGTCGTCCCTGCGATCAAGGCAATGGGAGGTCACGGAGGGGTCTTGCTCGTCGACCGCGAGTCCGGAAACGCTATGGCAATCACGCTCTGGGCAGACGAAGCGGCGATGCGAGCGAGCGAGGAGCGCGCGAACGAGCTACGGCGAACGGCATCCGAAGAGATGGGCGCAGCCGAGCAGCCACGTGTCGAGCGCTACGAGGTGGCCGTCTTCGAGAAGTCCTAGCCGATGCCGAGGTAAGCCGGATCGAGCCGTCCCGGCGAGTGCGCGAAGCGGACGTCGCCCACGGTGCCGGGCACGTCCGGGAACCACGTGTGGACGGCCCGGTCGGCAAGCCCGAGGTCGGCGGCCAGGTCACCGAACAGGTTGAAGCAGAACGCCGTCGATGACAGGAGATCGGCCCACAGCCGCTGGTGATCGAAGCTCTGGTGACGTTCGATGAACGACGTTCGCGCCCTCGCCGCGTCGAGCGCGTGTGCGGTGAGGAAGTTCGCGCCGGTCTCACTGGCGTAGGCGAGCGGAAGGCGGCTCCCGACGAGTCGGGCCCGGCCCGACGTCGGGTCGCGGCGCGAGCGGGTGCGAACCGATGGGGTGGCCGTTGTCCTCACGCCACTGCGCCTGGTGGTAGCGCAGCCTGCGGCGGAACTCGGTCATCGCCGGTTTCCGCGGCACATGGTCGTCGGCTTCCCAACAGTGCACGGCCTCGAGCTCTTGCTCGGTGAGAGTCGCGACCACGTTGACACCGTAAGGTCGACCCTCCACAGCAGCTCGCAGGAGATCACCCGTCAAGGGACATTTTGGAACACTCGCCCAGGCCAAAGACGCTGGCCCGGAGCTACTTCGGCAGGATCGCCGACAGGTCCCACACGCGCGGCGTCATCCGCCTCTGGGACGCCCGCAGCGACTGAAAGAACCCGGACGCGCTGATGGCCCTCGCGAAGACCCGCGGCACGCGCGAGCTGATCCCGAGCGAGGAGCTGACGTACCTGCGCGAGAACGGGACGAGCGTCCGCCGCCTTGCTGACGGCGCGGCTTACGCGGGGTCCGAGCGGGCTTCGGCGTCTCTCAGGTACTGGTGCACGAAGGCGATGGCCATGCTGCCCTCGCCGACTGCCGCCGCGACGCGCTTCACGGGACTGAATCGGACGTCGCCGCAGGCGAAGATGCCCGGGACGCTCGTCTCGAGGAGGTACGGGTCCCGGTCGAGCTGCCACCGTCCCGCGGCGCGCACGTCGGAGCCGGTGAGCACGTAGCCCTTCTGGTCGAGTGCGATCTCGGGTGGGAGCCACGCGGTCTCGGCGTCCGCGCCGATGAAGGTGAACAGCCCACCCGACTCGAGCCGGGTCGTCTCGCCGGTCGCGGCGTCGCGGACGTCGATCGCCTCGAGCGAGTCGTCGCCGTGCGCGGCCGTCACCTCCGTCCGGAGGAGGACGCGGATGTTCGCCCGGGTGGCGAGCTGGTCGACGAGGTAGCGCGACATGCTCTTCTCGAGCGTCCCTCCGCGGTGGAGGATCGCCACGCTCCGCGCATGGGACGAGAAGAACATCGCTGCCTGGCCCGCCGAGTTTCCCGCACCGATGATCTGGACGTCCAGGCCGTGGGTATTCGCCGCTTCGCTGCGTGCGGCGCCGTAGAAGATCCCCTTGCCCATGAG
>DATDOS010000081.1:0-7663 GCA_035293125.1 Gaiellaceae bacterium | reverse complement strand
TCGGCGACCGGGCTATGGGCAGCGGCCACCATCGCCGCGGCGCCCGCTCCTAGACGGCCGACCCGCGACGAAGAGACGGTCTTGGGGTAGCCAGCCCCCGCATATCAGTCTGACCGGCAGTCGCGCAGCCGCCCGCCCGTGCCGCACCGGGAGCCGTGGCCTCATCTCTCGAAGCATCGACCGCCCGGCGGCAATCAGCGCTGGACCCTTGACAAGCGGGCCTCCATATCAGCCTGCGGCCCGGAAGTCGGCGACCGCCGACCGAAGGGTCGGGAAGAGCCGGAACGCCTTGATGGCACCCGCCGCCTCGGCTTTCGTGAACACGTCGTGGACGGGCCCTTTCAGACGGGCGAACACGAGCTCCACACCGTGGGACGAAAGCTCTTTCTGGAGCTCACAGAGCATGTCGAGCCCGGTCGTGTCGACGTGGGTGACTGCACTCGCGTCGACGATGACCCTTCGCACAGGCGGCTCGCGGCCGGTTACGAGCTCACGAATGTGATCCCGGAACATGACCGCATTGGCGAAGAAGATCTCCTGGTCGAAGCGGAAGATGACGAGCCCCGGGTAGGTCTCGCCGTCGGGATGGCGAGAGATGTCGCGGAAGCCGAAGTCCTCGTCCCCCTCCTCACCGCCGCGCAGGCGCCCGAGGACCGCGACGTGCGGCGTGAAGCTGCGGTAGACGAGCGCGGCCATCGACGCGACCACCGCGATGACGATGCCGCCGAGGACGCCGGCGAAGAGCACTCCGAGAAGGCACAGTGCCGCGAGCGCGAAGTCGACGACGTCGAGCCGCCACAGGCGGCGAAGCTCGACGGTCCGGAGAAGCGGCAGGACCGCCGCGATCACGATCGCAGCGAGCGTCGCCTTCGGGAGATCGGCGAAGAACCCGCCGAGAGCGAAGATCGCGACGACGACGAGAGCGGCGTTGAGCAGCCCGGCGAGCTGTGATCGCTGCCCCATACGTTCACCGACGGTCGTCCGGGAGACGCTCGCGTCGATCGGGAACCCCTGGGCGAGCCCGGCGCCGACGTTTGCCGCGCCCACCGCGATGAGCTCACGATTGGCGTCGACCTCGTATCCCCGCCGCAGCGCGAACTGACGTGCAGCGGCGATCGACTCCGCGTACGCGAGCAACGCGACGCCGGCGGCACCGTAGAGGACACGGTTGAAGTCCGAGAGCGGGACATCGGGAAGCCCGAGCTCCGGCAGTGAGGTCGGCAGCGCGCCTACCAGGGCGACGCCGTCCTCTTCCAGGTCGAGCGCACGCGTGGCGAGAACACCGAGGATCACCGCGATCAGCGCACCGGGTACGCGTGGGGCGACCCGTTGGAGGACGAGCACGAGAGCGAGCGAGCCGACACCGAGGGCTGCCGTCCACCAGCTCACGTCGACCGCATCGCGCGCGAGGTCCCAAGCCTTCTCGAAGAAGCTGCCCGAGCTGCCGGGGATTCCGAGCAGCGCGGGCAGCTGCCCGACGACGATGGTCAGCGCAAGGCCGATGAAGTAGCCGGCCAGCACCGGCCGGGCCAGGAACTCAGCGACGAAGCCGAGTCTCGCAAACCCGCCTACGACGAGAATCGTCCCGGTTACGAGAGCCAGGGCCCCGCAGAGCGCGAGGTACATCTCGCCGTCCCCGCCCGCCAGCGGCGCCACGGTCGCGGCTGTCATCACGGCGACGCCGGAGCCCGGGCCGACGTTGAGCTCACGGCTCGTCCCGAGCAGGCCGTAGACCACCAGGCCCACGACGGCCGCGTACAGGCCGTAGACGGGTGGTACGCCGGCGAGGGTCGCGTATGCCATCGACTGCGGCACGAGCACGGCCCATACGGCAAGCGCCGCGAGTGCGTCTCGGCGGGCGTATGACCGCCACTGAGGGAGCCACGCCGTCGCTGGTATGGCCCACTCGACGGCACCGCGCCATCCGGAGCTCCGCATCATCAGGGGACCCTAGATCGTCCGCCCCCGTAGAGCCGCAAGAGGTTGACACGAAGACGAGCGCCGCGCCCGCGCAGCGGCCGCCTTCAGGGAAGGCGCGGAGCGCGTTGTCCGCGGAGCGGACCAGGGGAGGGGGTTTGGGGAGGCCGCGAAGCGGCCTGTCCGCGAGAGCGGACCAGTGGAGGGGGTCTGGGGGAAGGCGCGGAGCGCCTTGTCCGCGCAGCGGACCAGTGGAGGGGGTCTGGGGGAAGGCGCGGAGCGCCTTGTCCGCGCAGCGGACCAGTGGAGGGGGTCTGGGGGAACCGGGAGGTTCCCCCGGCATCAACCGGGAGGTTCCCCCAGCATCAACCGGGAGGTTCCCCCAACATCAACCGGAAGGTTCTCCCGACATCAACCAGCGAGTCAATCCGCGCAAGCGGATTCCGGTCTTGCGCCAGTCAGTAGCCGTCTTCGATCGTGTGCGCACTCGGTCTCGGGTGCCTGTCGACCCAGTCGGCATACCGTCGCGCGAAGGGGGCCGCGGTAACGCCATGGGCCAGCACCGACAGACCCACCGTCACGAAGGTCACGATCAGGATGACCTCGTCGTTCGGCAGCCCACCCTCCTCGACCAGAAGGAGCGCGAACACGATCGAGGCGAGCCCGCGCGGCCCGAACCAGCCGAGGAAGGCGACGGTCGGCCGGCGGGCTCCGGTGCCGACCATCGCCATTCCCACCGGGATCATGCGCACGATCGTGAGGCTGAGCAACGCGTAGAGCGCGATCTGCCAGGTGACGTCCTCGAGCGCCGGGACCAGGAGCACCGCTCCGAAGACGACGAACGTGACTGCTGCGAGCAGCGCGCCTGACTCTTCGATCAAGTACGAGACGTCTCCACCCCGCCGTCGCCGGAGGCCGCCGAAGAACGCGCCGCCGACGAAGGCGGCGATGAACCCCGAGCCTCCGATCGGCTGCGCGATCCCGAACGCGAGCGCCGCCCCGGCCAGTGGCACCACCTGGAGCCAGGAAGCGCTGATGAGCCCGCGAGTCCCCGCGAAGACCACGACGGCGGCGGCCACCGACCCGGCGACGACTCCTGCAAGCGCCCCGTAGCCGATCTGCTCGAGCACGAGTCTGAGAGCGTCCCGCCAGCCCGCGTCCGTCTCCTCCGCCTGCGCGATCGCGAGCACGATGAAGAAGAGGCGGACGGAGATCCCGTCGTTGAGCCCGCTCTCGACGTTGAGGCTCTGGCGAACGCGGGGCGGGAGGCGCTTCAGGGTGACGACCGCCTGCCCGAGAGCGGCGTCGGTCGGCGCGAGGATGACCGCGAGCAGCAGCGCCTCCGCCCACGCGAGCTCGCCGAGGAGCGCAAGCGCCGCGACGAACCCGGCGAGCAGCGTGAGTGGTAGCCCGATGCCGAGCAGGCGCGTGGGAACGCCGGCCTCGCCGCGGAGCGCGCGCAGGTCGATCCGTGACGCGTCCGAGAAGAGGACGACCGTGAGCGTCGCCTCGGTGAGGAGCTTGATCTCCTCCCCACGCTGCTCGAGGTCCAGGAGGCCGAGTGCCCTCGCGCCGACGATCGTCCCGAGCAGGGTGAACACCATCGGCGCCGTGATCGAGGTCCCCTCGATACGACCGGAGATGAGCCGCGAAGCCGACGAGGATCAGAGCCAGAGTGGCGAGTTGCCAGTGCACGGCTCTGCGCTACACAAGACCGGAATCCGCGAGCGCGGATTCCGGTCGCGTCGAAACCCCTGAAGCGCGGCCGCTTTGCGGCCGCGGTGGTTGCGATCTCACATCACCTCAGTAGCGACCGACGATGAGCGCGAACGTCTCGCGCATGCTCTCGGCGACGAGCCCGACGAGGAACACGATGGCGAGCACTGCGGCGGCGCCGAGCACCTCACCTGTGGCCGACAGCACGAGCAGAGCCGTGAAGCTGCCGAGGACGAGGAACGCAGTCGAAAGGGGTCGTCGGGTGTACGTGCCGAGCCCGAGCCCGACGAGGAACGCGGCGCCGAACACCACGATCCCGAGTGTCATGGCGCGAGGGTAGGACCCCCGTCGGACGGACCTGACCTGAACGCTGGGTACCGCCGTGTACGCGAGGGAGCTGAACGTCGCGGCTGCATGCCGCTGTCCGGGTTGTTTTTCCACGAAGCCGAGGCTGGGCTTCTACGGCGCAGTGGCCCTCTGCGCCTGGGCGAGAGGGCATTCCGGCTCGATCCGGGCGACGTTTCGCGCAGCGCCGCGGCGCAAACGGCGGCGCAACCGGCTCAGGCTGCTCAAGCGCCGGTAGGGAATAGCCGATTCCCGTTCCGATATGTCACATCGCGGGTGGATTCACCTGACGCGCGCGGCGTCGACCGCGGGCTTGGCCGCGTTCGCGGTCGTCACGATCGCGATGCCGCAGGACGCAGAGGTCTCCGCCTTCTTCAACGTGTGGGTCTACAACGGCCTGATGGTGTTCGGGTGCATCGTCGTCGGCTCCCATGCGTACCTCGTCTCGCGCGAGCGGGCCGCTTGGACCATGATCACTCTGGCGCTCGTCTCCTGGACGTTCGGTGAGCTTTGGTACGCGATCTTCCAGCCCGAGACCTACCCGTCGCTGGCCGACGTGGGGGTCATCGGCTTCTATCCGCTGCTGTACGTCGGGGGCGTGCTCCTGCTGCGCTCGCGCGCGCGCTCGATCGCAGGCACCCTCTGGCTGGACGGAGTAATCGCCGCGCTCGCGGCCGCCGCCCTCGGCGCTGCCGTGCTCGTCGAGCTGGTTCTCGAGAGCACCGAGGGCACGCTCTCGACCGTCGTCACGAACCTCTCGTACCCGCTCGGGGACATCCTTCTCCTCTCCGCGGTCTTCGGCGTCTTCTCGCTCACCGGGTGGAGACCCGGGCAGCGCTGGCTGCTACTCGGAATGGGAGCGCTAGCCACAGCGGTCGCCGACGCTGTCTATCTCTTCCAGTCGGCCGAAGGGACGTACGTCGAGGGAACCTGGGTCGACATTCTCTGGCCGGCGGCGATGCTGCTGATCGCCTCGGCTGCCTGGGCCTCGGACCGAAGCCGTGAGGGGCTGGAGGTGGAAGGGCGCCCGCTGCTCGCAGTCCCCGCCGCCTGCGCCCTCGTCTCCACGGGCATCCTGGTCTACGACCACTTCCACACGGTCAACCTGCTCGCGATCGTGCTGGCTTCGACGGCTCTGTTGCTCGTCATCGTGCGCCTCGGGGTGACCTTCCGGGAGAACCGCCGCCTCTTCGAGTTGACGCGTCAAGAGGCGACCACCGACGCCCTCACGGGTCTCAGCAACCGCCGCAAGCTCCTGTCCGACCTCGACCGACGCCTCGGTGCACCCGAGGTCGAGCCTGCGCTCCTGATGATCTTCGACCTCGACGGCTTCAAAGGCTACAACGACTCGTTCGGCCATCCCGCCGGGGACGCCCTCCTGGCGCGCCTGGGGTCGAAGTTGGCGACTGTTCCGGGGCCCGACGCCGAGGCCTATCGCCTGGGCGGCGACGAGTTCTGTCTGATCGCCGTAGTCGAAGACCGCGAGGTAGAGTCGCTGATCGACCGCGCGTGCGCCGCCCTGACGGAGCACGGCGAAGGCTTCGAGATCGGCAGCTCGTTCGGCGCGGTCATGCTCCCCGACGAGGCAAAGGATCCAAGCCATGCGCTGCAGGCCGCCGATGAGCGCCTCTACGCCCAGAAGCATTCGAGGCGCGGGGATAGCGACCGGACGATGACTGCGCTCTTCGAAGCGCTCTCGCTCCGTGAGCCCGATCTGAAAGCGCATCTGGAAGGCGTCGGCTCGCTCGCCGTCGAGGTCGGGCGCATGCTCGGGCTCCGCAGGGACGAGCTCGACGAGCTCGCGCGGGCTGCCCAGCTCCACGACCTCGGGAAGCTCGCGGTTCCGGACGAGATCCTGCGCAAGGAGGGTCCACTCGACGAGCGCGAGTGGGCGTTCGTGCGCCACCACACGCTCGTCGGCGAGCGAATCCTTCGTGCATCCCCGGCGTTGCGGAGCGTGGCGACGGTCGTTCGCTCGTCGCACGAGCACTGGGACGGAAGTGGCTATCCCGACGGCCTCGCCGGTGAGGAGATCCCACTCGCGTCGCGGATCGTGTGCGCGTGCGATGCCTACGCAGCGATGACCTCCGCTCGCCCGTATCGACCGGCCCTCTCGCCGGATGACGCACTCAACGAGCTCATGCGCCTCGCCGGAACACAGTTCGACCCGACCGTCGTCCGGGTGGTCGTCGCCCACGTGCGCGAGAGCCTCGAAGCCGAGCACGCCGCGTAGCGTCCGATCTCGCTACCGTGCCCCCATCGGCCCCGTAGCTCAGTGGATAGAGCGGCAGACTTCGAATCTGCGGGCGGAGGTTCGACTCCTCCCGGGGCCATGGATTTGCCCGCTCCGACAGATCCGCTCCCTAGGCTTCGAGTCGCCCATCGAACGAGCCGAAAGGAGCAGGGGCAATGACCCAGTACGAGCCTGAGCCCTCTGGCTCGCGCTCGCCGGGTTCTTCCTCATCGCAGGACGCATATGGGCAGGAATGGTCGCGATTGCTCCGGCGACTCTGAGTGCTGTCGCGAATTTCTTCTTCATCCCGTACGACCCGTTCTGGTCGCTGCTCATCATCGCGCTCGACGTGTGGGTGATCTGGGCCGTGACACGGCCCGGCGTCTATCGCGCGCCGTCGTAACGTCGTGAGCGAGAGGAGCGGGGGCCATCTCCCCCGCTCCTCTTACGGCTTGCTGCCATATCGACGCGCCCGCCGCGTCTCCCGCGCCCGCGCCCGCCAGCGACGCTTGAGCTCGCGCTGTACCCGCTTGCTGCTCCTGGCCTCGGTCGCGCGGAGCTCGCGCTGGAGCTTCCCGTAGTTCGCCCACCGGGCGGGATCGAGCTCACCTGTCTCGAGAGCCTTGCGCACCGCGCAGTCCGGCTCGCTCGAGTGAGCGCAGTCGTTGAACCGGCACTGCGCAGCCAGCTCGGCGATGTCCGCGAACGCGCTGTCGACGTCGCCCTCCCAGATCTGGAGCTCGCGCAGCCCGGGCGTGTCGATGAGGATCGCTCCACCCCGTATCACCAGAAGCTGGCGATGTCGGGTCTTGTGACGCCCGCGGCCGTCGCGGCGGAGGTCTCCAATGGGCATGAGCGTGCGGCCGGCGAGCCGGTTGACGAGGGTCGACTTCCCGGTCCCCGAGGATCCGAGGAGAACGAACGTGCGCGCCGGCCGGAGGAGCGCGCGAACCTCCTCGATCCCCTCACCCGTGACGTTGCTCACGGCGAAGACGGGAACTCCGACCGCCACGTCCTCGGCCTCGGCGAGCTTCGCGAAGTCATCGCAAACGTCGAGCTTGGTCAGGACGATGACGGGATCGGCGCCGCTGTCCCAGGCAGCGGTGAGGTACCGCTCGAGGCGGCGCGGGTTGAAGTCCTGATCGAGGCCCGCCACGAGGAGCACGGTGTCGACGTTCGCCACGAGGACGTGCTCCACCGCCTTGAGCCACGGCGTCTTACGCGACACCTTCGTTCGCCGCGGAAGGAGCGCCTCGATCGAGAAGCGGTCGCCCGGCGCATCGCACACGACGACCCAGTCGCCGACGGCGGGCATGCCGCCCCAGATCTCGTCGTCCCGGAGACGCCCGCGGGCGTGCGCCAGCCGGTCACCGCGCTCCCCGCGGACGTAGTAGCCGCCGCGATGCTCGGCGACGACGCGGGCAGGCTCGAAGCCCCTCTCGGAATAAGTTG
>DATDOS010000080.1:0-14996 GCA_035293125.1 Gaiellaceae bacterium | reverse complement strand
CCACCTCAAGATGAGACCTCCCATCCCCTCGAGGGAGTAAGGGCCGTGGTAGACCACCACGTCGATAGGCGGCACGTGCACGCGCAGCAATGCGTTTAGCGGAGCCGTACTAATTGCCCGAGGTCTTGATTTTGAACACGTCGAATGCTGCTATGGAGTTTTGAAGGTTGCGCGTGCGGCTACGGCTGCGACACGGGCGTCTCGACAACTTGGGCGGTCATAGCGGCGGGGATACACCTCTTCCCATTCCGAACAGAGAAGTTAAGCCCGCCAGCGCCGATGGTACTCGGGGCGCAAGCCCCCGGGAGAGTAGGGCGCCGCCCACCTATTACGAAGGCCGCCGGAAGGCGGCCTTCGGCGTTCGTAGACTCCGTCGGGTGCAGCTTCGTGACGGCGATCTCGCCCTGCGACCGTGGACGGAGGACGACATCCCTGCGCTCGTCGTCGCTTGCAACGACGCGGAGATCATGCACTGGATCCCCGTCATTCCCTCGCCTTACACGGAGGCGGACGCATTGGCGTTCGTTCGCGGCGAGGCGCGGCCCGAAGACCACTCGCTGGCGATCACGCTCGACGGCGTCGTCGTGGGCGCGATCGGCATGGGGGTCAACTCCATGAACTACCGAGGGCGCATCGGCTACTGGGTCGCGGCGACCGCGCGAGGCCGTGGTGTTTGCACCCGTGCGCTGCGGCTCCTGGCGCGCTGGGCGCTCGAGGAGCTCGAGCTCCAGCGTCTGGACCTCATCACCGACCCGGACAACGTGGCTTCTCAGCGCGTGGCCGAGAAGGCCGGCTTCCGACGCGAAGGAGTCTTGCGCGCACATCTCCGCCATCCCGACGGCCGCATTCGAGACTCCGTGATGTTCTCGCTCCTACCCGGCGAGCTCCGCGACTAACGCCTGGCTCAAGATCGGAATCCGCTCGCGCGGATTCCGATCGCGCAAAGATCTCTGAAGGCGGCCTCGCGGCCGCGGCGTTCCTCTAGCTCTAGCAGGCCTCCGCCACATCGCCACGCCCGTTCGGGCCCGGGCCGAGCTCACGCAGGCGACGCACGCGGATGTCGAGTGGCGGATGCGTCTTGAACATGCGGGCGATTCCCTCGCTCTCGAACGGGTCGATCGGGTAGAGCGGCTCCGTTGCGGGTGACGCGGCGAACTCCACGAGCTCCGACGCGCGATCGAGTCGCATCAGCGCGTCGGCGAGGTCATGTGCTCCTCCGGTCGCGCCCGCGGCGAGGGCATCCGCATGGAGCTCTCGTCGTGGTGAAAGCAGGAGATGCACGAAGGCTGCGCCGATCGGCGCAAAGACGTAGAGGAGAATGCGCGAGAACCAGCCTCCGATTCGGCTCGACTCGACGAGTGTCGTGGCAAAGAGGACGACGAAGGTCTGGACGAGGACGTCCCGTCGGCGAACATGCGCCAGCTCATGGGCAATCGCCGCCTCGAGCTCCTCGCGCCGCAGCGAACGCAGCGCCCCCGTCGAGACCGCGAGCGCTGAGCTCGAGGGGCCCCGGCCGACGGCGAAGAGTCGCGGGAACCCGTCTGGGATCAAGTAGAGCTGCGGCGGCCGAACGCCGAGCTTGGCCGCCACGGTGTCGGCGGCAGAGCGAAGAGTCGGGTCCTCCGCGAGCGCGAATGGGCGCGCCCCGAGCATCCCGAGCAAGGCGCGGTCTCCGTAGCGGTAGACGCCTGTTGCCGCCAGAAGCGAGCAGAACGCGAAGAGGAGCGCCGTCGTGACCCCGCCGATGAGCCAGCCGACGCCCGCCATCGCGGCGGCGAGCACCGCGACAAGGAGTGCCGCCTTCGTCAGGTTGAGCGCGACTGCGCGCGCCAACGGCTAATCGTTCGCAAGACCGGTATCCGCTCGCGCGAATCCCGGTCGCGTCAAGATCCCTGAAGGCGGCCGCTTCGCGACCGCTGCGTCGGTGTTCACACCAAGCCTCTACGCCTCTCCGACGTCGTCCTCGGTGAAGCCGCGCGGAGGCCAGTCGGGCTCGGGCGCATCACAGCGGCTCGAGCAGTGCAGCGACGCGACGTTCTGCAGCGGGATGAGGATGTGCCCGTTGAGCTCGACGTGGGGGACGTCCTCGATGGAGCAGTACGCGGTCAGCGTCCCTTCCTGGTATTCGCCGCCGAAGAGGGCGACCTCGACCTGTTCGCCCTTGTACTTGTTCGTGTAGTCCTCCACGAGGCGGTCAGTCTACTCCCTCGATCACGCCGTTCCGGACCGCGATGCGGACGGTCGCGCAGTTCTCGAGAACGGCGATCGAGCGCCGTGCTTCGCCGAAGGGGACCCCCGCGGCGGCGGCGAGTGCCGAGCGGATCGGCCCACCGTGGGTGACGGCGAGAACGAGCGCTTCGGGGTGCCGATCGGCGATCCGCACGAGACCCGAGACGACGCGCTCCCCGAGCTCGTCGTAGCTCTCCCCGTCGTCCCACCCGTGGCTGAGCTCGAGCCAGCGTTCGTACCCGACGGGGAACGCACGCTCCACCTCGGCGCGCGTCAGCCCGGACCAGGATCCGACGTCGACCTCTTTGAGGGCGTCGCTCAGCCGCACCGCCAGTCCCAACGAGGCTGAAACGATCCGCGCGGTCTCGCCGGCGCGCTTCAGCGGGCTCGAGTAGACGGCGTCGAATCGCTCGTTCTCGAGCTCGGTGGCAAGCGCGTGGGCCTGGGCTCGACCCAGGTCGTTGAGCGATGGGTCCGCGTGCCCCTGGAACCGGTTCTCGCGGTTCCAGTCGGTCTCGCCGTGCCTGACCAAGACGATCGTCGTCGGCACGCGGATAACCTAGCCGCGCCGTGAATCTCGGACTCGACGGCAAGAGATGCCTCGTCACCGGCTCGACCGGAGGGATCGGGCTGGAGACGGCGAGGCTTCTGGTCGCCGAGGGCGCCCGAGTTGTCACGTGCGGTCGACGCGGCGCGCCCGGGATCGGCGAGATCGCGCACGTCGCTGTGGATCTTTCACAGGCTGGCGAGCCCGAGCGCGCGATGAGCGTGGCCGTAGAAGCGCTTTCAGGGCTCGACGTGCTGGTGAACAACGTCGGGATCGCGCGGCAGGCTCGCTTCGAGGACGTCTCCGACGGCGAGTGGGATGCGTACTGGCAGCTGAACGTGATGAGCTACGTGCGCGCGATCCGGGCTGGGCTCCCGCACTTGCGCGCTGACGGCGGCGCGATCGTCAACGTCTCCTCGAGCGCGGGGAAGCGACCCTCGACCGGAATGCCGCACTACTCGGTCACGAAGGCAGCCGTGCTCTCCCTCTCTCGACTCGTGGCCGATCTGTACGCACGCGATGGCATTCGCTGCAACGCGGTCACACCCGGGCCGACGGCAACAGACGCCTGGCTCGGCGAAGGGGGCCTCGCCGACCAGCAGGGCGTCCGCGATGACGTCCTTGCCAAGGTCGGTGCCGGGCGCCCCCTGGGGCGACTTGCGCGTCCCGAAGAGATCGCGGCCGTGATCGTCTTTCTCTGCTCCGAGCGGGCGTCGTACGTGACAGGCGCCGCCTGGAGCGCGGACGGCGGCACCGTCCCGATCATCCTCTGATGAGCGCCTTCGACGAGCGGATCCGAGCGCTCGAAGAGAGCCTCTCGCCGTTCGCGATGCGCTCGTTCGACACTCGTGGACGCGAGCTGCCGGAGGAGGAGTGCACCGTTCGCACGCCGTTCCAGCGCGACCGCGATCGGATCGTCCACTCGAAGCCCTTCCGGCGGCTCAAGGGCAAGACCCAGGTCTTCATCGACCCGCAGGGAGATCACTACCGCACGCGGATGACGCACACGCTCGAGACGACCGCGATCTCCCGTGTCGTCGCGCGGGCCTTGCGGTTGAACGAGGATCTCACCGAGGCGATCGGGCTAGGACACGACATGGGGCACACGCCGTTCGGACACGCCGGAGAGGACGCGCTCGATGCGGCGCTGCAGGAGCGGTTCGGCCGCCGGTTTCGGCACAACGAGCAGTCGCTCCGGATCGCCCGCTCGCTCAACCTCGCGCACGAGGTCTGCGACGGCATCCTCACCCACACGGGCGAACGCGAGCCCGCGTCGCTCGAGGGGAAGATCGTGCGCCTCGTCGACCGCGTGGCGTACATCAACCACGACATCGACGACGCCGTGCGCTACGGGCTCCTGAGCGAGCAGGATCTGCCCGGCGAGGAAATCGCGACGCTCGGACCGACGGGCTCCGCGCGGATCGACACGCTCGTGCACGACATCGTCGAGGCGTCCGAGGGTGTCGACGACATCCGTCAGTCCACGGAGGTGGGAGAGGCGATGCTCTCGCTGCGGGCGTTCATGTTCGAGCGGGTCTACCTCGGGCCGCAGGCGGCACCCGAGCACGCGCGCGCGCACGACGTCGTCCAGCGGATCTTCGAGCACCTGGTCGATCGCGGAGACCCGGTCGACGACATCGTCGACTACATCGCCGGGATGACCGACCGTTTCGCGCTGGCCTACGTGGCATCTCTCTAGGCTGACTTCGCGAGCAAAGCCTCGGCGCGCTGGATGAAGAACGTGGCGCCGACCGAACGATAGAAAGCGAGCGCCTTCTGCAGCTCGACTTCGCCCTCGGCGCGGCGCCCGGCCTCGATCAGCTGGGCGCCTGCGCTACGCCGCTGCCAAGCCTCCAGGGGTGGGTTCGGCATGGCCGCGGCGATCTCGGCGGCCCCGCGGAAGTCCAGATCGAGGGACAGGAGCGAGACGTCATTCCACGCGCTCGGCGGTGCTTTCGCGACGATCGCCCGCAGCTCCTCTCGGACAGAGAGGTGCTCGGCATAGGGTGCGACCATGCTCTCCCAGCCAGCCGCCTCGGGCCGCGCTCGGATGACGGGGATCAGCTCGTGGACGAGCCGGCGCGCGTCGTCCCATCTCCTGAGCTCGGCGTGGCTGCCCGCGGATACGGCGGCCACTGCGGCGAGCGCCAGCGGATCCTTCGATTCGCGCGCGAGTGCGAGAGCCCGGGCGTAATCGGCGAGAGCCCCGTCGATGTCACCCCGTCCCATGCGGATGCTGCCACGGTTGAGACGGACGTAAAGCTCCTGAACATGGGGCGAGCCGGCCTCGCACTCCGCGACGAACCCGTTCGCGGTCTCGAGCGCGTCGTCCCAGCGCCCGCGCAGCCAGCCCTGCCAGACCATGATCCCGCGACAGAAGCGAAGGCCCTGACCGTCCCCGAAGCGCTCTGCGAGCCGTGCCGACTCGGCGAAGAGCTCCTCCGCGCGCAGGAGCGTGCCGTTATGGCTCGCGGCGACGGCCAGGTTGTTGACGATCGCAAACGCGATGGGCGAGTCGATCTCGACTGCGATCTCGAGGGCACGCTCGAGATCCGGGATTCCGGTCGGGTCGCCGAGGACTGTCTTGGCCGTCCCGATCGTGGCCAGCGCGTGCGCTCGTAGCTCGTCCAGACCGAGCGAGTCGGCCATCTCGAGCGCCTCCTCGGCGATCCGCATTCCGGTCTCCGGCTCCCCAGACACCGTTCGGGTGCGAGCGGAGATGCTCAGGACACGCCCCTTCGCGGCAGACGGCGACCCGCCGGCAAGTTCTGTCGCTCGATCGAGATGGAGCCTAACCCTCTCCGGCTGCCCGCGATACCAGGCGACGTGCGCGAGGAACGCCTCTGCCTCTGCCGCGCGCTCAGTGTCCCCGGCTGAGAGCGAGGCGTCTCGGGCTTCCAGGAGCGCTTCCTCTCGCCGTTCGTCGCCCACGAAGTAGAGCGCATGTGCGCGTCGGAAGAGGAGCTCCGGGCCGCCCGAGTCCTGGTCGGACCAGAGCCCGAGAGCCTCTGCGTAGTACCTCTCCGCCGCCGGATACGCATTTAATGCGAACGCGCGATCACCTGCCTCACGAAGAGCCAGCCGCGCGTTCTCCTCGAGCTCGGCGGTCGGCAGGCCCGAGGCCTCTGCGAGCTCGAGGGCGGACCGCCAGTGATAAGCGAGCATCTCGGCGTGGTCCTCGGTCCGCCCGAGCGACTCGATCCACTCGGCCACCTGTCGGTGCCTCTCGACGCGATCGGCGCGTGCGATCTGGCCGTAGGCCACGTCCCGAACCAAGGCATGTGCGAACGCGAACTCGCTCTCTCCCTCGACGGACGAGCGCTTCTGCCGACGCACGAATCCCTTGCGCTCGAGTGAGTGGAGAGTCGAAGCTGCATCGTCCACCTCTCGGCGGAGCGCCGCTGCCCAGAAGACCTTGCCCACGACCGCTGCGTTGCGAAGGAGCTCCTTCTCGGTCTCCGGAAGCCCGTCGAGGCGAGCGGCGATGATCCCCTGGAGCGTCTCCGGGAGCGGGAGCTCGTCCGCGGATCCCCGCTCGAGGTAGAGCTCGGAGAACTGTTCCGCGTAGAGCGGGTTGCCGCCCGCGCGCTCGAGGAGCGCCTGCTGCGACTCGGCGGCGAGAACAGATCGTTGGAGAAGCTGCGCGATCATTCGCGCCGTCTGGTCGTCCGACAGGGGCGCGAGCGCGAGTGTCGTGGCGTTGAGCTTGCCGCCTCCCCAGCCGGGACGGCGCTCGAGGAGCTCGGGCCTCGCCGTGGCCACCACCAGCAGCGGGACGTCGGTCACCCAGTCGACAAGCTCGTCCACGAAGTCGAGCAGGCTCTCGTCCGCCCAGTGGAGGTCCTCGAACACGACGATGAGCGGGCGCTGTTCGGCCATCGCCTCGAGAAACCGCCGCCAGGCGGAGAACGCCGCACCTCGGCGGTCGCCGCCGAGCTCCGACTCGCCTGCAAGGCCGACGAGCGAGCGCAACTCCGACTCGACCCAGCTTGCGTCGCCCGTCTCCGCGAGGACGTCTGCGACCGTGTCCCGCAGCTTGTGCTCGACGTCGCTCTCCGAGTCCTGCTCGACGATTCCCGCTTGCGCCTTGACGATCTCGCTCAGAGCCCAGAGCGTGACGCCGTCGCCGTACGCGAGACAGCGGCCCTGGCGCCATGTGATCAGCTCGGGGTCGGCGTCGACGATCCGCGAGAGCTCGTAGACGAGGCGGCTCTTGCCGATGCCGGGAACGCCGACCAGCGTCAGGAGCTGTGCCGCCCGCTCGTGGCGTGCCCGTTCGAAGGCCTCTCGGAGAACAGCGAGCTCGCGCTCGCGGCCGACGAGCTCGGAGCGCGCCTCGTGCGCGACGTCGACGCCGAAACGGGCGTGCGCTGCGACGGCCGTCCAGACCGGGATCGGCTCGGCCTTGCCCTTGGCCTCAACCTCGGCTGCGCTCTCGTAGTGGATGACGTGCCGGGTCGCGCGGTAGGTCGTCTCGTCGGCGAGGATCTCGTTGACAGGAGCTGCGCTCTGTAGGCGCGCCGCGGTGTTCACGACGTCGCCCGAGGCCATGCCCTCGCCGGCTTCGGGGTGCGCGTCGAGCCGGACGAGTGCCTCGCCGGTCGTGATGCCCACGCGCAGCTCGAGGCTCTCCTCGACTGCGAAGTCGCGGATCGCTAACGCCGCGCGGACGGCGCGCTCGGGATCGTCCTCGTGCGCGGTTGGAGCGCCAAAGAGGGCCATCACCGCATCGCCGATGAACTTCTCGACGGTGCCGCCGTGGCGCTCGAGCTCGGAGCGGACGCGCTCGTGGTAGGGGCGCAGGATCGCCTCGACGTCCTCGGGATCCATCGATTCCGCCTGCGCCGTGAACCCGACGAGGTCGCAGAAGACGACCGTGACGACCTTCCGCTCGCGACGCTGCGTCGCCATCAGGCGCTCTTCGCCTCCTGCAGGAGAGCCTCGCCTCGTTCGATGAAGTACGTCGCGCCGACCGTGCGGTAGAAGGCGAGCGCCTTCTCGAGCTGAGCCGCGCCCTCCGCGCGGCGACCGGTCTCGATCAGCTCCTCCGCGGCTCGCAGCCGGGACCGCGCTTCGGAAGTCGGGCTCCCGGCCTCGGCCCACATCTCGGCGGCGCGGACGAAGTCGCGGTCGAGGCAGGCGAACGAGAGCTCCTTCCACGGTCCGGGCGGTGCGTCCTCGAGGGCCTCGCGCAGCTCCAACTCGAACTCCACCGCGAAGTGCGAGAAGAGGAAGTCGAACGGCAACGCCCAGACAGCGGCGTGGGGGTGTACTCGAGTGACGTCCACCACCTCCCGGGCGAGGTCGCGTGCCTCGTCGGCGAGCCCATGCGTTTCGAATGCAAGGCTCACTTCCCCAAGCGTCGGCAGGAGCCGCTGCGGGTCGGTCGACGAGCGTGCGAGAGTCACGGCCTGCCGGTAGTCGGCGAGCGCACCCTCGACGTCGCCCCGTGCCCCGCGGATCCCGGCACGATCCGCTCGCGTGCGGGCCTCCAGGTAATGCGTAGAACCCGCCTCGCACTCGACGATGAACTCCTCGCTCATGCGCAGCGCGTCGTCCCACCTGCCGAGCGTGAGCGCGAACGACGCCTGCTGGGCTCGCAGCCAGCGCACTCCCGAGGCGTCTCCCAGTCGCTCGGCGATCCGTCGGCCCTCGTCGAAGAGCTCGCCCGCCCGCCGCAGGTCGAACGCGAAGAAGGCGGCGACTGCGACGTTGTTGGCGATCGACCCGGCGACCGGAGAGTGAGCGGAGATGGCGAGCTCGAGCGCCCGCTCTTCGTCCTGCGTACCGGTTGGATCGCCGAGATATCCCTTGGATATGCCGACGGTGGCAAGTGCGTGCGCCCGCAGCTCGTCGCTAACGAACGTCTCTGCCATCGCGAGCGCGTCTGTAGCCAGCCGGAGTCCCTGCGACGGGTCGCCCCCGATCGACTTGGTGCGCGCGATGAATGCGAGGACACGGGCCGTCGTCCGAGACGAGGTGCCCTCGACGAGCTCTTCCGCGCGGGTTTGATGCGCCCTGGCCGTATCGCTCTGACCTCGGTGCCACCAGATCCGCGACAGCGAGAGCTCAGCCTCGGCGGCGGTCTCGCGGTCGCCCGCTGCAAGAAGCGCGTCGCGCGCCTCCTCGAGAGCGCTCAACGCCGTCTCGTCGTCTGCGACGTAGAGCGCATCGGCGTAGCCGTAGAGCAGTTGCGGCCGCTCCTCATCGTCCTCCGGCCAGAGAGCGAGTGCGTGGCCGTAGTAGCCGGCTGCGGCCGGGTAAGCGTTGACGGCGAACGCCCGATCGCCCGCGGTACGGAGTGCGAGGCGCGCCGGCGTCTCGAGCTCTGCAGCGTCCTGCCCGGCGGCCTGCGTCAGCTCGAGCGCAGAGCTCCAGTGAAACGCGAGGAGCTCGGCGTGGTCGTCCGGGCGGCCGAGGCTCTCGATCCACTCCGCCGTCTCGCGGTGCTTGTGGGCTCGGTCGGCGCGGGGGATCTGCCCGTAGGCGACGTCTCGCAGGAGCATGTGGGCGAACGCCCACTCACCCTCGCTCTCGACCGAGGAGCGGCGCTGACGCGTCAGGAAGCCCTTGCGCTCGAGCGAGTGCAGGAGTGGGTTCGCTGTGCCTTCGTCTCGTCGTAGTGCGCCAGTCCAGAAGACCTTGCCCACGACCGAGGCATCCTGAAGGACAGCCTTCTCCTCGGTCGAGAGGCCGTCGAGGCGGGCGGCGACAATCCCCTGCAACGTCTCGGGAAGAGGCAGGTCCTCCGCCGAGCCGCGCTCGAGATAGAGCTGCGCGAACTGCTCGGCGTAGAGGGGATTGCCCTCCGAGCGTTCGAGCAGAGCCTGTTGGATCTCGGCCGGGAGCAGCGAGCGCTCGAGGACGTGCGAGATCAGGAGGGCGGTCTGCTCGGGGGAAAGAGGCGAGAGGCCGAGCGTCGACGCGTTGAGCTTGCCTCCGCCCCAGCCGGGCCTTCGCTCGAGGAGCTCGGGCCGTGCGCTGCAGACGACGAGGAGCGGGACCCCGCTCAGCCAGTCGACGAGCTCGTCGACGAAGTCGAGCAGGCCCTCGTCGGCCCAGTGCAGATCCTCGAGCACGAGCACGAGCGGTCGCTGTTCCGCGAGCGCCTCGAGGAAGCGCCGCCAGGCCGCGAAGGCCTCGCCGCGGCGATCGCCACCCAGGCCGGTTTCGGTCTCGAGCCCCACGAGTGGACGGAGATGCGACTCGACCCAGCGGGCGTCGCTCGCGTCGGCGAAGGCATCGTCGACCGCCGCTCGAAGCTTCTCCGCCGCTCCCGCCTCCGTGTCCCGCTCGTGAATGCCGGCCTGCGCCTTCACGACCTCCGCGAGCGCCCAGAACGCCACCCCGTCGCCGTAGGCGAGGCAGCGCCCCTGGCGCCAGGTGACGAGCTCGGGGTCGGCGTCGACGATCCGGGAGAGCTCGTACACGAGGCGGCTCTTGCCCATCCCCGGGACGGCGACGAGGGTGACGAGCTGCGGGATCCGCTCATGGCGGGCGCGCTCGAACGCATCCCGCAGGACCGAGAGCTCGCGCTCGCGACCCACGAGCTCCGCGCGCGCGTGATGGGTGACGTCGACGCCGAAGCGCGAGCGGGCTCCGGTTGCCTCCCAGACGGAGATCGGCTCGGCCTTGCCCTTCGCTTCGACGTCAGGTGCGTCGCCGTACTCGATCGTCTGACGCGTCGAGCGGTACGTCGTCTCGTCCGCCAGGATCCCGTTCACGGGTGCGGCGCTCTGGAGACGTGCGGCCGTGTTGACGACATCGCCGGACGCCATGCCTTCGCCCTCGGAGGGGCTGGCGTCGAGCGAGACGAGTGCTTCCCCGGTTGTGATCCCCACTCGCAGCTCGAGTCCCTCTTCGACCGCGAATTCCCGGATGGCGAGTGCCGCGCGAACTGCACGCTCCGGATCGTCCTCGTGGGCGACAGGAGCGCCGAAGAGCGCCATCACCGCGTCGCCGATGAACTTCTCAACGGTGCCGCCGTGGCGCTCGAGCTCGGCACGGACGCGTGTGTGGTAGGGGCCGAGGACTGCGCGCACGTCTTCCGGGTCGAGCTGCTCCGCTTTCGCAGTGAAGCCGACGAGGTCGCAGAAGAGCACGGTGACGACCTTGCGTTCCTCGCGCGCGGCCGGTTCGGCCGTGAGGGGGGTCCCGCACATCCCGCACAGGCGGAACCCCTCGGGGTTCTCTTGACCGCAGCTCGGACAGGTCGCCATGGGCGAACAGACTACGACGTGGGCGCCGAGTAGTCTCACTCCGTGGCCCGGATCAAGGACTCGTCTGTGCGCGACGTCGTCGCGGCGGCGGACATGGTCGAGGTCGTCACGGGGCGGACGCAGCTCCGCCGCGCGTCCGGTTCCCGCTACACGGGCAGATGCCCGTTCCACGAGGAGCGGACGCCGAGCTTCTCGGTGAACCCGGTGGACAAGCTCTACTACTGCTTCGGTTGCGGGAAGGGCGGCGATCTCATCTCGTTCGTCCGCGAGACCGAGAACCTCGACTTCGTCGGCGCGATCGAGTGGCTCGCGGAGCGGTTCCGCGTGCCGGTCGAGATCGAGGAGGCCTCGCCACGGGTCGAGGCCGAGCGCCGCCGGCGCGAGCGGTTGTACGCCCTGCTCGAGCAGACCACGGCCTTCTTCGAGAGGCTGCTGTGGGAGGGCGACGTCGGGGCGCCCGTTCGCGCCTATCTGGACGAGCGTGGGCTCGGTGAGGCGATCGCGCGCGAGTTCCGGCTCGGTCTCTCGCCAGGGCGCGGCCTGTCCGAGAAGGCGGCCGAACGCGGATTCACGAGGGACGAGTTGCAGGGCGCAGGCCTCGCCACCGTCCGCGGGAGCGACTACTTCCCGCGGCGGCTCATGTTCCCGCTCGCCGATGCGCGCGGACGCGTGGTCGGCTTCCAGGCACGAAAGCTGCGCGAGGACGACCCGCTCCGGGGCAAGTACGTGAACTCCCCGGAGAGCGATCTCTTCCACAAAGGGTCGATCCTGTACGGCCTCCACCTCGCCAAGGCGGCGATGTCGAAGCAGGATCACGCGGCGGTGGTGGAGGGGAACACGGACGTGATCGCCCTGCGACAGGCAGGGTTCGAGCCGGTCGTCGCCTCCATGGGAACCGCGTTGACCGAGCGGCAGCTACGCGAGCTCGGGCGCCTGACCAGAAAGGTCTACCTCTGCTTCGACGCCGATGCCGCAGGGCAGGAGGCGACGCTGCGCGGGATGGAGCTCGCCGTCGGGCAGGGCTTCGACGTGAAGGTCGTCACGCTCCCGCGCGGCCAGGACCCGGCGGACGCGCCCGAGGGTTTCGCGGACCGTCTCGCGGGCGCGGAGAGCTACCTCGTTTACCGCGTGCGGCTCGAGATCGAGCGCTCGGCGGACCGGCAGGAGGGGTTCGTTCGGGCGCGGGAGGTGCTCGCCAAGGCCGACGACTCGCCCGAGCGCCAGGAAGCGCTGAGACTCCTCGCCGACCGGCTCGATCTCCCGCGCAACACGCTCGCGGGGCTCGCGCCCGCGCGTGGGGGAGGCAGGCGAGCCGCATCCGAGACGCCGCGCCTCCTCGATGCCGGGGACCGTCTCGAGCGCGACGTCCTTGCAGCCTGTCTCGCGCATCCGTCGCTCGTGCGGGGTCTCGCCGAGCTCACGCCCGAGCACTTCGACTCGGACGTCCACCGCCGCTTCAGGGCGGCGCTCGTCGCCGCGAAGGACGATCCCGAGTTGACTGCGCTCAAGGCCGAGCTCGACGCGCGCGCCGCGCGGGAGGCGATCGACGAGCGGACCGGCGCGGAGCTGCTCCTACGGCTCCGCGAGCGGAAGTTGAAGCGTGACCTCTCCGGGGCCGATCTCGCGCGCACGACCGAGCTTCAGGCGCACCTCTCCAAGGTTCGCCAGGCGCTCGCCGAGCTCACGTGACGTAGCCGAGCTCGCGGAGGAGGACGCCGGCCTCGTCGAGGACGTCGGCGAGCTGCTCGTCGCTCAGATCCGTCCGATAGCGGCCGACGGACCCTTCGTGGGCGCGGCCCAACGCCGCGGCGAGGGCATCCGCTGGCGCGGCGAGGTAGACGCCCAGCTCCTCGGCGACCGCGCGAGGATCCGCCGTCATCTGCTCGTAGCGGATCTCGAGCAACGGCGTGCCGGCGGACCGAGCGGCGGTGACGTACCGGCGCCAGACCCAGGCGGCACGCCGTGCATCGCTGGCGCTCTCGAACTCCTCGCGCCGATTCTGCTCGACCCAGAACCGCGCGTAGGAGCCGTATGCGATGCCGGCGTCGTCGGTCTTCACCTGCTCCTTGTGTAGCCACGGCTTGTCGAGCAAGGAGCAGACGACGTCTCGTCCGTCACGCACGATGTGAACGATCCGGGCTTCGGGGTACGCGAGCGGGACGATCCGGACGAGATGGGCCAGCTCTGGGGTCTGCTCCACTGCCCGCACGGCACCGACCAGTCCCACGCGGCGTGCGACGCCGAGGATTCGGCGGAGGCGCCGCGCAGCCTCGTGTGGCTCCAGAGCGGCAAGCTCCGGAACAGCCGCCTTCAGGGGGGCGACCTCGCCGAGGTCGACGAAGCCAGGCAGCGAGCCGATTGCCCCGGCGAGGAAGGTCGTCCCGGACCGTGGGGACCCGAGCACGAATACCAGCCGGTCGTCGAGCCGTCCGAGCCGCTCGCTCAGCGAGGCGCCCCGGCGCGGCGCGAGCCGCTTGGCGACGCGGAGCTGGAGGGCCGCAGACTCGAGAAGGCCTGGCATGTGCGCGATTGTCGCAGTCCCACAGGAGCCGGTGATTGACATCTTCCCCTTCCTCCTTGACAGTTCAGACACGTCTCGCGATCGAACCCAGTTCGAAGGCACGCGTTGAAGAAGGTCCTGGCGGGCGCGCTGGGCGCGGTCGCGCTCCTCTTCGTGGGGATCGGGCTGGCGGCTGGTTCCTACACCGACACAGCGGGCGACGACAACGCGGCGCCGGACGTAACGACCGTGACCGTGTCGGAGTCACCCTCCGGGATGCTGACGGTCACCGTTGCTGTCGCGAACTACCAGACGCTCCCGGCGAACAGCTGGTTCAACGTCTGGTTCGACCTCGACTCCGACCAGAGCACGGGCGACGCCGGCGATGAAGCGCTGATCCGCTATCTCGCGGCCGGGGACGTCAAGTTCTACCTGTGGGACGGATCCGAGCTGGTCGAGCGGCCCACGGCAGAGGTGGCGGGCAGCTTCGCCGCGGGCGTACTTACGCTGTCGGTGCCGAGGATCGCTCTGGATGTCGCGGCCGGCTTCGGCGTCCTGGTCGTCGGTGCTCGAGGTCAGGTGCTCGGGGAGGAGCAGCTGATCGCCTCCGACTACGTGCCCGACGTCGGGCGCTCCGCCTACGTGGGGCCTGCACCGGCTGCCTTCACCGATCCTGCGGGCGACCACGACGTCGCGCCGGACATCACGTCCGTGCGCGTCAGTGACGCGAAGAATGGTTGGGTCAGCTTCGCGATCTCGACACCGAACTACGCGTCGCTTCACGGAGAGTCCGTGCTCGTCGTCTCGATCGACACCGACAATCGCGAGAGCACGGGGGACGACGGGGCCGACGCTCTCGTCAGGAGCGTCGGAGGCGAAGTCTCTCTCGAGCGCTGGCAACCTGCGACCGAGCGCTGGGTCGCCGACGCGGCACCGACCCGCGTCCGGACGCGCAGCGGAATCGGCGTCCACACCATCGAGGTGCACCGCAGCGAGCTCGGAAACGCAGCCCGTTTCGGGTTCTCCGTCATCTCCGCGGACATCAACACCTCCGCCGACACCGTCGTCGCCGTCGACCTCGCACCCGACGACCTGGCGTTCTTCAAGTACGCCTACGCGAACAAGGCTGCGCTCCAGCTGAAGATCACCCGGCTGTTCGGGGCGCCGGCGCAGCCTCGTGCCGGAAAGCCCTTCACCGTGAACCTCGCCGTTCGTCGATCGGACACGGGGCGCGGGATCACGTCCGGAAGCGTGGCCTGCAGGGTTCTCGTCGACGAGGAGAGGGTGAGGGCCAAGGGGAGCGTTGTCGCAGGGGCCGGGCGATGCGCGTTCGTCGTGCCGAGGACGGCCGCTGGTGCCGTCGTCCGAGGATCGATCACCGTTCGCTCGGGCGGGAAGTCCGTCGCCGCGGACTTCGGCTACGTCGTCCGCTAGCCGGGCCAGCGCCGGCGCGTCGTAGCTCCCCGGGTTGGACTCGAACCAACAACCCTCCGGTTAACAG
>DATDOS010000079.1:0-2512 GCA_035293125.1 Gaiellaceae bacterium | reverse complement strand
GAGAGATGGCCTTCGTGCAATGCCCCCATCGTCGGCACGAGTCCGATCGAGGCAGATCCTTCCGCGGAAACGCGGCTCCGGATCCCGGCAATCGTCCGCTCGACGATCACCGTCGCTTCCGTCCTTGTAACAAGTTGTAACTTGGGCTCGCTAGCCTCATGTCACGTCTCTTCCGAGCCTTGTAACAACTTGTAACTTGGCATCTCTCGACCTGCGACCCGGGCCGTAGCATCGGCGAGGGCGACGTAGAGCTCCTCGAGCTCCGGCCGCTCGGCGCGGATGACCGCAAGATGCCGCTCGACCGTCTCCCAGTCGCCGCGCGCGATCGGGCCCGTGAGCTCGAACCCGCTGTCCATGACACCGCGAATGAGGGGATCGAGCGCCTCGCGTGGAGCGCTCGCGGCCTCGAGCAACGAGCCCGCAGCGGCCCGAATCGTCACCAGGAAGTTGGATGCGAGGGCGGCGCCTGCGTGATACGCCGCGCGCCCGGCGTCCTCGAGCTCGAACGGCCGCAGGCCGAGCGTCTTCGCCAACCAGAATCCGACCGCGCGAGCCTCGCCGGTCTCCGCGGTTACCGCGCCCCAGGCGCCGTCGAGTTGCTCGGGCCCTCGGGCCTTCGTGAACGACTGGAGCGGGTGCATCCCGAACCTGCGCTCGTGGGGGTCGAGCGCTGCGAGCGGGGTCGCCCCGCTGACGTGGGCGACCCACGGGCCGACCGCAAGCTCGCCGGCGACCTCCGCGATCGCCCGGTCGGGAACGCACAGGAGGACGAGCTGCGGCTCGTCGGCATCGAGGAGCATGCCGCGCTCGGCGAGCCGTGCGCTCACCGTCGAGCCGACGCGCCCGCGCGCGCCCACGATTCGGATGCTCTCGATCATTCTCTGGCTCCAGTTCCGTCTCCGGATACCGGGCACCCGGGAGTGTAGCCTCGAGCGCCTACTTCACGGCAAGACGCGTCTCGAGGTGCGCGCGCACGGCCGGCCAGTCGTCGTCTGTGACGCTGTACCAGGCGCTGTCGCGGTTCTCGCCGCCGCGCACCAGCATGTGCTTGCGGTGGATGCCCTCGAAGGTGGCACCGATTGCCTCGAGCGCTCGACGCGAGCGCTCGTTCAGCGCGTCGGTCTTGAGCTCGACGCGGCGGCAGCCCCAGGCCTCGAAGGCGTGAGTGAGTTGGAGGAGCTTCGCCTCGCCGTTCGCCCCGCTCCCCCAAGCGGACGGGTGGAGCCATGTCCAGCCGATCTCCACCGAGAGGTGCTCTGGGCGAAGCGCGAGGAACCGGGTCGAGCCGACGATTCCCTCGCGGCCGATCGTCACGAGCGGGATCTCGGTACCGGCTGCGGCCGCCGCGAGAGCCCGTCCCATGTAGGTGTTCCAGTCGGCGCGGGTCTGCGGCTGGACGATGCTCAGCCAGCGCCACGTGCGGGGGTCGCGCGATGCGCGCCAGAGACCTTCCTCGTGCTCGGGCGAGAGCGGCTCGAGTCGCACGACTCGGCCCTCGAGTGTCGGAACCACCCATCTCTCCACGGTGCTCGACAGTACACTCGTCCCATGCCGATCTACGAGTACGCGTGCATGGAGTGCGAGTCGCACTTCGAAGAGCTCGTTCGCTCGAGCGACCAGGCAGTCACGTGCCCGGAGTGCGGCGCCGCGAAGGTGCTCAAGCAGCTCTCGAGCTTCGCGGTGCACGGCGCGGCGACGAAGCCGAGCTTCGCCGGCCCGTCGGGCAGCGGGGGCGGCTGCTGCGGCGGTTCGTGCGGCTGCGGCCACTGACCGAACTCAGCTAGCGCGAGCCGACCAGCGCCGTTCCGGCAAGCATTCCAAGCGCTCCGGCTGACGCGAACACGGCCACGAGGATCAGCGCTCGCGCCCGGGGCCGGGAAGGCCCGGCGAGCGTGACGACGAAGTGTTGGAGACGCGCCGACGTGTGGATCAGGAGCCCCAGCGCAAACGCGGACGCGAGCGCCGCGAGGAGCGCGAGGTTCGCGGCGCGTTCCCCGAGGCCGAACCAGTCCTCGGCGAACGGGAGGATGCTGACAGCTCCTCCGAGCCATGAGACCACGGCGATCCTTCCCGATGCCCGCACGGCGCTAGCGTGACGCATCCGGGCGACGACGTACACTGGCGGTCCGATGGAGGATGCCGTCGAGCGCGCAGCTGCGCTCCGGGAGTACGCGGAGCAAACGGCCTCGTGCACGAGATGTGCGCTCGCGCAGGGGCGCACACAGGTCGTCTTCGGCTCCGGGAGCCCGGACGCGGACATCATGTTCGTCGGCGAGGCGCCGGGCTTTCACGAGGATCAGCAGGGCGTGCCGTTCGTGGGGCAGGCGGGGAAACTGCTCGACCGGTTGCTCGAAGGGATCGGTCTTACTCGTGCCGATGTGTTTGTCTCGAATGTTTTGAAGTGCAGGCCTCCCGGAAACCGCGACCCGCTTCCCGACGAGATCGCGGCCTGCGAGCCTCATCTGTTTCGCCAGATCGAGCTGATCGAGCCGAAGCTCGTGGCGACCCTCGG
>DATDOS010000078.1:0-2018 GCA_035293125.1 Gaiellaceae bacterium | reverse complement strand
CATGATCGAGCGAGTTCACCGCTATCGGGAGAAGGCGCCGCTCTTCGAAGCGTCAGGCGTCGAGCAGGAGATCCGCTCGACGCTCGAGCGTCGCGTCGACCTCCCCTCTGGCGGCTACCTCGTCTTCGACTACGCCGAGGCGTTCACGGTCATCGACGTCAACACCGGGCGCTTCGTCGGCTCGCGGGGAAAGAGCTCGTCCGGCCGTCTCGAGGACACGATCGTCAAGAACAACCTCGAGGCCGTGAAGGAGGTCGTGCGCCAACTCCGACTTCGCGACATCGGCGGGATCATCGTCATCGACTTCATCGACATGGCGAACCCGAAGAACCGCGAGACCGTCGAGGAAGCGCTCCGGGCCGAGCTCGAGCGGGACCGGACGAAGACCTACGTCGTCGAGATCTCGCCGCTCGGGCTGGTCGAGATGACGCGCCAGAACGTCACCGACGGCCCGCGGGAGATCCTGACGAGCCGTTGTCCGGTTTGCGAGGGCGACGGTTTCGTCGTCTCCGCGGCCACTCACGCGCTCGAGGTCGAGCGGAAGCTCCGGACGATTGCGAAGGGATCGCGGGTTCAAGCGTTTCGGGTCGCGGTACATCCGCGCGTCCTATCCCTTCTCGCCGGACCCGGGGGAGCACGGCTGTCCGCGCTCGAGGCCGCGGCGCGACGGCGCTTCTATCTCGTCCCAGCTGCCCAGAACGGCCATGTGCACCTCGATCACTTCGAGGTACTGGCACAGGGCAAGCTCGACACGCTTCGACCGTCTGCGCCGTTCGACGAAGGCGCCTCCATCGAGCTCAAGCTGGTCGAGGTCGGCCTCCACGATCCGAGCGCCGGCGTCGGCAAGGTCGACGGCTGCGAGGTCGTCGTCGCGGACTCGGCGAAGCTCGTCGGCAAGAAGGTTGCCGTGACACTCAGGCGCGTGCTCGACGGCGTTGCCTATGCGACGCCGTCAGATGTGACGGAGGGCCCGGTGCCGATCACGTTCGAGGGGGAGGCCGAGAGGCCGAACCGCGCGCCTAGTCGCAAGAAGGAGGCCGAGGTACCCGTCGCGGAGCCGCTTCCCGAGGATGAGTACGAGGTGACCGCAGACGTGGCCCTCGCGGCCGAGGAAGCGACCGAGCCCGCTGCGAGCGCGGCAGCGGAAGAGCCACCGAAGAAGAAGCGCACACGACGGGGGACGAGAGGCGGCCGCGGGCGGAAGAAGGCTACGGCGGCGGCTGTCGCCGTCGAGGAGTCGCCGACGGGCGACGGCCGCAAGCCGACGCCGAGGCCCAAGCCGAAGATCCACGTCCCACCGCCCGACGTCGAGTTAGAGGAGGAGCCGATCGCCGCCGGTGTCGCCGCCCCAGCCGAACCGGACAGCGCGACGGAGACGAAGCTCGATGGTGAGGCTTCCGCGGACGGACCGCCGAAGCGCAAGCGCTCGCGCCGTGGATCGCGAGGAGGTCGGAAGCGGCGGAAGCCCGTGGCCGACGGCGACCAGCCCGAGCCCGATGTGGTTGAAGATCCCGCCGGGGTCAGGCCCCACGGGTCTGACCCGGCTACCGAAGAAGCGGCACCCGAATACGTGCCGATGTCCGAGTGGATCGAGGACTTCGACTCGCGCACGCGCGCGTAGTCGCTATCATGCGGCGGCTTCGCGGGACGCGCGCCCGCTTTCAAGAACTGCGCTGGGGTCAGACGTAAGTCTGACCCCAGCACTGTCTCCATTTCCATGACCTACGCGATCATCAAGGTTGCCGGGAAGCAGTACCGCGTCCGCGAGGGTGAGCGGCTGCTCGTCGACAGGCTCGCCCAGGACGAGGGGGCGACCTTTACGCCGACCGTCCTGCTCGTGGGCGGCGACGGCGCTCCCGTGCTCGAGCCGGGCGACATCAAGGTCACCGCGAAGGTCCTCGGCGCCGTCAAGGGGCCGAAGATCCGCATCGGCAAGTACAAGAAGCGCACGGGTTACCGGCGGCACACCGGCTTCCGTTCGTCGCTGACGCAGATCCAGATCGAGTCGATCGGTGGCA
>DATDOS010000077.1:0-6227 GCA_035293125.1 Gaiellaceae bacterium | reverse complement strand
TTCGTGTCGAGACCGTCGTTCCGGCTGATCGGCTCAGGGAGGTCGTCGCGGCGCTCAGGGCCGCGCACCCCTACGAGGAGCCCGCGTACGACGTCTACCCGCTGCTCGACGCGTGAAGGCGAAGCTCTTTACCGACGGCGGATCGCGCGGGAACCCCGGCCCGGCGGCCTACGCGTTCGTGCTCGAGGCCGAGGACGGGACGGTGCTCGACGCGCGCGGAGAGGCGATCGGAGTCGCCACCAACAACGTCGCCGAGTACTCGGCGCTCGTGGCGGGGCTCGAGAGGGCGGCTGACGTGGGCGTGACAGAGCTCGAGGTCGTCTCCGACTCCGAGCTCCTCGTCAAGCAGATGCGCGGCGAGTATCGGGTCAAGAATCGGGCCCTTCAGGAGCTCTTCCTCGAGGCATCGCGGCTCGCCCGCAAGATCCACCGGGTGAAGTACACCGCCGTGCGCCGCGAGCACAACGAGCTTGCGGACAGCCTCGTCAACGAGGCGCTCGACCGAGCCGCGTCCTAATAGGACATCTGGCGCCACGACTTCCACATCGGCACTATCGGCCGTAGTCGGAGGGTGATACCGCACGACGCGGTGCTCGCTTGATACACGATGCGTCCGGCTTGTCCCCGGATCCGGTTCGACTCCGGCGCCCTCCGACCCTGGAGAACGGGCGAGCGGTCGCGGGTGGCAGCCGTGCGTGTCGACCGCTCGTCCGTATCACCCAGTCGCGCTACCATGGCTTGGAGTATCAGGCGAGCATCACGTGCGGTTTCACCGCTGCGGCCCGTTCCGGCGGGCCGCAGCTTTTCTGGGCCCGCGAGAAGCCGCGGCTATACTTCGCCGCCTCGCGGATGTAGCTCAGTTGGCTAGAGCGTCTGCTTGCCATGCAGAAGGTCGAGGGTTCGAGTCCCTTCATCCGCTTCAGAAACCCCCGTAAATCGGGGGTTTTTGTTTTGAAATAAGGCAACGTGAGTCCCCGATGAGTCCCAAAGGCTGGACTCGAAACTGTGGTTCCGTGTGGCCACACAGCGCTCGTCGCGAAGGGATTCGCCTGCCGACAGCACCCCGATGTGCCCGCCTCTGTAGGGGTCGAGCACCTCCTTACCATGCCGTTGGCCCACTTGCCACCGGTTGCCAAGGGACGCACTACGGGTTATCCCGCACGCGACTGTGGATCTACAGACCCAGATTCGACTGATCCGCCAGCAGCTGCGAGCGAGTCGAGGGCGAGCGCCACCGCCTCTGAGGGCACGGGGCTCGGACTCGCGCTCTCGAAACGCCTCGTCGAGCTGCACGGCGGGCGGATCTAGGTGGAGAGTGAGAGCGGCCGCGGCAGGCGGTTCGTCTTCACGCTGCCGATGGAGGACGCCAGCCGCAATGGTCGGTGAGCGGTTCGTAGCCGTCCACAGTAAGCCGCCTGTACTGCAGCGGCTGCGCGACCGACACCGTGCAGGCACACCTCTCCGATCGGGATGCTGGCACCCTGGCCATCGGTTCTCCTAACCGAGATCATCAATGGGCGATTTAACCCAGGGAGGCCAGAGATGTGGAAGCCGCGCATCGTGAAGAGATCCAGCTCGGCGGCGAACAAGCTACGCCCCGCACAAAGGTCTGTTACGCTCGTGCCCCGAGCAAAGGAGGCCTCGATGGCCGACCGTCCGTGGTTGCCGAAGAGCGTTCTCGGGCTCGTGGCCGGAGCTGCTTTGCTGGCCGCACTCTGGCTTTCAGTGTCTGCGGCATCCTCCCAGAGCCAGGCGCCCCGAGGGACGAAGGCATTCCACGCGACGAAGGACTGCTCGGGGTTCACCGGGCTCGTCGGCGCGTATTGCACGATCAGGTCCTCGAACGTGAAGGCGCTCAAGGTGGGCTCGAAGATCTTCTACGTCCAGGCGGCGGGTCAGACCGCGCTGGACAGCGACACAGTCATCTATGTGAAGCGGGGCAGCGTCGCAACCGGCCATTGCCTCCTTCGTTTCGCGACCGGGGCCGGACTGTGCACGATCTCGGACGGCACGGGAACGCTTGCCGGGTTCCATGCCCGCATGCGTGTCACGGCCAGTTCGTCGATCCCGAAGCTGTGGCACTGGGACGGGACGTACAGCTTCAACCGGGGCTAGCTCCGGTGGGAAACGGCCGGTGACCGAGCGGGTCGGCCGGTGGCTTCCGTCCCTCTCGGCCAAGTACATCGCCGTGTGCGCGCTGCTGGTCGCCGTTCCGGTGATCTGTACGAGCGTGTACCTGCTCCACTCGTCCTATCGGGACAACAAGCGCGCGTTGGTCCGGCTGCAGCAGGAGAAGGCGAAGTCGGTCGCGGTCACGATCGAGCGGTACTTCGCAGACCGGACCAAGCGACTGGAGGCAATCGACGCCCAATACTTGTCCTTCACCGCACTGGGCTCGGCGCTTCAACCCCTGCTCGAAGATCACGCGACCACTGCGTTCTACGTCGACAGTACCGGGCGCAAGACACTCGCAAGCGCGGGCGGCGGGCTCACCGTGGCCAAGGGGAACTTCTCACACGATCGCTCGGTGAAGCAGGCGTTCGCGGCCGGGCTCTACTTCGGTCCCGTGTACGCGCCACGGCTCTTGTCCAACCCCGAAGCAAGATCGATGGAGCTCGTGGTGAGGGAAACCGACCGCGTCGTCGGCTCTCCGGAAGGAAGACCCGTAGCAGGAACCGGAGTCGTTGGCGAGACACTCGATCTCAAAGTCATTCAGGACCTTGTTCGGCAGGCCCGTCTCGGGACGTCCGGATACGTCTACGCGATCGACGCCAGAGGCGTACCCATCGCGCACCCGAACAGCGCTGCTTTCACGAATCGCTCCTTGGCCCTTCCCCAGGTGACGAGGGCGCTCGCCTCGTCGCAGAGCGGATCGACGGTCGGCCGCAACTTCCGCGGACAGAAGGTGCTGAGCACGTGGGCGACCGTCGGGCCGGTCGGCTGGAAGGTGTTCGTCGAGCAGCCCGAGAGCGCGGCGTTCGCGCCGGTCCGCGGAAAGATCTGGCGGACGGCGCTGCTGCTTGCGGCGTTTCTCGCCGTCGGGGTCGGCCTGAGCGTGTTGCTCGCCCGCCGCCTCGTCCGCCCTGTGAAGCAGATCCGGACGGCAGCAGCCCGCATCGGGGCAGGCGCCTACGACGAACGGATCGAGCTCCGCCGCCGCGACGAGCTGGGTGGCCTAGCAGACGAGCTGAACGGAATGGCGGCGAGCCTGCAGGCATCGGTTCAAAGCCTTGAGCGAAAAGTCGAGGAACGCACGCGGGAGTTGCAGAAGGCGCTGGCAGAGCTTTCGCGGAAGAGCCGCCAACTCGAGGTCGCGAGCGAGCACAAGAGCCACTTCCTGGCCAACATGTCGCACGAGCTCAGAACGCCGTTGAACGCGATCATCGGCTTTTCGCAGGTGCTTCGCCAGCGACTGTTCGGCCCGATCAACGAGAAGCAGGAGGAGTACCTCGACGACATCCTCTCGTCCGGCAACCATCTCCTGTCCTTGATCAACGACGTGCTCGATCTGTCCAAGGTCGAAGCCGGGCAGATCGAGCTCGAGGTCGCCGCCTTCTCCCTGCGAGAGGCACTCGAGCGCGGCGTCGTCATGGTGCGCGAGCCGGCGACGAAGCACGGCGTCCAGCTCTCGCTCGAGCTAGCGCCCGGCGTTGACCTGGTCACAGGCGACGAGCGGCGGTTGCGCCAGGTCATCTTCAACCTGCTCTCGAACGCGGTGAAGTTCACGCCGGAAGACGGGAGCGTCATCGTCGCAACCTCGCACGTCGACGGCGAGGTGAGGGTGTCGGTGACCGACACCGGCCCGGGGATTGCGCCCGAGGACCGCGAGCGGATCTTTGAGGAGTTCCAGCAGACCGACGTCGGCGTGCAGCAATCGGAAGGAACTGGGCTGGGACTCGCGCTCTCGAAGCGGCTCGTCGAGTTGCACGGCGGGCGGATCTGGGTCGAGAGCGAGGCCGGCCATGGCAGCCGCTTCGTCTTCACCCTACCGAGCGAGGATGGGGGCCGAAATGGCGAATAGGCAAGTCCTCGTGGTCGAGGACAACGAGAAGAACATGAAGCTCTTTCGCGATGTGCTGCGGGCGACGGGCTACACGACGCTGGGGGCGACCACGGGCGAGGACGCGGTCGAACTCGCCCAATCGTACGAACCGGCGCTCGTGCTGATGGATGTACAGCTCCCCGGCATCGACGGGCTCGAGGCGCTCAGACGGTTGCGGCAGGACGAGCTCACGGCCTCCATCCCCGTTCTCGCGGTGACGGCGCAGGCGATGAGCGGTGACCGTGAGCGATTCCTGGAAGCCGGCTTCGACGGCTACCTCTCCAAGCCGATCGACGTCGCCGAGCTGATCCAGGTCGTCCAGGAACACTGCGGCCGTGACTGAGCGGACTCCCAAGATCCTCGTCGTCGACGACGTGCCGGAGAACGTCCGCCTGCTCGAGGCGGTGCTCGTCCCGCGCGGGTACGAGGTCGTCACCGCCCACGACGGCGACGCGGCACTCGACCTCGTCGAGGCCGAAGAGCCTGACCTGATCCTCCTCGACGTGATGATGCCCGGGCTCGACGGTTACGCAGTCTGCACGCGTCTCCGCGCGAACGACGACACAGCGATGCTGCCCGTGATCATGGTCACGTCGAGCGTCGGCCAGGAGAAGACGAGGGCAATCGAGGCCGGCGCCGACGACTTCATACCGAAGCCGTTCAACCACGACGAGCTGCTCACGCGGGTGCGGTCGCTGCTCCGGATCAAGCGCTACCACGACACCATCAAGGAGCAGGCGGCGGAGCTCGCGGAGCTGAACCGCACGCTCGAGCAAAGGGTGCAGGCGCAGGTCGGCGAGCTCGAGCGGCTGCGTCGCCTGCGGCGGTTCCTCTCGCCGCAGCTCGCCGACGCGGTCGTCTCGTCGGGCGACGAGACGATCCTCCGGAGCCACCGCAGGCAAGTCGCGATGTTCTTCGCCGACCTCCGCGGCTGGACGAGCTTCGTCGACGCCGTCGAGCCCGAGGAGCTGATGCGCGTGCTCGGGGAGTTCCACGGCGCGATCGGCCGCCTGGTCAAGCGCTTCGACGCAACCGTCGGCTTCCTCGAGGGCGACGGCGTCCAGCTCTTCTCAACGACCCGATCGAGATTCCGGACGCGGCGCTGCGGGCCGTCCGGACAGGCTGCGCGCTGCGCGAGGAGATGGACCTGCTGATGCCGGTCTGGTCGAAGCGCGGCTACGACCTCGACTTCGGCGTCGGCATCGCGCTCGGCTACGCAACCTGCGGCGAGGTCGGCTTCGAAGGCCGCTCCGACTACGCGGCGATCGGGGCTGTGACGAATCTCGCGGCACGGCTGGCCGACGAGGCCACGGGCGGACAGATCCTGATCGCGAAGCGCCTCTACGCGGAGGTCGAGCAAGACATCGAGGTCGAGCCCGCGGGGAAGTTCGCGCTCAAGGGCTTCCGGCGCCCGGTCGCCGCGTTCGACGTCGTCGCCGTGCGCTCGCCGACGGCGGAGCTCTCCCGGCCGTGACGGCGGACGCGCGGCAACTCGTGCTGGCCTCCGATTCGGACCGGCGCAAGATCGAGCGCGAGCTCCACAACGGTCCGCAGCAGGCCCTGGCCGGGTTTGCGGTAAGCCTCCAGCAAGCTCGCAGCCTGGTCGAGTCCGATCCCGCGGCGGCAGTTGCGCTCGTCGACGAGATGCGACGCGACGTCCAGCAGGCACTCGAGCACCTGCGGGCGCTGTCGGAGCGGATCTATCCGCCTCTGCTCGAGGCCGGGGGCCTCCGCGTCGCCCTGCGCACAGCTGCGGCGAACGCCGGCGTTCGCGCCCGGGTCGAGGTCGCCGTCGGCGGCGCGTGCCCCGCCGAACTTGCCGTAACGGTGTACCTCTGCTGGATCGAGGCGCTCGAGCGAATCGGCGACGGGGCAAGCGCGACGATCGCCGTCCGCGACGAGGACGAGACGCTCGTGTTCGAGATCTCCGCCGACGTCGCCGGCCTCGACACAGTGAAGGACCGGGTGGAGGCGCTCGGCGGCTGTCTGACGATCGCGTCGGGGCGCGTGGCCGGCTCGCTCCCGCTGTCGCGATGACGCTAGCCGCTCTCCGCCAGGTAGAGGATGACGGCCTTCACCCGCCGGTGAACCGCCGTCTCGTAGGTCAGGTCGAGCTTGAGGAAGATCGAGTGGATCACCTTCTCGACCGAGCGCTCGGTGAGGAAGAGCGACTCGGCGATCGCGG
>DATDOS010000076.1:0-19051 GCA_035293125.1 Gaiellaceae bacterium | reverse complement strand
CCGTCGTCGTAGTGCCCCCAGAGTTGACGTTGTTTCCTCGCGAGGACGAGGAGCCTGACGAGGCATTGAGCAACGTTGCGGATATGGCTGGCGTCGGGTTAAGACGCTCGAGCTGGTAGCCGGACCGCGCGCGCCCTCGACGGTGGCCTCTTCGTTATCGCTGCAGCTCACGAACGACGGCGAAGCACTTCGCTCCACCGTCCTTGGGGCGCTGTCGAGTACTCCGTGACCGCTCTCAGAAGCGAGGGACGAACGGTGAACGCTCACCGCCGGGCCATAGCGAGCGGGCCGGCCCACCCGGCTCGTGCCGGTGACGACGCGCTCCCGCGCTGTAGCCGGGCGGGATCAGCGCGGGATCCCCGAAGAGCGGCGTTCGTAGTCAGCTCGGCAAACAAGCCGTGGGCTCGTGACCGAGCGTTTGAAGGAATGGAACCATCGACCCCTCTCTGTGGAGAGGGGGTCGCTCTCTCGCCCGTTCAGACAACGAGCGTAGCCTCTTTGCAGGGATTTCGTTGATCAACGCGATCGAGTCTTGCCGGAAGGATGGGTCAGAAGGCGTCGCGAAACGTCGCGGTGCGTCGCGCGTACCAGAAATGTGTCCGTTCTGTGTCCGCGTGTTCTAAGAATAGACAACAACAAAGTGCTAATTTGCAGGCACTTTAGCGAAGCCCTCTGACGGACTCGAACCGTCGACCCCCTCCTTACCATGGAGGTGCTCTACCGACTGAGCTAAGAGGGCGCGCCGCCAAGTGTACTCGGGCAACTCGGGCGCGCCCGGTCGATTCCCCCGGTAGAAAGCGTATGGAACAGAAGCGTCGCGGCCGCGAAGCGGCCGCCTTCAGGGATCTTCGCGCGGCCGGAATCCGCGCGAGTGGATTCCGGTCTTGCGCAAGTGCAGGGGGGAGGATTCGAACCTCCGAAGGCTGAGCCAGCGGGTTTACAGCCCGCCCCCTTTGGCCACTCGGGAACCCCTGCGGGCGGGCCATTGTAGCCTGGCCGCCGTCGGCGGCCTACCATCGCGGGATGGAGCGGTGCGACGTCCTCGTGGTGGGGGCGGGGCCGGCGGGATCAGCGACGGCGATCCACCTCGCGCGCGGCGGGGCAAGCGTGCTCCTCGTCGACAAGACGCGCTTCCCGCGCGACAAGCCCTGCGGCGGGGGCATCACCGGGCGCGCCCTGCTCCACGCGCCCTGCGACGTCGAGCCGGTCGTGGAGCACGTCGTCGACCGCCTCGTGCTTCGCGTCGGATACCGCTGGCGAGTCGCGCATGGGAGCGAGACGCCGCTGATCCGGATGACGCAGCGGCGACACCTCGACGCGCACCTGGCCGCGCAGGCTGTCGCAGCGGGAGCGGACTTCCGCGACGGCGTCCGTGTCGAGGAGCTCGCACTCGAAGACGACCACGTCACGGCGCTCGTCGAGGGCTCGCGCGTGCGAGCCTCGTACCTGATCGGTGCCGACGGCGCGAACGGCCTCGTGGCGCGGTCGGCCGGGCTCGGCGACGGGATCGTCCGCGGGATCGCGCTCGAGGGGAACGTTCCCTGGGGGGAGCTCGACCCCCGTCCGTACCGCGAGACCGCCTGGGTCGAGCTCGGAGTCGTTCCAGGCGGGTACGGCTGGGTCTTCCCCAAGGGTGACCATGCAAATCTCGGAGTGGGGGGCTGGCTCGGCGAAGGCCCGAGGCTCCGCGCGCATCTCGACCGGCTCGCTCGCATGCACGATCTCGATCCCGGAGCCCTCGAAGACGTTCGCGGGCACAGGCTTCCGATGCGGCGACCCGGCACGCCGGCGGCCAGGGGCCGCACGCTTCTCGTCGGCGACGCGGCCGGGCTCGTGGACCCGCTCTCGGGAGACGGGATCTACGAGGCGTTCGTCTCCGGCCGGCTGGCGGCGGACGCAGTCCTATCGGACCTCCCCGAGCACTACGAGGCGTCGCTCTCCGCGGCTCTCGATCGGCATGCCGCGGCGTCGTGGAAGGCGAAGCGCGCGGCGGATCGCTATCCCCGAGCGTGCTTCTGGGCCGTGCGCGCGCCGGGAGCCTTCGCCGCGATCGCCGGCCTTCTGCGCGGGGACCTCGCCCATCCGGGTGAGGCCCGCAGGCTCGCGCGGCCCCCGCTACGGGTGCTCTCCCGCCTCGCGCGCATCGCACCGCCCGTTCCCTGAAATTCCCTGAACGTGACGCTCCAGTGCGCGCCGGTTGCGCGGTCGAGGCGCCTACGCCACGCGCGCCTGATGATCCGGCTTGAGAGTTACCGGCCCGAATGCGAGCCGCGATCCTACGTGCAGTGCCTCGGACGGCCGTGCGTAGTAGTACCCCTGACCGAGCGTGCACCCGAGAGCGCGGAGCGCGTCGGCTTGCTCCTGTGTCTCGATGCCTTCTGCGACAACCTCGAGGCCGAGGGTGTCGGCCAACCCGAGAATCGCCTCGACGAATGTGCTGTCGCTATCGATCCGATCGACGAACGGCTTGGCAATCTTGAGCATGTGGATCGGGAAGTCCCGCAGGTGGCTCAGGGACGAATAGCCGGTACCGAAGTCGTCGAGTGCAAGCCTCACTCCGAGCTCGCGCAGCTTTCCGAGCGTGTCGATCGCCGCCGCGGGATCCTGCATCGCGCTGCTCTCGGTGATCTCGAGGATCAGTCGATCCGGCGGGATACCCGTGTCGGCGAGAATCGCCTGCAGATCCCGCGTGAGGTTGGCGCTTCGCAGCTCGCTCTGGGAGAGATTGACGCTGACCATGAGGTTGTGGTGGAACCGGTGGCGGGAGCGCCACGATTCGAGTTGCTCGCAAGCGAGGCGGAGGACGGTCCGACCGATCGGCCGCATGAAGCCGGTCTCCTCTGCCAACGGGATGAAGCTTTCCGGGAGGACGAGGCCGCGAACGGGGTGGTGCCACCGCGCGAGAGCCTCGAGCCCGACGACCCGGCCCGTCTCCAGCGCGACGATCGGCTGGTAGTACGCCTCGATCTCCTCTCGCTCGACCGCGCCTTCCAGCGTATTCGTCAGCTCCTGCCTGCGCTGGGCGCGGACGTGCATCACGGGGTCGTACCACGCGTAGCTGCCCTTCCCATTGGTCTTCGCCGCGTACATGGCCACGTCCGCGTTTCGCAAGAGGTCGTCGGCGACGTTTCCCTGGTCGGCGGGGGCGATGCCGATGCTGGCGTGAATCCTCATCTCACGCTCTTCGAGGACGAACGGTTCGCGAAGCGCGTCCACGAGTCTCTTCGCCACGTTCTCGGCATCGCTTCGGCTCGAGCGCTCCAAGAGAACCGCGAACTCGTCACCACCGAGCCGAGCGACGAGGTCGTCCGGCCGGAGCGAAGCGCGCACGCGTTCGGCGACGGCGATCAAGAGCTGGTCGCCGGCGCTGTGACCCAGGCTGTCGTTGACGGTCTTGAAGTCGTCGAGGTCGATGAACAGCACAAGCGGGCGCTGCTGACCGGCGACGGTGAGAGTCAGTGCCTTGTGCACCCGTTCTGCGAAGAGCAGCCGGTTCGCGAAGCCCGTGAGACTGTCGTGGAACGCCTGATGACGCAGCTGGCTCTTGACACGATCGTTCTCGAGCAGCGCGCCGGCGTGGCTTGCGAACGTCTCGAAGAGCCGTCTGTCGTCGTGTGTAAAGGTCGCGGCGTCTCCAAGTCGATTCCCGACGAGAACCATGCCGAAGATCCGGTCAGCGCCGTGCAACGCGGTGACGATCGCGTCTTCCAGGCCCGCCTGGGCGAGGTACTCGTCGAGCGCGTGAGACTGCCGTCCACGCGGCAAGAGCGCCGCTGCCTCGTGGGCCGAGATGTTCTCGAGAGCCTGTAGGCGGGTGTCGTCGAGCTCTATCGGCTCCATGAGCACGTCCTCTGTGAGGCTCACGACGCTTCGGAGCGCGCCCTCCTCGGCCGAATGGGAGAAGACGATGATCTCCGCGGCCTCGGCCGAGAGCATCGTGCGAGCGGCCTCGAGCAGCTCCCGCACCGACGAGCGGAACTCGGCACCCTGCATGGCGCGCATCGAGCGAGACAGAAACTTCAGATGCTCCTGCCGGCGCCGCTGGGCCGTGAAGGCGGTGAGGGCGAGAGCGGTGCTGGCGATCGGGACCAGCATGACCCAGAGGGAGCGCGGGTCCGACTCCGCGAGTTGGATCGTGGCGATTGCGAGACTCGCGCTCGCAAAGCACCCGGCCCCAGCGATAGCGGCGAGCGTCCGCAGCTCAGCGCTAAGCGGGCGGGACGAGCCGAACCACATGAACCCGGCGGTGAGCAGAACGCCGACAGCGGCGAACGCGCCGGCGCCCAGCACCGCCCCGATCCATCCGGCGGGGCCGTAGGCGTCGCCCAGGAGGAGGAAGCCGTGGAAGACGAGCATTGCCATGCAGGAGCCGAGGCTGAACACCGCAAGGTTGAACGTGAGCGCAAGAGGACGTTGCCTCCGGACGATCCCGAGTGCGACCGCCGCCCCGAGCAACTGGGCACCGAGGAGCTCGCCCGGCGATGCGAGGTAGAGCGCCAGCACCAAGCCGAGCTCGGTGAGAGACAGGCTGTGCGCTTCGCTCCGGAAGTGGATCCGGATGGGGAAGGCCTCGGTGACGAAGAACACGACCACGAAGGTCCACCAAGGCACGTCGATCGGAGGCGTGGGCGATCCCAGGCCTGCGAGGACTGCGGAGTAGAGAGCGAAAGCGGCCGCTGCAGTGCCCGCCACCAAGCCCAGAACTGACGCTCTGCCTGCGAGTGACCGCGCGGGGGCACCGCGGACTGAAGCGCCGGCTGCCGCTACGCTCACGGCTTAGCGCCGGCCCCCGCCGGCTCGAGGGCGCTCGTTTCCGGACCACAGGGATTCCAGAGGGTCGTTGCGTCGACCGTTCCTGCCGGGTTTGTCAAGTCAGCGCTCGTCGTCGTCTCCCACTCCGCACGCTTCCGTGCGGTCCGCAGTCGCCTGAGGCGGCGTATGAAGCCGCTCCGGCTATCAAGCCGCAGGGTAGGTACCTGGATTTGCCCGGCGTCCCCCCAATGGGTGCTCGAGGCTATCCCGGCCCGCTAAAGCAACCCGCCGCCCGTGCCGATTGCGAGGGGTCCATGGATCTCACAGCCGTGCTTCGGCATGCCGTCGAGTCGGGTGCCAGCGATGTCCACTTCAAGCTCGGCAAGCCGCCGGTGCTCCGCTACGACGGCGTGCTCGCTGCGACCTCCGAGTTCCCGCCTCTCGGAGAAGTGGAGCTTGAGTCCGTCCTCGATCAGGTCACCCTTGGTGCTCCACGGCGGAGGCAGGAGTTCGACGAGACGGGCGACCTCGACATCGCGTACTCCGAGCCCGAGCTGCCGCGGTTCAGGGTCAACGGCTTCAGGCAGCGAGGCGCCGTGTCCTTCGCCTTCCGCATCATCCCGGACACGATCCCGAGCTTCGAGGAGCTGCATCTGCCGGCAGGCGTCGCGCGGCTCGCGGACGAACATCGCGGCCTCGTCCTCGTCACAGGGGCGACGGGATCCGGGAAGTCGACGACGCTCGCGGCGATGCTCGACCACATCAACCGCACGCGGAGGCTGCACATCGTCACGATCGAGGACCCGATCGAGATCATCCACCCGGACCACGGCTGCATCGTGAGTCAGCGGGAGGTCGGGCTCGACACCGACAGCTTCCGGGAGGGTCTCAGGCGGGTGCTCCGCCAGGACCCGGACGTCATTCTGATCGGCGAGCTCCGGGACCCGGAGACTGCACGTGTCGCTCTCCAGGCAGCGGAGTCCGGACATCTCGTCTTGTCGACCCTGCACACGCTCGACGCCTCCGAGACGATCGGCAGGATGGTCGAGCTCTTCCCTCCGGGAAAGCAGCCACAGATCGTCGCGATCCTCGCCGGAGTGCTCCGAGGGGTGATCAGCCAGCGGCTGATGCCGCGCGTCGGTGGAGGTCGGGTCCCCGCGGTCGAGGTGATGGTCTCGAACGCGCGCATCGCGGACCTGATCCGCGAGCTGCGCTCGGAGGACATCCCGGAGGCGATCGCGGAGGGCGAGTTCTACGAGATGCAAACGTTTTTGAAGGCGCTCGTCAACCTCGTCCTCGCAGGACTCGTCGACCGCGAGACGGCAGCGAACGCCGCCTCGAACCGGCACGACTTCGAGATAGCCCTCAGATATGCGGAGAAGGCGGCGAACCTTGCAGTAGCCAAGGAAGGCGAGCCTCAGACGGAACCCGAGCCCCAGGTCGCCGAGCGACCGAGGGGCGACGGCCGGCCGACCCTCCGCGTCGCAGGGGCTTGACGTGGCCGCGAGGCCGAGGTTGAGGGATCGCGTTCGCCGGGACGAGCGCGGCTTCACGCTCATCGAGCTCGTCACGGTGCTCGGAATGCTCGTGATCGTGATGACCGCCCTCTCCTACGCCCTGATCGCAGCGCAGAAGTCCGAGGAGGAGATGAACCGGCGCTTCGCTTCCCAGATCAACGCCCGGATAGCGCTCGACCAGCTCCGCCGCGAGATCCATTGCGCCAGCTCGGTCACGCCGATCGGTGCGTCCGCGAGCATCACGATCGTCCTCGGGAACCGCTGTCCTACGGCGGGAGCGGGCACGACCGTGAGCTGGTGCACGTCGGGCAGCGGCACGCAATATGCCCTCTACCGCCTTGTCGGAGCGTCCTGCAACACGACCGGGAGGAAGGCCGTCGACTACCTGACGGCCGGCACCGTGTTCACGTTCACGCCCCAGTCGGCAACGAGCCTGGCGATCCTCGCGGTGACCCTGCCCGTGAACACGAGACCCGCGAGCGGGCTCCCCGACTATCGTCTTACCGACAACATCGCCCTCCGCAACTCGTCGCGCACGTGACGATGCGAAACCCCCTCACCCCGATGGGGGATGGCGTCGCTCCAAGCCCCGCGTTCACTGCGACGGGATCTCCGACCAAGGAGCTGGCGTGCCCGACCGACCTGTGAGCGCAATCCGGCGTGTGCTCGGCGACGAGCGCGGCCTCGCCCTGCCCTTCGCGCTCGGCGTCATGGTGATCCTTTCCGCCCTCACGGCCGGCATCTTCACGTACACCACGATGAACCAGGGTGCCGCCAAGCGGGCCCAGGCGGACCAGCGCGCATACGGGCTCGCCGAGACAGGTGTCAGCTACGCGTTCGCGACGCTTCAGAACGCGGCCGATCCCTCCAACGCCGGCTCGGTGCCGTCGACCACGGTCGCGCTCACCGGGGGCACCGTGACGTACAACGGCTCGCTCTCGGGGAACACCTGGACACTCACCGGAACAGGGACAGTGAGCAATCCCTCGGGGCCGTATGCGGGGAACGTCTCGCGCACTGCGAGCATCCAGGCCCTCGTAACGACGACGACGACGGGCGACACACGCCCGTACGACTACCTCTTCGTCGACCAGCCGACGGGCTGCTTCACCCTCACGAACACCGTCACGATCGAGGTCGCGCTCTACGTGCGCGGCGACCTCTGTCTCGAGAACAACGCATTGATCAGCAGCCCGGCCGTCCACGTCCTCGGAAACGTCCACGTGAACAGTCCCCAGGCGTCGGTCGGCACCTCCTCGTCGCTGATCCCGGACTTCAGCATCACGGGGAGCTGCTACCGGAACGGAACGCCGACGGCGTGCAGCAACAGCCCGACGTCCCGCGTGTGGGCGAGCGCGTACGGCACGAGCCCCCCGATCATCCCCAAGCCGACCGCCGACTTCCCGTACTGGTACGCGAACGCCGATCTCGGGCCGGGGGACAGCTGCCCCGCGCTGGGCAACTTCGACAACGACTCGACGATGAACGTGAGCCTCGGCCAGATCAATCTGACGCCGAGCACCGCCTACGATTGCTACGTCGGCCCCGTGGGCGCGCCGACCGCCCAGATCAAGTGGACACCGGGCCAGACTCCGTCGAAGCCGGGGACCCTGAAGATCAAGGGAACGATCTTCCTCGACGCGGACGTCAAGTGGGAGAACCTCAGCCTGGTCCAGTACGACGGGATAGCCACGATCTATACGTCCGGGAAGCTCACGCTCAAGAACCAGACCGACGTCTGCGGTGTGGTGACATGCGACGAGGACTGGGATCCCAGCACGGACTTCCTGACAATGGTCGTCGGCTCGATGACTTCGGCGACGGACACCACGCCTGACACCGTCCTGGTCGACAACTTCACGACCTTCCAGGGGGCTATCTACGCCGTGAACGACTACACCCAGGGCAACAACACGACCATCTGGGGCCCCGTGATCGCGGGCAACGCCGACATCTCCAACTCGTCGCTTTTCAAACCCCTCCCTGGCGCGCTCGGCGGTCTACCTCCGGGCGTGCCGTCCGATACGGTGACGGTGACGAAGGTCCAGCTCGTTCCGGGCAGCTACGCGGGGTAACGTCGCCGTGAACACCGCCGCCGCCGCCTTCGCCCTTGCCCCGGCGCTCGCGCTCGGGAGCTTCCTCAATGTCGTCGTCGTGCGCGTTCCGGCGCGCCAGTCGCTCCTCCGCCCTCCGTCCTCGTGCGGAAGCTGCTCCCGCGAGATCCTCTGGCGGGACAACGTCCCAGTCCTGTCGTACGTCATGCTGAAAGGGCGGTGTCGCCACTGCGACGCGCCCATCTCGCCGATCTACCCGCTCGTCGAGGTCGTGGCGGCCGCGCTCATCGTTGCGAGCGTCGCGGTCTTCGGGCCTACTCCCGAAGGCGCTCTCGCCGCGGGGTTCTGCGCCGTTCTGGTGACGCTGTCGGCCATCGACATCCAGCTCCGGATCGTTCCGAATCGGATCGTCCTGCCAGCTGCGGCAGCGGCTCTCGTCCTCCACACTGCGATCGCTCCGAGCCCCGAGTGGGTCGTCGCAGCGCTCGTGGCGGCCGGGCTGCTCTTTCTCGTCGTCCTCGCCTACCCGAAGGGTCTCGGCATGGGGGACGTCAAGCTCGCGTTTCTTCTCGGAGCCGTGCTGGGTGCCTCCGTCTCGGTTGCGCTGATGCTAGGGCTTTTCGCTGCGCTCGTACCTGCGGCAATCCTCGTCGCGCGACACGGAGCGGTTGCCAGGAAGATGGGCGTCCCCCTGGTTCCGTTTCTCTCGCTGGGGGCGATCGTCGCGCTCTTTCACGGCGAGCGGATCCTGGATGCGTACCTCGGGCTGTTCTGAGGACGCCGGCCGTCAAGAGGCGGGAGACGTGTGCCGATAACCCCTTCGAGGGATCGCCGATGAAAGTCATGCGCGCAGACAATGCCGAGGAGCACGAGGCCCCTGGAGAGGAGGTCGCCCAGCCCACGCGGCAGCTGGCCACGCCGTTCGGCGCCGACGAGACCTCGGAGCTGGTGCTCGATCTTCTCGGGCACACCGCACTCGTCGCCCCGGACGCGCTGACACGCGTCCGCGAGCGAGCGGCCAATGGCAGTGCCGTCACGCAGGCGCTGATGGACGAGGGCGTCGCGGTGTCCGACGGGATCGCGCGCATGCTTGCGGCGCGTCACCACCTGCATCTGGTTGATCTCCCCGGGATCGGGGTGGCCGTGAACGCGTCCCAGCTCATCCCCGTTCAGACGCTCGAGCGTGCCGTCGCGATCCCGTACGCGCTCGAGGACGACGTGCTGAAGGTCGCGGTTGCCGATCCCGGGAATCTCCATGCCATCGACGAGCTTCGCCTGGCGACGAAGCATTCGATCGAGCTCGCTGTTGCCTCTCGCGAGGACATCCTCGCGGAGCTGCAGCGGCTCCTGCGGACGGCTGAGGCCATCGGCTCAGTCGTCGTCGAGCTCGACGAGGGCGCCGAGGACGGCGACGACCTCGACGTCGACGACGGGATCTCCGACGGCCCCCTCGTCCGCCTCGTGAACGCCCTCATCTTCCAGGCTGCGGAGGAGAACGCCTCGGACGTCCACTTCGAGGCCCAGGAGGACGCGTTGGCGGTCCGGTTCCGGGTCGACGGCGTGCTGCGCGAGGTGCAGCGGATCCCGAAGAAGATGGCTGCGGGCGTGACGACCCGACTCAAGGTGCTCGCCAAGCTGGACATCGCCGAGCGGCGCAAGCCGCAGGACGGTCGGATCACCCTCTCCACGTCAGCCGTTGGCCGGACGCTCGACATCAGGGTTGCGACGCTCCCGACCGTCGAGGGAGAGAAGGTGGTCATGCGCCTTCTCGACAAGTCTCGGAAGCCGCCCACGATGACCGAGCTCGGGCTCTCCGAGGCGATGCGCGCGGATCTCGAGTCGATCGTGCGGATGCCGACCGGCGCGCTCCTCGTCACCGGCCCGACCGGCTCGGGAAAGTCGACGACGCTCTACGGCTGCCTCGCGCAGATCAACCGTCCCGAGATCAACATCATCACCGTCGAGGACCCGGTCGAGTACCGGCTCGCGGGAGTGAACCAGGTGCAGATCAATGTGCGCGCCGGCCTCACGTTTGCGACGTCACTCCGGTCGATCCTTCGTTCGGACCCCGACGTCGTCATGGTCGGGGAGATCCGCGACGCCGAGACGGCCAAGATCTCGATCGAGGCGGCTCTCACGGGCCACTTCGTGCTTTCGACGCTGCATACGAACGACGCGCCGTCAACGATCACGCGTCTCGGAGAGATGGGTGTCGAGCCCTTCCTCACCGGCGCGGCAGTTTCCGCAGTGCTTGCGCAGCGGCTCGCCCGCAAGCTCTGCACGCACTGCTGCGAGGCCTACCAGCCCACTGAGGCGGTGCTCAGCGACGTGCGCGTGTCAGCCGACGTGCTGGGTGCGCTCGACGGGACGGTCTTCTATCGCAAGAAGGGCTGTCCCCGGTGCAATCACACCGGTTACCGAGGGCGGATTGGCGTCTTCCAGTTCCTGCGGATGTCCGAGGAGATCGCCGCGCTCGCCGTTCAGCACGCGAGTCGGGACGAGATCGCGAGGGCCGCTGTGGACAATGGCATGCGGTCGATGTGGGACGACGGGCTGGAAAAGGTCGCGTCCGGGCTCACGTCGATCGAAGAGCTCGCACGGATTCTCTCCTGACCCACTACGCCAATTCGGCGCAAATTCATTTCATCGACAGGGTGCGGGGCTGACCTACGAGGCGCCGACTTCGCAGCCGAGGGCGATGAACGCCTCGACCGCGTGGGTGACGAAACGCGTGGCCTCGACCGGAGTCGGGAAGGAGTACGGACCCGGCCGGATGGGCTCGGTGACCGACTCGTTCGGCCAGACCTCGGCCTCGACGACGCACCGCTCGCCTTCGTCGATCGCCCGCAGTAGCGCTACCGAGCGACCGTCGATCCGCGCGTGCCTCACGTAGAGCTCCTTGCCCGATCCGAGCTGGACCGCAGCCTCGCTCATCGTCGTGCCTGGGCGACTGCCTGAGCGATCGTCTCGCGGTCGGTGACGCTGAGCCTCGACGTGACCACTCCCGGGCGCTTGACAATCACGACGGCCGGATCCGGAAGGAAGCCGGTCCTGGCGACGAGCGATCCCACGAGCCGCGCGTTCAGGGCGCTGATCGCGACATAGCCGGCACGAGAGCTAATAGCCGCAGCGCGTGCCTCTCTGCGCACGATTGCGTCGACGGCCGCTCGGGGCAGGTAGACCACGACGACGACGACGCCGCCGCGCCGAAGCGCGCGGTCGACGGGAGCCGGGAAGCCGCTCTTCGTCGTCACGGCCCGAGGCTTCGCCACCGCCGGCTTTGGGGCTGTGGTCGTCTGCGCAGCCGGTGTCTTCGCGGGGGTCGGCGGTGCGGAAACGGCACCTTCGGACGCATCGCGGCCTACGACGAAGACGAACGCGACAATGCCCGTGGCGAGGAGGGCCCCGATGAGGGCGAGGACGCGGATCGGCGGGCTGAGGGTCATGCTCACGATTCTCATATCGGCATCGACTCCGAGCGTCTTAAAGGGGATCGGTTCGGGTCTCACTCCGAAACAGTTCGGGTCTCACTCCGAAACAGAAGAGGCGCGGTCTCCCGCGCCCCTTCGTCGTTCACGTTTGCGCTTTAGAGCTATGCGCAGGTCAGGTTGTTCTTGAAGTCGGCGCTCGAGGGGCCGGGGCCGAGGACGCTCCAGTTGTGGGAGCTCACGCTGTCTGCGAGGCAGTAGCTCGTGGCAGCAGCGGACGCGACCGTCAGTGAGTCGGACACGCCGGAGTCGATCAAGAGCAGCGCGGCCTTGGTCATGCCGACGTACGTGCCGTTGTCCGAGTAGTACGCCTCTGCCGAAGGCAGCGCCGCTCGCAGGTTCGCCTTGGCCGCGTTGTTCGCCGCACGATCGCGGAACCCAAGGTACGACGGGACAGCGATGGCGAGCAGGATGCCGATGATGATGATGACGACGAGGAGCTCGATCAGGGTGAAGCCCCGTTCGGAGTTCCCGTCGAGGCGGGACCGAATCCGCTTGAACATTTTGCCGTTGCTCCTTCCGCAGTCCGCAGTAGAGGGTGAGGGGCGGATGCAGTCCAAACATCGGTGCGAGGGTGGGTAGCGCATACCCCAGAATGGGTGATTCGCGGGGGATGACTCGAGGCAGACTGCGAGCCGGCCTCGGCGTTCACAGGCCGCTCAAGGCGATGACCGTGGCTGCCGATACGCGAGATGTCCATGGAAGCCGCGGCGACCTCGATCGACGATCTGCTTGCGCGCGCCGTCGAGGCGAGCGCATCGGATCTGCACCTCGTCCCCGGGGCGCCGCCAACCCTGCGCGTGCACGGCGACCTCACTCCGATCGCGGATGCCGCCAGGCTCAAAGGCGAGGACACGCGAACGCTCCTCTATCGGATCCTCTCCACTGACCAGCAGAAGCAGCTCGAGATCAGCCGCCAGCTCGATCTTTCGTACGGCGTCCCCGGTCTGGGGCGCTTCCGTGTGAACGTCCACTTCCAGCGGGACACTCTCGCGGCCGCGTTCCGGCACATCCCGGAGGAGCTCCGCACGCTCGAGGAGCTCGGCCTGCCGGCTTCGCTGCGCGACCTCGCCATGAAGCCCCGTGGGCTCGTTCTCGTCACCGGCCCGACCGGGTCCGGCAAGTCGACAACGCTTGCCGCGATGATCGACGAGGTCAACCGCTCGAAGCCGCATCACATTCTCACGATCGAGGATCCGATCGAGTTCGTGCACCGGCACAAGCGCTGCGTGGTCACCCAGCGCGAGATCGGAACAGACGCGTCGAGCTTCGCCGACGGGCTCCGCGCGGCACTGCGCCAGGACCCGGACGTGATTCTTCTCGGCGAGATGCGCGACCTCGAGACGATCTCTACCGCGCTCACTGCGGCCGAAACAGGCCATCTCGTACTTGCGACGCTGCATACGCAGAGCGCTCCGAGCACGATCGACCGTGTCATCGACGTCTTCCCGCCGGCGCAGCAGGAGCAGGTGCGCCAGCAGCTCGCGAACACGCTGCAAGGGATCGTCACCCAGACGCTCTTGCCTCTCGCAATTGGGCACGGCCGTGCCGCCTGCCTCGAGATCCTCTTCCCGGACGACGCCGTCCGGAATCTGATTCGGCAGGGCAAGATCGAGCAGATCTATTCGGTCATGCAGACGAGCACGCAGCGTGGCATGCAGACGATGGAGCTCGGCCTTGCGGAGCTCATCCGGAAGGGCATCGTCAACGTCGAAGCAGCGCTTGCGGTCTCGAGCCGCAAGGAGCAGCTCGCCGACATGCTCGAGCGGAGCGGCATCGCGCTGCCCTCGGCTGCGGCCGACCCGAGCGCACCCGCAACGGGCCTACGCATCGCCGGGAGTGGATGATGGACGACCTGCCGCATGGCACGGACGAGGAGCCCAGCGAGGCTCATGAGTACGAGTCTGAGCCGGAGATCGACGCTGTCGTCCTCGACCCGCTTGCTGCCTACACGCGCGGGATCGAGCCGGTGCGCCCCGAGGGCGACGACCACGCAGTCGCAGAAGCCCAGGATCAGATCGTCGAGACCCACCAGGATCCCGCCGTCGAGGAAGTCCCGGTTCAGACCGTCGCAGAAGACAGAGATCACGCTGTCGAGGAAGACCACTCGATCGGGGTAGAAGACCACCCCGCCGCCGAGGACCACGCCCTCGAGGCGGTGCTCGAAGCCGAAGTCGAGCCGGACATGCCCGAGGCGGGAACGATGGCCCCGGGCCCATCCCGGCAGGAGCGGCGACGCCGGCTTGCAGGGCGGCGACAAAGCGACGCACCGCCGGAGAAAAAGACGAAGAAGACGAAGAGCTCGAAGGACAAGCGAGAGAAGAAGCTCGTCGGGCTCAAGATCGGCGCGTCCCAGATCGCCGCGGCCCATATCGTCAACAACGGCGCACCCGAGCTCGTCGAGGTCTTCCGCCAGCCGCTCGAGCCCGGGCTCGTCGTCTCTGGCGAGATCCGGGACCCAGATGCTCTCGGCGAGGCACTCAAGCGGTTCTTCGAGCGCCACAAGCTCCCAAAGCGAGGCGTTCGGCTCGGACTTGCGAACAACCGCATCGGTGTCCGCGTCTTCGAGATCGAGGGCGTCGCGGATCCCCAGCAGCTCGAGAACGCGATTCGCTTCAGGGCCGAGGAAGTGCTTCCGATCCCGCTCGACCAGGCAGTTCTCGACTACGTCGTCCTCGGCGACGAGGCGCGCGAGGACGGGACGCCCGTGAAACGGATCCTGCTCGTCGTCGCCTATCGCGAGGTCGTCGACCGCTATCTGCAGGCGTGTCGCAGAGCAGGGTTGCAGGTTGTCGGCATCGATCTCGAGGCGTTCGCGCTCCTGCGTTCGCTCGAAGCTCCCGCTGATCGCGGCCAAGGCGCAGGAGCTCTCGTCGCCGTCGCCATGGGGCATGACCGAACCACGATCGCTGTCTCGACCGGTCGTCTATGCGAGTTCACTCGCGTTCTCGACTGGGGTGGGTGGTCGCTGAACGTCGCCATCGCGCGCGAGCTCGACCGCGCACCGAGCGAGGTCGAGGCGATCAAGCGCCAGCTGTCCTTCGCACGCGCGACGGAGGTCGAGGGGCTTGCGCCCGAGCAGGCCGCGAAGGCTCGCGAGGCCGTACAGCGCGCGCTCGCCGCGTTCACGCGCGAGCTCGTCGCGTCTCTCCACTTCTACCAGGCCCAGCCGGGAGCCTTCGGGATCGGCGAGATCGTCCTCACTGGCGGCACCGCGCATATGGACGGCCTGCCCGACGCGATCAGCCAGCTCGTAGGTGTTCCGGTACGGCTCGGCGATCCATTCAGGCGCGTCAAGGTCGGCCCGAAGATCACGCACGAGGATCAGCACGGGTCGCTTGCCGTCGCAATCGGACTGGGAATCGAGGACTAGTGGTCGCTCCGGGAAATACGGCACCGCTTGGCCGGCTGCAAACGCTTCGCATCGCGTCGTCCTCAGTCGCCCCGATATGGAGAAGACGTGTTGGGGTCAGACTTAAGTCTGACCCCAACGCAGTTCCCTTTACTCCCTGCGTCCTAGCGCTGCTCGGTTTTCGCGCGGCCAAGCAGCACCGGACTTCCCGGAGAGACCACTAGCCGGCCATGCGTGCGGTCAACCTCCTTCCCCGCGACGCAGAGCGCGTACGCAGAGGGACAGCGCGCACTCCGCTGCTCGTCGCTGCGGGAGGCGCTGCCGCAGTAACCTCTGCCGCAGTCGTCTTCTTCCTGTCTGCCTCCGGAACGGCCGACGAGCTTCGTACCCAGCTTGCGGAAACCCGAGCAGCGCTCGCCGCCGTGCCAAGCACCGGAAGGCCGGCCGTCACGTCCGCTGCCCTCGTCCAGGAGCGCTCCGATCGCGTCGTAGCGCTTGCCGCCGCGCTCTCGACGCGTATCCCGTTCGACCGGCTTCTCCGTGAGGTCTCGTTCGTGCTGCCCGAGGACGCGTGGCTGACAGGGATCACCGCGACGGCTCCTGCAGACAGCACAGCTGTCGCCACCGCGCCGGGTACGGCTCCGGCGCCGTCGTCGACCGGACAAGAGGGTGTGACGATCCAGGGATCCACCTATTCGCACGAGTCCGTCGCGCGCGTCCTTGCGCGCCTCTCGGCGCTCCCGCCGCTCATGAACGTCCGGCTGACGGCCAGCACACGCGTTGTGCCGCAGACGGACGAGAGCGATGGGGCCAAGAAGAAGGTTGGAAAGACCACCGTGGCGTTCACGATCGCCGCCACGCTTCGGACGGAGAGCTCGTCATGAAGACTCGGCTCGGAGGGACCTCGCCGCGGTCGGTAATGGCGCTCGCGATCGGCGGCGTCCTCCTCTATGGGCTCGTCGTGTGGTTCCTCGTCGTCGCTCCTAAGCGCTCGGAGGCCGCGACCCTGAGGGCCGACCTCGCGACGGCGGAGCTCAAGCTCGCCCAGGCGCAGGACACCGCCCACCGCTCGCAGAGCGCCGGCGCCTCGATCGCCGACGTCTTCAGGCTCGCGAAGGCAATGCCCTCGAGCGCGGATCAGCCGGGGCTTCTGCTCGAGCTCGATCGGCTCGCGCGCGCGAGCGGCATCACCCTCGGAACGATCACACCGCAGGAGCCAGTCCTCGGCGAGTCTGGCGCGATGCTGGTCCCGGTCGAGCTGATCGTCGGCGGTTCCTACGGTCAGATTACGAGATTCCTCACGAGCGCCCGCCAGCTCGTCACGGTCCAGCGCGGCAAGCTCAGCACAACCGGTCGCCTCTTCACCGTGCAGGGTGTGGAGCTCTCCGAATCCGGCACGCGCGGCTTTCCATTGCTCGACGGGGTGATCACGTTGAACGCGTACGTATACGACGGGCCGATCGCTCCACCGAGCGCGCCCGAGAACCTTTCGCCCTCCGGTTCCACCGCCCAAGGAGCGACTCCCTGATGACGACTCAAGAACGCGCGGCTCGTGAGCGAAAGCAGAAGATCTTCGTACTCGTCGGCGGGATCCTCCTTCTCGGCCTTCTCGCATTCCAGCTGCCGCGACTGCTCGGCGGGTCAGCGACTCCTGCCGCAGCCCCTGCCGAGGAGACGAGCTTCGCCAGCAACCCGACGAGCAGCGCCCGACCCGCGGGAACCAATGTCTCCTTGACCGACACCGATCGCCGGCTGCGCGCAGCGCCCGGACAGCTTTCCTCCTTCAGTGAGTTCTCCCCGAAGGATCCCTTCGTCCAGCAGGTCGTGACGGAAAGCTCGTTTGGAAGCGTGCAGCAGGGCGGCGGCGGCGCCACGGAGGAGAAGGCGAGCACGCCACCCACCAAGGAGTTCACGGTCGGCGGCAGCTCCGGAACCGCGGTGACGATCATCTCCGTGAACGGTGCCCGGCAGGCGCTCGAGCCGGGCGCGGCGTTCCCGGCCGCCGATCCCGTCTTCGTGCTTGTCGCGGAGCAGCCGGATGCCTCCACGGCGGTGATAGGGGTCGCCGGTGGCGCGTATGCCAGCGGTGCCAAGACGACGAAGCTCGTGGTCGGCAAGCCGCTCATCCTCGTGAACACGACGACCGGTGCCCGGTATCGCATCGTGCTCGTCGCCGTAGGCAACGGTGACGATGCCGCGCCCCTGAAGACCGGTCCCTAGACGATGATGGCTCGCCTACGCGGCCAACAGGGCTTCGCGCTGATCGAGATGCTCGTGGCGATCGTGGTCATCAACATCGGCCTGCTCGCCATCCTGCTCGCGCTCAACTCGGGCATGATCACGCTCCGGCGTTCCGCGGAGACGTCCACGGCCTCGGCAGTCGCAGACAAGCAGCTCGAGCTGTATCGCGCGATCCCATTCTCTTCGATCTACCTCGACACGACCTCGCTCGCCGCGACCGACTCGACGTATCAGTCCGACAGCGCGTACTCCGCGTCGCAGGTGAATCAGGCCTGCAGCCCGCTCGTCGCGGCGTGTACTCCGTCGCAGTCGGTCACAGGGCCCGACGGCCGTACGTATCGCGTCGACACCTTCATCGTCTTGACGACTCCGCCGGGTGCTGACACCGTGAAGCAGGTGACGGTGGTCGTGCGGAAGCCGGGGGCGCCCGCAACGCTTGCGCGTGTCGTCTCGACCGCCGGCGCCGACTTCTAGCACCGTCTCAAGTTCGCTCCGGGCGCTGCCGATAGCTCCACCGTATGGCGGCATTCGCCTACAGCGCTATCAACGCGCTCGGAGCTGAGTCGGCAGGCCAGATCACGGCGCCCGACGTTGGCTCCGCGCGCGAGCTTCTGCGCCAGAAGGGCTTGCGGCCGGTCACGCTCGCCGAGCTCGGCGCCGAAGGCTCGGCTGAAAAGAGGCGCAAGAAGGTAAAGCCACGCTCGCTGCAGGTCTTCTCGCGCCAGTTCGCGACGATGATCGACGCAGGCCTCTCGATCGTCCAGTCGCTCGTCATCCTCGAGGAGCAGACCGACGACAAAGCCCTCGCGCTCGTGATTCGCGAGATTCGCTCGGACGTCGAGGGAGGCATGCTGCTCTCGCAGGCGATGGCGCGGCATCCCAAGGTCTTCGACCGCCTCTACATCTCGATGGTCGAAGCCGGGGAGGCAGCCGGAATCTTGGATTCCGTGCTCGACCGCGTCGCCGTGCAGATCGAGAAGGAGATGAAGATCAAGCGGCGCGTGAAGGGCGCGATGGTCTACCCCCTCGTCGTACTGACCTTCGCGGTTCTCGTCCTGATCGGGATGCTCCTGTTCCTCGTCCCGGTCTTCCAAGGCATCTTCGCCGACCTCGGCGGCGACCTTCCTTTCCTGACGAAGATCGTCGTCCAAGCCTCCGACATCGTGCGCGGGTACTGGTTCATCCTCTTCCCGGCGATGGGTGGCTCGGTCTACGGCTTCCGCCGCTGGAAGCGCACGCCCGCGGGGCGCCAGGTGTGGGACCGGTTCAAGCTGCGCGTGCCCGGCGGCATCGGCAAGGTCGTCCTGAAGGTGACGATGGCGCGCTTCTCGCGCACGCTCGCCACCTTGGTCGCCGCCGGCGTCGACATCATCAAGGCGCTCGAGATCTCCGGTCAGACCGCCGGCAACTGGGTCGTCGAGTCGGCGCTCGCGGACGTGCGCGCGAAGGTGCACCAGGGCGTCCCCATCGCGCAGCCCTTGATCGAGGATCCCGTCTTTCCGCCGCTCGTCTCGCAGATGGTCAAGATCGGGGAGGAGACGGGCGAGCTCGAGAAGATGCTCGACAAGATCGCCGACTTCTACGAGGACGAGGTGGACACCTCGATCGCCGCCCTCACCTCCATCGTCGAGCCCCTGATGATGATGG
>DATDOS010000075.1:0-26823 GCA_035293125.1 Gaiellaceae bacterium | reverse complement strand
TACGTCGCGATCAGCATGACCGTGGCGTCGATCTTCCCCGGTGGTCGACTCCGACGGCTCGCGGAATCACAGCTGATCGTCGACGAGTCGTGGGCGCTCTCGGGCCGCAGCGGTCGCTTCGAGTGGCCGATCCTGGTTGGGGCAGGGTTGCTGCTCTACGTTCTCTGGGTCGGGAGCACTGCACTCGGAACCGTTCTCGGGGGCGCGCTCGGCGATCCGAACGCTTTGGGGCTCGACGCGGCCTTCGCGGCGCTGTTCCTCGCGTTGCTCGCGCCCTATCTGCGATCGCGGAGAGCGTTGCAGGCGGCCGCCCTCGCGGCTGCGATAACGCTCGTTCTCACGCCGTTTGCACCGGCGGGCGTCCCGATCGTCGCCGCTGCGTCGGCATGCCTGCTCGGGCTCAGGCGATGACCGACGTCTGGATCGTCGTTGCGACCGTCGGCGCCGTGACGGTGCTGTTCAAGGCCTCGGGGCCGGTCCTGCTCGGGCGTCGCGCGCTGCCAGCGCGTGTCCAGTCCGTCGTCGAACTGCTGGCTCCGGTGATGCTGACCGCGCTCGTCGTGACGCAGACCTTCGGCGGCGACGGTGACTTGAGCCTCGACGCTCGCGTACCCGGCGTCGCCGCAGCGGCGGTCGCCGTCTGGCGGCGGGTGCCCGTCGTCGGGGCGATGGTGATCGCCGCCGTGGTAACCGCTCTCGTCCGCGCTGTTACCTAGAGGCGGTGCGGGCGACCGCGCCAGAAGACGGCCGCGGCCGCGACGGCCTCGGCCGCGAGGCTGACGAATCCGATCACGACGAGCCACAGTCGAAAGTGCCGCATACGACCCGTGATCGGCCATCTTCGGCGACGTCTTGAGGGGGCGATGTGGAGCGGTGGTCGAAACCGCCGCTCCACCCCGCCTTCAGCCCTGCACGTGGTAGGCGAAGTCGTACTCCGTGCCCTTGTCGTTCCGGGACCGGAGATCCATCCACCCGCGTGCGCGCGAGAACTTGCCCGTGCCTCCCGTGATCGCGAGCCTGCTCGGCCCTGAGTCGAGGAACGGGCCCTCGACGGTGATCTGGCCGCCCGCGAGGAACGTCGTCCACCAGCACTCCCACGACTTGCCGACGACGGTCCGCACGCAGTAACCGTTATCGGTGCCGACCTTCTTGGTGTTGCCGGCGTTGTAGAGCGCGTTCGCGAAGGTGAGGATGTCACCCGCCGAGTCGCCCTTCTTCCCTGTGTCGGTCACGGCGTCCGTCGTAGCCCGTTCGACGACGGTGAACGTAGCGGTGAGCGAAGCTGGGTTCCCGCCGGCCGTCGCAGCGAGCGCGAACGCCGCGATTGCCGCCGTGCACGCCGCGGCGATAAGTGAACGCTTCATGCGCCTCCCTCGGTCGAGGTCGACGAGGCGTGCTTACCGCATTCGGGGTACGAATGCAACCAGGCTCATGGCGCGGGCGGGCGCAGGACCGCGAAGGGATCGGTGACCTCGAGCCGGCCCGAGCAGAAACGGAAGACCTCAGCGGGGCGGCCTCCTGCGGGCCCGTGCGCTCGGCGCTGCCCAACAGGCTCGATCGCACCGCGCCGTAGGAGTACGCGCTTCAGGTTCGTAGGCGAGACCTCGTACTCCAGCGCGGCCTCGTAGACGTCTCGGAGCTCCGCGAGGGTGAACGTCTCCGGGGCGAGAGCGAAGCCGACGTTCGAGTACGAGAGCTTGCCGCGGAGGCGCTCGCGCCCCGCGAGCACGATCGCTCCGTGGTCGAACGCGGTCGGCGGTAGTGCCTCGACGGGATGCCAGCGCGTGTCCGCCGGGATTCGGGGATCGCTACCGAGCGGGACGAGGCCGAGGTATGCGGTCGCGAGCTCCCAGCGGCCCGGGTGGCGTGCCGGGTCGCTCCAGGTGCCGAGCTGCTCGAGGTGCGTCACGTCGCGGACGTCGACCTTGGTCGCCAGGTGGCGCAGGATCGATCGCTCGAGAGTCTCGTCCGGGCCGAGCGGGCCGCCCGGCAACGCCCACGTGTCGCGGAACGGCTGGCGGGCGCGCTCCCACAGGAGCACGTCGAGCACGCCGTCTCGCACCTGGAAGACGACTGCCAGCGCGACGTGCGCGGGAACGGCGGGTGGGGTGGTAGACTCAGCCACGAGGTTATTGACTCAGAGGCGAAAACTAGCATGAGTGACGAAAACGGGACACGTCGCCAGGAGGAGCTCGCTCTCGTCGTCGTCGGCGGCGGAGTCGCGGGGCTCTTCGCAGCGCTCTGCGCAGCCGCCGAGGGCGACGTTCTCGTCCTCACGAAGGGGCCGCTTCTGTCGTCCACGAGCCTGCTCGCCCAGGGAGGGATCGCAGCCGCCGTCGGCGACGACGACTCACCGGCGCTCCACGCGGAGGACACACTGCGCACGGGTCGCGGCCTCTGCCGCCCGAGCGCGGTCGAGGCGCTGACGGAGGAAGCGCCTGTGCGCATCCGGGATCTCGTCGAGCTCGGCGTCGAGTTCGACGAGGGGCTCGGCCTCGAAGGTGGGCACAGCCGGAGGCGCGTCGTTCACGCGGGCGGCGCCGCGACCGGGGACCGCGTTGCGCGGGGCCTCGCCGAGCGGGTCCTCGCGCATCCGCGCATTCGTGTCGCAGAGGGTGAGCGCATGCTCGCGCCGTGGCGCGCCGACGATCGCTGCGTCGGAGTCGTCACCGACCGTCGCGCCGTGCGGGGTCGCGCGACGCTCATCGCGACGGGCGGAGCCGCGGCGCTCTGGCAACGGACGACGAATCCGCCGGGGGCCGTCGGCGAAGGGATGGCGGCCGCATACCGCGCGGGAGCGGCGCTGGCCGACCTCGAGTTCGTGCAGTTCCACCCGACGACGCTGGTCGACTCCTCGCTCCTCCTCTCGGAGGCGCTTCGCGGGGAAGGTGCGGTGCTGCTCGACGAGCGCGGCGAGCGCTTTACCGACGAGCTCGCGCCGCGGGACGTCGTCGCGCGCGAGATCGCAGCCCGCGGAACGGTCCTCCTCGACCTCCGCGAGATCGACCGCGCACGCTTCCCGACGCTCATGGGAAGCCTGGCCGAGGAGGGCTACGACCCTGCGGAGACGCCCATTCCTGTGGCGCCCGCGGCGCACTACACAGTCGGCGGCATCCTCACCGACCTCGACGGGCGGAGCGAGCTCGCGGGCCTCTACGCCGCCGGCGAATGCGCGGCCACGGGCGTTCACGGCGCAAACCGGCTTGCCTCGAACTCGCTGCTCGAGTGCCTCGTCTTCGGCCGCCGTGCCGCCCTTGCGGCGCTCGCCGAGCCGGGCCTCCCGGTGCGCCTGCCCGAGCCGCCGGTGCCGCCTGGAGTGGAGCGCGTGACAACGCGCCTGCGCCGACGGCTCTGGCGCGACTGCGGGCTCATTCGCGACGCGGCCGGTCTCGAGCGACTGCAGACGGCGCCTCATCTCCTGACGCGGCTCATCGCCCGTAGCGCGCTCACGCGTGAGGAGAGCCGCGGATCGCACTTCCGGGTCGACTTTCCCGCAGAGAGCGATGCGTTCGCCTCACATGTCGTCCTACGACCGGGCTCGGAGCCCGTTCTCGAGACATGGCGGTGACGGCACGCGTGGTCTCACCAAGTAACAGACTGTTACTTGGCCCGGAGGCGCTGGAGCGGGTCGTGGCGGCGGCGCTCGCGGAGGACGTGGGGGAAGGCGACGTCACGACCGAGGCCACAGTCGCCTCCGAGGCCGTCGGCACGGCGGAGCTCCTCGTCAAGGAGCCCGGCGTCGTGTGCGGGCTCGGCGTCGCCGAGGCCGTCTTTCGCGCCCTCGATCCCGATGTTCGCTTCGAGCCGCTCGTGAGAGAAGGCGCCGCCGTCGATCGGCCTACCGCCGTCGCCCTGGTAACCGGGTCCGAGCGCGCGATCCTCACGGGCGAGCGGACGGCGCTCAACTTCCTCGGACGCCTCTCCGGAATTGCAGCGCTCACCCGCCGCTACGTCGACGCGGTCGCCGGGACCGGGGTCGCGATCCTCGACACGCGCAAGACGACGCCCGGCCTTCGGGTCCTCGAGAAGCACGCCGTCGCGTGCGGAGGTGGCCGGAACCACCGTTTCGGCCTCGATGACGGCGTGCTCGTCAAGGACAACCATCTCCGCGCTGCGGGCTCGATCGCGAAGGCCGTCGAGAGCGTGCGCGCGACGACCGATCTTCCGATCGAGGTCGAGTGCGACACGCTCGAGCAGGTCTCGGACGGGCTCGAGGCCGGTGTCGACGCGATGCTCCTCGACAACATGACGCTGGACGAGCTTCGCGCGGCCGTCGCTCTCGTCGGCGGACGCGCACGCCTCGAGGCGTCGGGAGGCGTGACGCTCGAGAACATCCGTGCGGTCGCCGAGACCGGCGTCGACGAGATCTCAGTCGGCGCGCTCACGCATTCCGCGCGTTCCCTCGACGTCTCACTGGAGCTCCGATGACAGCCACCGAGATCGCGGCCATGCAGGAGGAGATCCGCACGCTCGCGGCCGAGCGTGATGCCGTCATCCTCGCGCACAACTACCAGGTGCCCGAGGTGCAGGACGTCGCGGACTTCGTCGGTGACTCGCTCGGGCTCTCCCGCGAGGCTGCCGCGACGGACGCAGACGCGATCGCGTTCTGCGGTGTCCACTTCATGGCGGAGACTGCGGCGATCCTGAGCCCGCAGAAGACCGTCCTCATCCCCGACCTCGACGCCGGCTGCTCGCTGGCGGCCTCCATCACCGCGGCGGAGCTGCGTGCGTGGAAGGCCGAGAACCCCGGCGCCGTGGTCGTCTCCTACGTCAACACAACGGCCGAGGTGAAGGCCGAGAGCGACTTCTGCTGTACGTCCGGCAACGCGAAGGGCGTGATCGAGTCGATCCCGGAGGACACGGAGATCCTCTTTCTGCCTGACATGTACCTCGGCCTCTGGCTCGAGAAGGTCACGGGCCGGAAGCTGCGCATCTGGATGGGGGAGTGCCACGTGCACGCCGGCATCCGGCCGCGCGACATCGAGCGCTGGCAGGCGGAGGCGCCGGACGCCGAGTTCCTCGTTCACCCCGAGTGCGGGTGCGCGAGCCAGTGCATGGCCTTCGGCAACTCGAAGACGCACATCCTCTCGACCGAGGGGATGATCCGGTTCGCGAAGGAGTCGCCGAAGGAGCGGTTCCTCGTCGCCACCGAGACGGGGATCATCCACCGGCTGAACAAGGAAGCACCCGAGAAGCGTTTCGAGGCGGTCTCCGAGAGGGCGATCTGCCGGTACATGAAGATGATCACGCTCGAGAAGCTCCGCGACTCGCTGCGCGACTGGAAGTACGTCGTGACCGTTCCGGAGGACATCGCCCAGCGGGCGCGGGGCGCAATCGATCGGATGGTGGCCATCTCGTGACGAGGCTCAATGCCGCACAGCGCGAGTTCCTCTCGAACCCCTTCGTGGGCACCATCACGGACCTTCGCCCAGACGGCTCGCCGCATTCGACGGTCGTCTGGGTGGACGTCGACGACGATGGTGTCTCGTTCAACACTGCCTACGGGCGCGCGAAGCCGACGTACATCGCAGACGACGGCCGCGTGTCGCTGACCGTCATCGATCCGCAGGATCCGTACCGCTGGCTTTCGCTCAGCGGCACGGCAACCCTCACGGATGACGGCGCGGACGATCAGATCGACCGTCTCGCCAAGAAGTACATCGGCGCCGACTCGTATCCGTTCCGTCAGCCGGGCGAGCGGCGCGTGTCAGTCCGAATCGCGGTCGAGAAGCTCGACGGCCGCGGAATCGACTGACCGACTCCGAGCGGCTAGTGCGCCTTTGGCGCAAGTTACAAGTTGTAACTTGCGCCAATTCTCGTCGAGTGCGTTCTGTGAGTCAGGCCACACGGACCGAGTGCACCGGCGGCAGCTTCGTCGCCGCGGTGAACCAGGACTTCCCTGCATCTCCCGACCCGAAGACGTCGCCTGAGGTCGCGCCGAAGTAGAGGCCCATCTTCGGCCCCGACCCCTCGCCGCAGAACGCCTGCCTGAGGATCGTGAGGTACGCATTGTCCGACGGGAGGCCGTCGCCGCGCTCGATCCAGCTCGCGCCTGCGTCGCGCGTCTCGTAGACGCGCACGCGGCCCTCGGGAGTTGTGCGATCCAGGTCTGCGACGAGCGGGATGACGTAGGCGCTGTCCGGGTCGTCCGGGTCGAGCACCATCGGGAAGCCGAAGTCGGACGGAAGGCCGTCGGCGATCGATACCCAACTCTCACCGGCGTCGTCCGAGCGATAGACCCCGCCGTGGAACTGCATGAAGAGCCGCTCCGGCTGCTCTAGTGCGCGGTGCATGTTGTGGACGCAGAGCGTGATGGTGTCCTCGCGCGCCTCCTCGGGGATGTAGCGCGGGTACATGCCCTTGTTTCCGTGCCGCCACGTCTCGCCGGCGTCGTCCGACAGCCACACGCCGACGGCCGAGATCGCGAGAGCGATCCGCGACGGATCCCCCGGCCACGTTGCGATGGAGTGCATGCACATGCCGCCCGCCCCGGGGCTCCACTCCGGACGCGTGGGCTGCTCCCAGAACGCCTTGTTCAGCTCCCACGTCGCGCCTCCGTCCCTGCTCTCGAAGAGGACACCCGGTGCGCCACCTGCATAGAGATGTCCATCGTCTTCGGCAGGCACGACCGTCCAGAGCCGCTCGAGCGGCTTCTCTGCATCCTCCGGGAGCTCGAGGCCGTCGGCTTGCTCCCACTCGCCCGCGAGGTCGTCGGTGTAGAAGACCTTGGGGCCATAGAACGCGGACGTGACGCAGGCATACGTGCGCCCGGTTCGCGGGTCGCGCGTCGCGAACTCCACGGGCTCGCCGGCGAATGCGCGCGACGTCACCTCGAACGGCCCGCCCACCTTTCCTTTCAGCACGAACAGACCCTTTTTCGTTCCGACGAGAAGCTCAGTCATTGCTCATCCTCCCGAGATCGCGGGAAGCACGTGCAGCCGGTCCTGAGCGCCGACCGCCGTGTCCTCCCGTCCGTAGTCGCGGTTCACAAAGACGTTGATGTGCTCGCGGATCAGCCCGCGCTCGTCGAGGATCCAGCCCTTCACGTCCGGGTGCTGCCGCTCGAGGGCCCGTAGGACCTCGCCGACCGTTGCTCCGTCGAGCTCGAGCTCCCGGTGTCCTCCTGCGAGCTCCGAGAGCGGGGCCCGAAGCCTCACGATTGCCACGCGTCGATCCTAGATCGCATCACTCCTAAAGACGACGAACGGAGGACGAACTCATCGACACCGCTGTGGAGCTCGCGCCGACTATCGAGCGAACAGCCGGCGGAACAGGCTGCGCTCGCGCTGAGCCTGTCTCTCCTGCATCCGCGCTTCGACGCGGTCGAGGATCTCCTGCATCTGCCGTCGCGCAGCTTGTCCCTGCTCGCGCAGCTGGCGGATCTGGTCAGGGTCCCGCTTAGCCATCCTCGTCGCCTCCGTTCTGCGAAAGGATCTCTTCGAGCTTGGCGTCGATCGCCATCAGGATAGTCCCGACCCCTCGGAGCAGCTCGACGACGTCTTCTAGCGTTGCACGCTGGCGTCTCCGCAACACGACGCCATGATCGCCCCGCGGCGGCCAGATCGCCAGATGGCAGTTGCAGACCTGTCCGCGCTATGGAGCGAGCTCGAGCGCGAGCACCGGGTTTGTGAATCGTCCTGAGCACGTCGATGAGCTCGTCGCCCAGCCCGTACTTCGTCGATCTCGGAGAAGAGCTCGTCGGCGGCGTGGCGCGCGAACACGTCCGCGGCGCCCGGCTCGATCCCGATTCCGACGAGTGCCAGCTGGCCACGCTCCTCCCATGCCCTCGCGCGACGCATCGAAGATGGGGACGTCGAACAAGGGATCGACCGCGTTCAGGACGGCGTCAGCGCGCGTCTCTCGGATCAGCGAGACGACCGCGTCCTGGCTCGACGCGTCGAGCCCGTGCCACTGAAGCGGTCGTCGTCGAGCTCGGCGACGAGAGCGGAGGGTCGGGCGGGATCGTGGTCGGCAAGCGCGCAATGCTCGAAGAACGAGCGGTGCTGCGCGATGGCGGCGAAGGCGGAGCCGACGCCACCCGTTCCGACGACGAGAGCTCTTACGGCGCCTGGTTGTACACCGAGCACCTGGTTCGTCGCATCGCTCACGGCGGCGCTAGGCTCCCGTCGATTTCACCGATCGGAGGTCGCACGTGAGCGTGTCGGTAACCCAACGGAAGCAATTCATCGGCGGCGAGTTCGTCGACTCGACTTCCGGCGAGACGATGGAGGTCTTGAATCCGGCGACCGGCGAGGTCATCGCGGAGGTTCCGCGCGGCACTGCCGAAGACGTCGAGCGCGCGGTCGAGGCCGCCAAGAAGGCGTGGAGCGAGTGGCAGGACTCCACGCCGAAAGACCGGATGGAGCTCCTGCTGAAGCTCGCCGACATCATCGACGAGAACGCCGAGGAGCTCGCACGCCTCGAGTCGCTCAACGTCGGCAAGCCCTGGTGGGTTGCCGTGGACGAGCCGGGTGTGATGTCCGACAACCTCCGGTTCTTCGCCGGCGCGGCTCGCAACCTCGAAGGCAAGGCCGCCGCGGAGTACGTCGAGGGCTACACGTCGATGATTCGCCGGGAGCCGCTCGGCATCGTGGCGGGCATCTGCCCGTGGAACTACCCGCTCTTCATGGCGATGTGGAAGATGGGCCCGGCACTCGCGGCCGGGAACGCCCAGATCATCAAGCCCGCCGAGCAGACGCCGCTCACAATGCTCCGCTTCGTCGAGCTCGCCCAGGAGGTCATCCCGCCCGGGGTGCTGCAGGTCGTCACCGGCGACGGCGTCCCCGCCGGGGACGCGCTCGTCCGGCACCCGGCGATCTCGCTCGTCTCCCTCACCGGCGACACGGCGACCGGCAAGCTCATCGCCGCCAACGCCGCCCAGACGGTGAAGCGCGTCCACCTCGAGCTCGGGGGCAAGGCGCCGATGGTCGTGCTCGACGACGCCGACCCCGCGACCGTGGCCGAGGCGATCAAGGTCGGCGGCTACTTCAACTCCGGACAGGACTGCACGGCATCGTCCCGCATCCTCGTCTCAGAGCGGATCTACGACGACGTGCTCTCGGAGACGGTCAAGGCGGTGGAGTCGCTCACGATCGGCGATCCGGCAACGGACGACGACATCGGTATGGGCCCGGTCATCTCGGCGGAGCAGCAGGAGCGCGTCCTCGGGTTCCTCGAGCGCGCGAGCGACGCCAAGGCGACGATCCTCACCGGAGGGGAGGCGCTCGGCGACCGCGGCTTCTTCGTGAAGCCGACGCTCGTCACCGATGTCGGCCAGGACGCGGAGATCGTGCAGAACGAGGTCTTCGGGCCCGTCGTCACGATGCAGTCGTATGCCTCCGACGAGGCTGCGATCGAGATGGCAAACGGAGTCCGGTACGGGCTCGCCGCGTCGGTGTTCTCCGAGAGCGTGGGGCGAGCGATGAAGGTGGCGGCGAAGCTCGACTTCGGCACGGTCTGGGTCAACGAGCACCTGTTCCCGCTGACCTCGGAGATGCCGCACGGCGGCTTCAAGGAGTCGGGCTACGGGAAGGACATGTCCCTCTACTCCATGGAGGAGTACACCCGCATCAAGCACGTCTGCGTGAAGCTCGCATGATGCGAACGCAGGCAACTGGCGTTCCTGGGGCGCTGCTGAAGGCGCCGGGCCGGAGGGCACAGTATGGGTAATACGGGCCCGGAGAGCACGGGGCCTTCAGCGGCGCCAGCCACCGGCGAAGCCGGGCTTCGCCCGGCGGGAGCCGGCGGCGGCCAGGGGCGCCAGGCTCCCGATGTTCGGCTCGAGGGCGTGGTCAAGCGGTTCGACGACGCGATCGCCGTCGACGGGATCTCGATGGAGGTCCCTCGGGGTTCGTTCTTCGCGCTGCTCGGGCCGTCGGGCTGTGGCAAGACGACGACGCTCAGGATGATCGGCGGCTTCGAAGAGCCGACCGAGGGGCGGATCTTCCTCGGCGACCAGGACGTCGTCGGGCGACCGCCGTACAAGCGCGACGTCAACACGGTGTTCCAGAGCTACGCGCTCTTTCCGCACATGTCGGTCGAGGACAACGTCGCGTTCGGGCTCGAACGCAAGGGAGTGCCAAAGGGAGAGCTCAAGAGCCGCGTCGCGGAGATGCTCGAGCTCGTCGGCCTGTCGGGGTTCGGGAAGCGCAAGCCCAAGCAGCTCTCGGGCGGCCAGCAGCAGCGCGTCGCCCTCGGTCGTGCGCTGGTCAACCATCCTCGCGTCCTCCTGCTCGACGAGCCGCTCGGCGCGCTCGATCTCAAGCTCCGCAAGCAGATGCAGCTCGAGCTCAAGCGCATCCAGCACGAGGTCGGGATCACGTTCGTCCACGTCACGCACGACCAGGAAGAGGCGATGACGATGGCCGACACGATCGCGGTCATGAACCAGGGCCGCATCGAGCAGCTCGGCCCGCCGGAGGAGCTCTACGAACGGCCGGCGACGGCGTTCGTCGCCGGGTTCCTCGGGGCCTCGAACCTGCTTCCGGGCACCGTCGAGGGCCCGGATGCCATTCGCCTGGACGACGGGACGATCGTCCGCGCGAAGGTCAACGGACGCTCGGGACCGGTCGCCGCGGGCGTGCGGCCGGAGAAGATCACCCTCGGCGCCGGCGGAGGCGCGAACGAGCTCCCCGGGGCGATCTCCGAGACCGCATACATCGGTGTCGCGACGCATGTCGTCGTGCGCACGGCCGCGGGCACGGTGCACGTGTTCGCGCAGAACCTCGATGCCGGAGGGCGCGTTCCGCCTCCCGGCACGAACGTCATCTTGAGCTGGGCTCCGGAGTCGACCTTCGTGGTCGCTGGGGACCAGCCACTGGGAGAGGAGGAAACGGCATGAACCCTCGGTGGACGCGACAGGAGCTCATTCGACGAGGAGCGGCCGGGACGGCTCTGCTCGCCTTCCCTTCGCTGCTCGCGGCTTGCGGGGGCGGCGGGGGCGGCGATGCAGGCGGCGGTGAGCTGAAGGACGTCCTCAACTTCTCGAACTGGGAGCTCTACATCGACATAGACAAGCCCACCACCCTCGAGAAGTTCACACTCGAGACAGGGATCAAGGTCAACTACTTCGAGGACATCAATGACAACGGCGAGTACTTCGCGAAGGTTCAGGGCCCGCTCTCGCAAGGGCAGGGCGTCGGCCGCGACATCTTCGTCTTCACCGACAACTCCCGCTTCCCCGGGCTCCTCGTCAACGAGGGGTGGGTCCAGAAGCTCGACAAGGATCTGATCCCGAACATGTCCAACCTCGTCGACGCCCAGGCAAGTCCTCCGTTCGACCCGAACCGGGAGTACTCGCTGCCATGGCAGTCGGGCATGACCGGCATCGCCTGGAACGAGGACCTGACGGGGCCGGTGACGACTGTGCAGCAGCTGCTCGAGGACACGAACCTCAAAGGCAAGGTCACGATGCTGAAGGAGATGGCCGACTCGGTCGGCCTCGTCATGCTCCAGAACGGAGACGATCCGAGCTCGGTCACCGACGAGAGCTTCAATCGGGCCATCGACACGGTTCAGGCAGCGGTTGACTCTGGCCAGATCCGAAAGTTCACAGGCAACGACTACTCGCAGCCGCTCGCCAACGGCGACCTCGCGGCAGCCGTGGCGTGGTCGGGCGACGTCGTGCAGCTCCTCGCCGACAACCCGAAGCTGAAGTGGGCGATCCCCGAGGCCGGCGGAATGATCTGGACGGACAACATGCTCATCCCGACCGGAGGAAGCGTCGCGACCGCCTCGACGTACATGAACTTCGTGTATGACCCTGCGATCGCCGCGCAGATCGCCGCCTACGTCAACTACGTGACCCCGGTCAAGGGAGCAAAGGAAGAGCTCGAGAAGACCGATCCAGAGACGGCGCGGAACACGCTGATTTTCCCGGACGATCAGACGCTGTCACAGGTCAACCAGTTCGACTCCGAGGCGCTCGACAACGACGAGTACATCACGCTCTGGCAGGGAGTCCTCGGCCAGTGAGCCGGTTGGGTAAGGAAGGCGGGGTCTGGCTTCAGCCGGACCCCCGGTCCAGGGTGCCTGGCTGAAGCCAGGCACCCGCGATCGGTAGATGGGCTCCTTCTTCCACCGCCACCGCGGGCTCACGCCGTACCTGCTGCTCGCGCCGGGGCTCCTCTGGCTTGCGATCTTCTTCCTGATCCCGCTCACGTTCCTCGGGTACCAGTCGCTCCAGTCGGGCGTCTTCCCGAACTTCGAGTTCACCTGGGAGTTCTCGAACTTCACGGACGCGTTCTCCGAGTACCGGACGCAGCTCGGGCGCTCGTTCCTGTACGCGGGGATCGCCACGGTCGTGAGCCTTCTGCTCGCCTATCCGCTCGCCTACTGGATCGCCTTCAGGGCGGGGCCGTGGCGGAACGTGTTCCTGCTCTTCATCGTCGCGCCGTTCTTCGTCACCTACCTGATCAGGACGCTGGCGTGGCTCAACATCCTCGCCGACGAGGGTCCTGTCGTCGGGTTCCTCCGCGGCGTTCACGTGCTCGACGAGGACGGCCGGCTGCTCGCGACGACCTTCGCCGTCGTCTCGGGCATCACTTACAACTTCTTCCCCTTTATGGCGCTCCCGCTCTACGTCTCGCTGGAGCAGATCGACCCACGGCTCTTGGAGGCCGCCAAGGACCTCTATGCGTCGTCGACCCAGGCGTTCCTCCGCGTCACGCTGCCGCTCTCCGCGCCAGGAATCGTCGCAGGCACGCTCCTCACGTTCATTCCCGCGGCAGGGGACTTCATCAACGCAGCGCTCCTCGGGACGCCGAAACAGTCGATGATCGGCAACGTCATCCAGGCGAAGTTCCTAGAGTCGCTCGACTACCCGACCGCGGCGTCACTCTCGTTCCTCCTGATGGGGACGATCCTCGTGGCGCTCCTCGTCTATGCCCGCGTCGTCGGCACAGAGAAGTTGACGGGATGACGACAGCCGCGGAGACGATCGCGCCTCGGTCCCGGCCGAGCATCGCCGCCCGTGTGTGGCGATTCGCGAAGCGCCACGCCCTCACCGTGTACGCGCTCCTCGTGGTGGCCTACTTGATGCTGCCGATCACAGTCGTGATCCTGTTCTCGTTCAACGCCCCCAAGGGCCGCTTCAACTACGTCTGGCAGGGGTTCACGCTCGACAACTGGATCAACTGGGACTCCGTGCTCGGCCTCCGAGATGCGCTCGTCACGTCCCTCCAGGTCGGCTTCCTCGCGACGCTCGTCGCAACCGTTCTCGGAACGCTGATGGCGATGGGCATCGTTCGCTACCAGTTCCGCGGCCGCGCGACGACGAACCTCCTCGTCTTCCTGCCGATGTCCACGCCGGAGATCGTGCTCGGCGCCTCCTTGCTCACCTTGTTCCTCAACGTCTTGCCGATACGGATCGCGGCGACGGAGTTGAACCTCGGCTTCTGGACGATCTTCATTGCGCACGTGATGTTCATCGTCAGCTTCATCGTGGTGACCGTGAAGGCTCGACTGATCGGGTTCGACCGGCACCTCGAGGAGGCGGCGATGGACCTCGGCGCGAACGAGTGGACAACCTTCCGGAAAGTGACACTCCCGCTCATCGCTCCGGCGATGCTCGCAGCTGCGCTCCTCGGATTCGCCCTCTCCATCGACGACTTCGTGATCACGTACTTCAATGCAGGAGGCACTCAGACGTTCCCAGTCTTCGTCTGGGGCATCGCGCGCGTCGCCGTCCCGCCCCAGGTGAACGTCGTCGCGAGCGCCATCTTCCTCGTCGCCATCGGCCTTGCCCTCGGTAACGTCTTCTGGCAGTACCGACACGCACGACGAACACAGGGAGCCACATGACCTCGACCACGATTGCGCCGCTCGATCTGCAGAAGGCCGCCAAGGAGCACCTCTGGATGCACTTCACCCGCATGGGCGGGTTCGAGACGGCGGACGTCCCGATCATCGTCCGCGGCGATGGGTGCTACCTCGAGGACTCGAATGGGAAGCGCTACCTCGACGCGCTCGCGGGGCTCTTCTCCGTCAACATCGGCTACTCGTTCGGCGAGGAGATCGGCCAGGCGGCGCTCGAGCAGATGCGCGAGCTGCCGTTCTACACGAACTGGTCGTACGCGCACCCGCGCGCGATCGAGCTCGCTGCGGAGGTCGCCTCGCTTGCTCCGGGAGACCTGAACCGCGTCTTCTTCTGCTCCGGCGGCTCCGAGGCGGTCGAGTCGGCCTGGAAGCTGGCGCGCGAGTACTACCTCGCACGCGGCGGCCGCGCCGCTCCGGCCGCCCCGGCGGAGCCCGAGACGCGGCACGACGAGCGCGTCGCGGCGCTGCAGACCCACCCTCGAAAGTACAAGGCGATCGCCCGTCACATCGCGTACCACGGAACCACCATGGGCGCGCTCTCGATCAACGGCATCCCGTCGATCAAGACGCCGTTCGAGCCGCTGGTGCCGGAGGTGCGGCACGTCTCGAACACGAACCGCTACCACCGGCCACCCGAGGAGACGGAGGAGGAGTTCACGCGGTTCCTGCTCTCCGACTTGGAGCAGACGATCCTCTCGATGGGGCCGGACACGATCTGTCTCGTCCACATGGAGCCGGTGCAGAACGCCGGCGGCTGCTTCACGCCACCGGTCGGTTACTGGCAGGGCGTGCGCGAGATCTGCGACCGCTACGACATCCTGCTCTCCGCCGACGAGGTCATCACCGCCTTCGGCCGCCTGGGCCACTGGTTCGGCTCCGAGCGCTACGACATCCGGCCGGACATCGTCACGATGGCAAAGGGCTTGTCGTCCTCCTACGCCGCCATCGGCGGGGTCGTCGCGACGGACAAGGTCATGGAGCCCTTCCTGGGCGCGACCTCGATGTTCTCGCACGGGATCACCTTCGGCGGGCATCCGGTGATGAGCGCGATCGCGCTCAAGAACATCGAGATCATGAAGCGCGAGCGGATCGTCGAGCACGTGCGCGAGAACGAGGACGCCTTCCGCTCGACGCTTGCGCAGCTCCTCGACATTCCGATCGTGGGCGACCTGCGCGGGACGGGCTACTTCTGGGCCATCGAGCTCGTCAAGGACCGAGAGACGCGCGAGACGTTCTCGGACGAGGAGTGCGAGAAGCTGCTGCGCGGCTACCTCTCGAACGCGCTGTTCGACGCGGGCATGATCTGCCGTGCGGACGACCGCGGCGACCCGGTGATCCAGATCTCGCCGCCGCTCGTCGCCGGCCAGGCCGAGTTCGACGAGATCGTGGGCATCCTCGGCGAGGTCCTGACTGAAGCCACCGCGCTCATGCGCTAGCGCGTCTGGCACGCCGGTCGCACGCGCCGGACGTCACCGACAGCACGTGAGAAGATCTGCGGCCATGGGCGCCCACCTCGTCTGCCTCGTGACTGGGGCCTCGCGTGGCATCGGCCTCGACGCGGCGCTCGAGCTGGCGCGACGCGGCCACCGCGTCTACGCGGGAATGCGCGATCCCGGCGGCCGCAACGCCGAAGCGGCGGCGCGGCTCTCGCCGCACACCGTCGTCCTCGAGCTCGACGTCACCGACGACGCCGAGGTCGCACGTGCGCTCGACGCCGTCGTAAACGCGGAGGCCCGCATCGACGCTGTGGTCAACAACGCCGGCTTCGGTGCGGCGACGAGCATCGAGGAGGCGACCGTCGAGCAGACGCGGCGGATCTTCGACACGAACGTCCTCGGGCCGCTGCGCGTCGTCAACGCGGCCGTCCCGCTGATGCGTGCGCAGGGGAGCGGCGTCGTCGTCCAGGTCAGCTCGCTGAACGGCAGGCTCGTTCCGCCGCTGGGCGGGCTCTACGCAGCCTCGAAGTTCGCGCTGGAGGCGATGTCCGAGGCGCTCGCCTACGAGGCTGCGCGCTTCGGCGTGAGAGTCGCGATCGTCGCGCCCGGGCCCTACGAGACCGGCGTCTGGGACGCTCTCGACGTCAGCGCGGTGCTCGCGGACGGCACCAGCCCCTACGCGCCGCTGTTCGAGCAGACGTTTCCGACGTTCCGCTCGCGGGCGCTCCCCGACGTGGCCGAGGTGGCGGTGGCGATCGCCGATGCGGTCGAGGACCCGGCGACTCCGCTCCGCGTCCCCGTCGGCATGGAGGTCGAGCGCTTCCGCGAGCGCCGTCGCGCACTGGACGACGAGCAGTTCGCTGCCGGCTGGTGGGAGCACGCGCGCAGCGCGTGGTGAGCACCTCTACGGCGAGACGGGCTCCTGGAGCCGTGGCAGCTCCCCGGCAGCCGCGCGTTCGCGGAGGACGAACTTCTGGATCTTGCCGGAGGCCGTGAGCGGAAAGGCGTCCGCCAGGTACCAGAGCGTCGGCGTCTTCTGGGGAGCGAGGTGTGCCCGGCAGAAGTCGTGGAGCTCCCCTGGGGTGGGCGGGCGCCCCGGGTCCGCCGCACGGATGACGACGCCCACCTGCTCGCCCCAGAGCGCGTCGGGAATGCCGAGCACGGCCGCCTCGGCCACGGCCGGATGGGTGAACAGCAGATCCTCGATCTCGCGGGGATAGATGTTCTCGCCGCCGCGGATGATCATGTCCTTGAGCCTGCCGGTGACGCGGAAGTAGCCGCGCTCGTCCATCGTCCCGAGGTCGCCCGTGTGCAGCCAGCCGTCGGCGTCGATCGTCTCGGCGGTCGCCTCGGGCATGTCGAAGTAGCCCAGCATGACCTGGTACCCCCGCGCGCAGATCTCGCCCTGCTCGCCGATGGGAAGCACCGCGCCGGTGACGGGGTCGGCGACCTTCACCTCCACGTGCGGGAGCGGCTGCCCGATCGTTTCCGCCTGGTCGGCAGGGGTGTCCTCGAGGCGGGTCTGCGTCACGGTCGGTGCCAGCTCGGTCTGGCCGAAGACGATCGAGAACGGGCACCCGAGCGACGACTCGACCCGCCGCACGAGCTCCGCCGGCACGGGAGCGCCGCCCGACAGGGCGGCGTTGACCGAGGAGAGGTCGCGGCGGGGGAAGTCGGGGTGGTCGAGCACGGCGATCAGCATCGTCGGCACGCCGATCAGGATCGTTCCTCGCTCGGCCTCGAGCAGCTCGAGCACGAGCGCGGGGTCGAAGGCCGGAACGAGCACGTGCGTGCCTCGCCGCCAGAGCGCGCCGAGCGCACTCAGGACGCACCCGGCGGTGTGGAAGAGGGGCATCGGGTCGACCCACACGCCCCCGTCCTCGAAGCCGGCGCGGTCGACGACGAAGCGGGCGTTGTTGACGATCCCCCGGTGGTGGAGGAGCGCTCCCTTGGGAACGCCCGTCGTCCCCGACGTGTACTGGATCTGAACGGGATCGGACGGGAACACGTCTGCCAGGACCGCCGTGGCGTCGCCTCCGGCGAGGAAGGTCTCGAAGCCGGACAGCCCTACCGCCTCGCGGATGAGCGGGAGCTCCCCGAGCAGGCCTGCGATCGTCTCTCGCATCGGGTTGCCGCGGAACTCCTCCGTGAAGAGGACGCCCGAGCAGCGCGACTGGGAAAGCACGTGGCGCACCTCGTCGCGGCGCAGCGCCGGGTTGACGGTCACCAGCGTGAGGCCGGCGAGCGCAGCACCGAACTCGAGCAGCAGCCACTCGGGCACGTTCGGCGCCCACACGGCCACGCGCTCGCCGGGGGCGAAGCGGCCGGCCAGCGCGCGGGCCGTGCGCTCGCTGTCCGCGAGCAGCTCGGCGTACGTCCAGCGCCGCCGCTCCGCTGCCACCGGAACGCCTGCGACGAGGGCGACGCCCTCCGGGACCTCGGCAGCGGCCTCTCGCAGCAGTCCCCCGACGGTCAGCTCGACGAGCTCTGTCCTTACGTCGGCCGGCCAGTAGGACTCCGTGAAGCGAGCCGTCATTGCGCCTGCTCGCTCGCTCGCAGCCGCGCCAGGGCGTCCTCGCCGTCCGGCAGGTAGCGACCGGAGTCGCGCCACTCGACCGCGGCGTGGAACCCGTGCTCCTCGGCCTCCCGCTTGAACCACATGCCTTCCGGCGAGTGCCTGGCGATGCCGTCGAACAGAGTGGCGAGCAGCTGCGTCGTCGAGAGGCCCATGTTCTCGTACGCCTGGTTGATCAGGAGCTTCTGCATCTGAAGCTGGTTGCGGGGGACGCCGGCGAGCCTCTCCGCCAGGGCATCGACCTCCGCGTCGAGCTCCTCGGCCGGGACTGCCTTGCTGACGAGGCCCCACGCCTCCGCGGTGTGTCCGTCGATCGTGTCCCCGGAGAGGAGCATTCGCTTCGCCCGCTCGGCCCCGAGCCGGTAGACCCACATCGCCGTCGTCGGGCAGCCCCATACGCGCGCGGGCATGTAGCCGATGCGGGCGTCCTCGGCCATTACCACGAGATCCGCGCAGAGCGCGAGGTCGCTGCCGCCGGCCACGGCGAACCCGTGCACCTTGCAGATGGTGGGCTTGGGCGATCGCCACAGCGAGAGAAAGTCGTCCGTGTTGCGCTTCATGAGCCGGTAGTCCCGCATCGGGTCCCAGGGCATCTCCTCCTGGATCCCGGAGCTCTTCCCCTCGGCGTACAGCTCGAGGTCGTAGCCCGAGCAGAAGGCCCGCCCGGCGCCCTTGAGGACGATCACGTGGACCCTGTCGTCGGCGTTCGCCTCCTCCACGGCGTGCCGGATCTCGCCCGGCATCGTGTCGTCGATCGCGTTCAGGCGCTCGGGCCGGTTGAGGGTGATGCAGGCGATGCGCCCTTCGGTCGCGTAGAGCAGGCTCGAGTAGGTCATCGTGGCCTCCAGTCAGCGATCAGTCCGCGGTGACCGTAGGCGGCGGAGCGGCTCTTGGCAAGCGGCCAGCTCGGACTCGACGCTCTCACGCCTGAACTTCGAGCTGACCTGCACCCGCAGGTGCTCGCCGCCGGCGAAGGAGACTTCGACACCGAGTCCGGGGACCTGCACGACCTGCGCCCCCACCGAACGGAAGCCGAGGTCCACTGAGGAGCGCATCGCCCTCGTCGATGAGCACGTCGATGCGGACTCGGGGTACGAGCGCCGTGCGGTCGATCACGAGGACCTACGCGTCCCTCGCGCAGCGGAAGCCGGCGAAGATCTGGCGCCGCTGCGGGTAGTCCCAGTTGCGGAAGGACGTGCGTGCGACGAGGGCGTCGGTCGCCCACGAGCCGCCGCGGAGGACGCGGTACTCCTCGCCGAAGAAGACCTCCGAGTACTCCGGATACGGGAACGCGAGAAAGCCCGGGTACGGTTGGAAGTACGACGACGTCCACTCCCAGACGTCGCCGGCCGTCTGCACGCAGCCGACGGGACTGACGCCACCGGCGTAGGAACCCGCAGGCGCGGGGGAGAAGCGACGGTGATCGAGACTCGCCTCGAAGCCCATCCACTCCTGCCCCCACGGGTAGCGCATCTTCCCCTCGCGCTCGTGCCAGCCGGCCGCGCGCTCCCACTCGATCTCCGTGGGCAGACGCTTCCCCGCCCAGCGCGCGAAGGCGGCGGCCTCGTACCAGGAGACGTGCTGCACCGGCTCGTCTACCGGGACGGGCTCCCGTCGGCCGAAGCGAACGCGATCCCAGCCGTCCTTGCCCTTCTCCCAGTAGAGCGGCGCGTTCGCACTCTCGCGCTCGCGCCACTCCCACGCCTCGGCGCTCCAGAGCTTCCTCGATCGATACCCCTTGTCCGCGACGAACTTCTCGAAGTCGCCGTTGGTCACCGGTGTGCGGTCGATCCAGAAGGGGCGGAGCTCGACCTCGTGCGCGACGAGCTCGTTGTCGTACGCCCACGGCTCGTCGACGGCGCCGAGGACGAACGAGCCTCCTGGGACGTGAAGCTCGTAGGGCCCGGCGGGGGCACGGTCCGGGGCGGGGCCGTCGGGGACCGGATACTCGGCCTTGGTCCGCAGCTGCAGCGTCTGGAGCATCGTCTCCTGGCGCTGGAGCTCGTGCTGGATCACGAGGCCGAAGACGAAGCCTCGTGACAGCAGGGCATTCGATGCGTCGAGATCGATGTGCTCGAGCGCGTCGAGGACCCGCTCGCGCACGTCCGCTGCGTACGCCCGGGCGGCGGCAGGACGGAGAATCGGGAGCTCCGAGCGCTCGCTGCGCTCGTGCCGAAAGGCGTCGTACACCTCGTCGTGGAGGCAGGAGATCGGCGGGTCGCCGTTGACGTTGCGGAGCAGCCAGAGCTCCTCGAAGTACGCGATGTGCGCGTAGTCCCACACCAGAGGCGACTGGATCGGCGAGATCTGCGCGACGAGCTCGACGTCCGATATCGGCTCGAGCAGCCCTTCGGTGGCCGCTCGGGCTCGCTCCAGGGTCGTGCGGATCTCGAGTCGCGACTCCACACCCGAACTCTGCCCCAGTCGGCGCTGTGCGCAATGAGCCGAATGGGTGACGTCGGCTAGCGTTTGCCGCCCCTGACAGAGAGGAGCCGGGAGGAGTGAGCGGAAACGGGAACGGTGCAGTCGTCGTCGCGTCCGAGATCGCGCGGCGCTACGGAGAGGGAGAGACGGCTGTCGACGCGCTTCGGGGCGTCTCGGTCGAGATCGAGCGGGCGCGACTGACAGCGGTCATGGGGCCGTCCGGCTCCGGCAAGTCGACCCTGATGCACATCCTCGCGGGCCTCGACAAGCCGACCAGCGGCACGGTCCACGTCGCAGGGACGGAGATCACGACGCTCGGCGACAACGATCTGACGAAGTTGCGCCGCGAGCACATCGGCTTCGTCTTCCAGTTCTTCAACCTGCTCCCGATGCTGACGGCGGACGAGAACATCCGGCTCCCGCTCACGATCGCGGGCGAGAAGCCCGACGCCGGCTGGGTCGAGCAGATCGTGAGGGACGTCGGGCTCGCCGATCGGCTGAAGCACCGGCCGTCGGAGCTCTCGGGCGGGCAACAGCAGCGGGTCGCGATCGCGCGCGCTCTCGTCTCGCAGCCCACCGTGCTCTTCGCGGACGAGCCGACCGGGAACCTCGACTCTGCGACGGGCTACGAGATCCTCGAGCTTCTTCGCGCGTCCGTCGACTCCCGGGGTCAGACCACCGTCATGGTCACGCACGAACCCAGAGCGGCCGCGATCGCCGACCGCATCCTCTTCCTCGCCGACGGTGAGATCGTGCGCGAGATGCGCGGGGCGAGCCCGCATGAGGTCATCGCGGCGATGGAAGAGCTGAGCGCGTGACGCGCTTCGCCATCCGAGGCCTTCTGAGTCGCAAGCTTCGAACGGCGCTGACGGCGCTGGCGATCGTCCTCGGCGTCGCGATGATCAGCGGCACCTACGTCCTGACGGACTCGATCGATCAGGCGTTCGACAAGATCTTCACGGACATCCGCAAGGGCTCGAGCGCGGTCATCACCGGAAGGTCGGCCTTCGACCTCTCCGACGGGAGCGGGGTCACCGATCCGACGCTCGATGAGGGCCTGCTTGGCGAGGTGCGCGAGCTTCCGAGCGTCGCCGAAGCCGAGGGCAGCGTCGACTCCGACGCGACGCAGCTCATCGGCGACGACGGGAAAGCCGTCGTGTCAGGCGGCGCCCCGAACCTCGGATTCTCGATCGCAAACGGTGACTCGGACTTCAATCCGCTGACCCTCGTCGACGGATCGTGGCCCGGATCGAACGAGGTCGTCGTGGACAAGGAGACCGCCGCAGACGAAGACTTCCAGGTCGGAGAGACGATCGGCGTTCAGGCCGAGGGCCCGGTCGAGCGTCTTCGGGTCTCCGGAATCATCCAGTTCAGCTCAGGTTTGACCATCGGCGGGGCGACCTTGGCCGGCCTCGACCTCCCGACCGCGCAGCGGCTCTTTAAGAAGGTGGGGCGGGTCGACGAGATCGCCGTCGCTGCCAAGCCGGACGTTCCCGACGCGGAGCTCGTCCGCGAGATCGAGGAGATCCTGCCGCCGGGCGCCCAGGTGAAGACAGGCGGTGAGCAGGCGCAGGCGGACTCCGACGAGACGAGTGAGTTCATCTCGTTCCTCCAGGGCTTCCTCCTCGCGTTCGGCGGCGTCGCCCTCTTCGTCGGCTCCTTCGTCATCGCGAACTCGTTGTCGATCACGATCGCCCAGCGGACGCGGGAATTCGCGACGCTGCGAACGATCGGCGCGACGAATCGCCAGGTTCTCGGATCGGTGATGGTCGAGGCGCTCGTCGTGGGCACGGTCGCGTCGATCGTGGGGCTCTTCCTCGGGCTCCTGCTCGCCAAGGGCCTCTTCCAGCTCTTCGACGCCGTCGGTTTCACGCTCCCGAACTCGGGGCTGGTCTTCGAGCCCCGGACGATCGTCGTCGCGCTCGCGGCCGGGATTCTCGTGACGTTCCTCGCGAGTGTCTATCCAGGCTTCCGCGCGACGATGGTTCCGCCGATCGCAGCCGTTCGCGAGGGCGCGATCCTGCCCGACGAGCCGCTCGATCGCGTCAGAAGCACGCTGGCAGGAGCGCTGATGACGGGCGTGGGAGTGACCGTCGGCGTCGTCGCCATCACAACGACGCCCGGCAATGCGCTCGTCAGCGCACTGTTGGCCGTGCTCGGCCTGATCTTGACCCTCTTCGGCTGCGCTCTGTTCCCGTCGCGCACGCTCGGCGCCCTCGTGTCGTGCGGGCTCGGTTTCGCGGCCCTGATCTACGGGCTGTTCGTTCCGGGCCTCGGAACGACCAGCGTGCTCCTCTGGATGGGCGTCGGGGTGCTGCTCGTGTTCTTCGGCGTCGCGCGGGTCACGACCCGCCTTATTCCGAGTTTGTCGGCGTTCATGTCCCCGATCGCTCGCTGGTCGGTGTTCGCGCTGCTCGTCGTCTTCTGGCCGTTCTTCACGCTTCCGTACTGGCTCCTGCGCTACGGCGCATGGGGGCCCGGTTCCGCCGGCAAGCGAGTGCTCGCCTTCATCGCGGGTGCTCTCCTCAACGCGTTGATCCTCACGATCGTGCTCGGGATGTGGCTGCGGAAGGTGGTCACGCGCTGGGAGCCAGAGTGGCCGGCCGAGTTCCCGGGCGTGATCCCGGACCGCTCGACGACGCGGGTCGGCAGCGAGAACGCTCGGCGCAATCCACAGCGGACGGCGTCGACGGCCGCCGCGCTCATGATCGGCCTCGCGCTCGTCACGCTCGTCGCCACTCTCGCGGCGGGGATTATTGCGTCGTTCGAGGGGTCGGTGAACGACCTCTGGAAGACGTCTGACTCGGACTACGCGATCACGGCGCAGAACAACTTCTCACCCATCCCGGCCGACGCTGCGAACGCCGCGGGGCAGGCGCCCGGCGTCGTGGCGGTGATGAACGTCCGCACCGGCGAGGTGCGCGCGTTCGGCGAGACGATCTTCGCGACGGCTGTCGACCCGACAGCGCGCGAGCTGATCATTCTGAAATGGAAGGACGGCTCACAGGACGTGCTGGCCGACCTCGGAGCCGACGGCGCGTTCGTCGATGACGGATACGCCGATGCGAACGACCTCGTCGTCGGGTCGCCGATCGAGCTGACCTTCCCCGACGGCTCGACGGAACGCTACGCCGTGCGAGGGATCTTCGACCCGCCGACCGGGGGCTCGCCCTTCGGCAACGTGACCATCTCGACGGAGGCCTGGGACGCGAAGGTCGACAACCCGCGCAACCTCTACACGTTCATCGCCATGGCGGGCGACGTGAGCGACGCGAACACGCCTGCTCTCGAGGAGGCGCTCGCAGAGTTCCCGAACTCGAAGGTGCAGACGCGCGAGCAGTTCATCGACAACCAGATCTCCGGCCTCAGCTCGGTGCTCAACATCCTCTACGTCTTGCTTGCACTCTCGGTGATCGTGAGCCTGTTCGGCATCGTGAACACGCTTGTGCTCACGGTGTTCGAGAGGACGCGGGAGATCGGGATGCTGCGCGCGATCGGCATGACGCGCCGGCAGGTACGCCGGATGATCCGGCACGAGAGCGTGATCACGGCGCTCATCGGGGCGGCTCTCGGGATCGTGCTCGGAATCGTTCTCGCGGCGCTGCTGATCGCGCGGGTCGACTTCCTCGTCTTCTCGTTCCCGACGACCCAGGTGATCGTGTTCGTGATCGCCGCGGTCGTCGTCGGCATCGTGGCGGCGATCTTCCCGGCGCGGCGAGCCGCCAAGCTCGATCCGCTCCAGGCCATCGCCTACGAGTGAGGTCAGGCGCGGGGACGCGGCCTGCGGGCGACACCCGACTTCTCCGCGGCCGCCGCGACCTCGGCGGCGACCCGCGGTGCGACATCCCGGTTGAAGACACTCGGGACGATGTACTCGGGGCCGAGCTCGTCGTCCGGGATCACCGACGCGATGGCGTGCGCTGCCGCGACTTCCATCTCCCGCGTGATCGACGCTGCGCGGACGTCGAGCGCGCCGCGGAAGACTCCCGGGAACGCGAGGACGTTGTTGATCTGGTTCGGGTAGTCCGAGCGCCCGGTGGCGACGACTGCGACTGCATCGGAGATCTCCTCCGGCATGACCTCGGGGGTCGGGTTGGCCATCGCGAACACGATCGCGTCCCTCGCCATGCTCCGTACACCGACCGCGCTGACGGCACCGGGAGCGGAGAGGCCGATGAAGACGTCAGCGCCCGCAAGGACCTCGTCGGCGCTCCCGCGCTCGCCTTCGGGATTGGTGCGTGCCGCGTACGCCTCCTTGTGCGGGGCAAGTCCCGGCCGTCCTCGGTAGACGGCGCCCTCGTGGTCGCAGCCGACGATGCGTCGTACGCCGGACGCGAGAAGCACGTCGGTCGTCGCGATGCCTGCCGCGCCGATGCCTGTCATGACGATCTTGATGTCCTCGATCCGCTTGTCCACCACGCGGAGGGCGTTCACCAGTGCAGCGAGGACGACGATCGCGGTCCCGTGCTGGTCGTCGTGGAAGACGGGGATGTCCAGCTCCTTTCGCAGCCTCGACTCGATCTCGAAGCAGCGCGGCGCCGAGATGTCCTCGAGGTTGATCCCCCCGAACCCGGGAGCGATCGCCTTGCACACCGCGACGATCTCGTCGGCGTCCTTGGTGGCCAGGCAGATGGGCCACGCGTCGACGCCGCCGAACTCCTTGAACAAGAGGGCCTTCCCCTCCATGACCGGCATCGCCGCCTCCGGCCCGATATCGCCGAGCCCGAGCACTGCGGTCCCGTCCGAGACGACCGCGACGGTGTTCTTCTTGATGGTGAGGTTCCACGCGGCCGAAGGGTCGTCGGCGATGGCCCGGGAGATGCGCGCGACGCCGGGCGTGTAGGCCATGGAGAGGTCGTCGCGTGTCTTCAGGGGAATCTTCGAGCGGATCTCGATCTTCCCGCCGAGGTGCATGAGGAACGTTCGATCCGAGATGCGCAGCACCTCGACCCCTTCGACCCCCCGCGCCGCTTCGACGATCTGGTGCAAGTGCTCATCGTCCGAGGCCGAGACCGTGACGTCGCGCACTTTGTGTCGTGGCTCGACGCGCACGATGTCGATCGAGCCGAGCAAGCCGCCCGCGTCGCCGATCGCCTCGGCAAGACGGGCGAATGACCCCGGCGTGTCGTCGAGGCGTACGCGAAGCGTCGCAGAGAAGGAGGGTGAGACGTGTGCCATCCGGTCCTCAGACTAGTCGGCGCCTTCGGCACGCACGACTCCTGCCGTCGCGAGCTCGGCGATCTCGTCGTCGGGGTAGCCGATCTCGCGCAGGATCTCGACGGAGTGCTCGCCGACGACCGGCGGCGGCAGCCGGTGGTCGGCGCGCGTGCCGTCGAACGAGAGCGGGAGCGCGGCGAGCCGTAACCCGGGGATGCGAGGGTGCGCGAGCGGCTGGAGCATCCGGAGCGCGTTCGTCTGCTCGGCCGCGACGACCTCCGCGACGTCCGCGACGGGCGCGGCCGGGACGCCCGACGCCGTGAGGAGCTCGTGCCACTCGTCGGTATCGCGCTCACGGAGCCTCTCCGAGAGCAGTGCGACGAGCTGCTCTCGATTCCCCACACGATCGGGGTTCGTGCGAAAGCGCGCGTCCGAGACGAGCTCGGGTAGGTCGAGGACGCCGCACAGGAGCGCGAAGAGCCTGTCGTTCCCCCCCGCGATCATCAGCTCGCCGTCGCGGGTGGGGAAGACCTGGTACGGAGCGACCATCGGGAAGACGGTGCCCTGACCCGTGGGTACGGTGCCGTCCGCGAGATAGCCGACGAGGTGGTACCCGATGTAGCCGAGAGCGGTCTCGTACAGCGAGGTGTCGACGAGCGCACCCTCGCCCGTCCTCTCGCGCTCGAGCAGCGCCGCCACGATCCCGAGCGCCGACCACATGCCCGTTCCCAAGTCGATCAGCGAGGAGCCGACGCGCACGCCGGGACGATCCGGCTCGCCGGTCATGCTGATCAGGCCACCCGCCGCCTGCATGAGGGCGTCGTAGCCCGGCTCGCGGGAGAGTGGGCCCACGTGCCCGTACGCGCCGACGGAGCAGTAGACGAGTCGGTGGTTCCGAGCCCGCACGGCGTCGGGGCCGAGGCCGATTCGTTCGGCGAGCCCGGGCCGCAGGCTCTGGAGGAACACGTCGGCCCGCTCGGCGAGCCGGAGCACGACCTCGCGGCCGCGCTCGTCACCGAGTGAGACAGCGAGCGAGCGCTTGCCCGCATTCACGGAGAGGAACATCGCGCTCTCGCCGTTCCAGAACGGCGGTCCCCAGGCGCGCCCGTCGTCCCCCGTGTCGGGTCGCTCGACCTTGACAACCTCGGCACCGAGCGCGGCGAGGATCTCGGCGCAGTACGGCCCGGCGATCGACGTCGTCACGTCGACGACGCGGGCGCCTTCGAGCGGAAGGAACGGCATCCGCCCAATCATCACGCTCTGCGAGGATGCCTGGATGGCTGATCGGCAATTCCTCGTCGCGCGGCTGGTGGCTGAGACACGGCGCCGGCTGGCGCCGCCCGTCCTCGCCCGTATTCCCGATACGCGCTCGGACGGGTGGCGTCCCCGGCTTGGTCTCAGCCATCCCCGCATCGA
>DATDOS010000074.1:0-8264 GCA_035293125.1 Gaiellaceae bacterium | reverse complement strand
TCGATGCGGGGATGGCTGAGACCAAGCCGGGGACGCCACCCGTCCGAGCGCGTATCGGGAATACGGGCGAGGACGGGCGGCGCCAGCCGGCGCCGTGTCTCAGCCACCAGCCGCGCGACGAGGAATTGCCGATCAGCCATCTAACGGTTCACGATGATCGAGATCACGAGGTAGATCACCACCGCGAGCGGGACGATGATCGAGCCCACAAGCCGACGCCGACGGGCACTCGGCGACTCGGGCTCAGCCGGCTCTCGTGGCGGCTGCTGGGTGGGCTCGGGTGCGAGGTCGTCGAACTCGATCTCCGGCTCGAACGGCAGCTCGGGCTCGAAGCTCGGCTCCGGTGCGAGCGGGGTCTCCACCTCCATCTCGTCGACCTTGCCCGCCTCGAGGTCGAACAGGCTCGGCCAGCGGCCGCACGTACGGCAGGCGTTGGCGACCGGCTCGTTGATCGTGCCGCACTGGGAGCACCGCCAGGGAGCGTCCGCCACGTCTGGAGCTTACGCGGCCGCGGCTACTCCTCCATGCGGAGCGGGATCTCCACCAGGTTGATCCGAGAGCCGTCCTTCGCGGAGAGCTCGAAGACGACCAGCGAGCCGATTCCGTCGAACGGGACGGTGTAGAGATCGGTGGTGAAGTCGAACGTGCCTCGCGTCCCCGTTCCCGAGGTGGCGGTGACGAAGTTCTCGTCCACGATCTTGCCGTCGGTGTCCGTCAGCTCGTAGTTGAACGTCGCCTCAAAGGTGTTCGCGGTTCCGGTCACGCGCAGCGGGCTCGACACCTTCTCGAACGGCAGCGGCGAGTCGACGAGGATCGCGGGTGTCAGATCTTCGAAGTCGGCACGCGTGTACGTCTTCCCCTCGATCTCAACCGATTCGACCGTCGGAAACTGGGTAAGCGTGTAGACCACCTGGGCCAGAGCGTCCTCTGGCAGTTCGAGGTTGGCGTCGACGAGCGCTAGTCCACGGTCGATGGTGATCTGTGCCTCGACATTCGCGTCCGGGATTGCGGTCGTGAACTCGAGGTCAGCCTCCTCCTGCTCCGTCGGCCCATTGAGTAGCTCACTAACCGCAAGCCCGGCGATGTTCTCCACAGGGCCTGACGTGTCGACCTCGCGGAGCGCCGGCCACACCTTCCCGTCGCGAAGCCAGTAGACGCGTACGGCGGCCGTCTCTGCTGTAGTTGTCGTCGTGCCTGTGTCGACATCGACCGTAGTGGTTTGATCGTCATCGGCGCAGCCGGCGACGAGAAGGGCCATGGCGACGGCGAACAGGATGCGCTTCACGGCCAAAGCGTAGAGGTGTGGCGCGGGTCGGGAACAACCTCGGCGACGCGGCGCCTGAGATCCGCGTGATCGAGCTCGATCGTGAGCTCGAGCCGGCGCGCGGTCTCCTCCTCGAGGCCCTGGAAGAGGTCGGTCGTCTCCCACAGCGCTCGCGCGACATCCCGGACGGCGTAGTAGGCGTAGGCTCGCTCGAGCGCAGCGAGCGCGCCGGGATCAGCCCAGCGCTCGAGAAAACGTCCCGCATGCCACGTGTCGACGCTCGGGTCGATCGCACGTGCGTGCCACTCGAGCAACGTGACGAGCCTTGCCTTCATGTAGCCGTCGAGGCAGTCGATCGCGGTGAATACCTCCCCACGCCGAAGCTTCTTCGCCGTCCAGAGCGCGTGGTACCAGAAGTCGGCCACCAGTTGGTCGAAGTCGGCCTGACTGGGCCGGGTCGGCACCGGGGCAGACTCGACAAGCGTCCGAAGCCGCTCCTCGAGACCGATCTTGTCGACGAGCAGCCGATAGCCACGGGCCAGGAGTGCCGCCGCGTTCGCACTCTGCTCGAGCAGCTCGATCGCCGAGAGTGGCAAGAGCGGAAGGTCGACGTCCTCACCGGTCTCGTAGAGGACACGCCGCTCGCGCTGCCCGAGGGGAGTTTCCTCAAGGAACGTGAGCGCAGGCGTGCCGAACTCGGAGATCCAGGCGGCGCTCTCCGCGTAGGACTCCGGGTCGTCGACGATCAGGATGATGTCGAGATCTGACCACCGGTCCGCCGTTGAATCCGTGCGAACCTGCGACCCTACGACGATCGCGGCGCACACGTCGTCGCGCTCCCGCGCCCAATCGGCGACCGCCGCTTCGATCAGATCCATCCGGGTGTTGACGTTTGCGAACAAGCGCTCGTCGACGTCGAGCACCGCAGCGTTCACACCTCTGAGCGAAAGCTCGCCGGTTGCAATACGAGACTCGAGATCGGGGAGTATCGCCTTCGAATACGTGCCGGGAAGCGGTCCCGTGTGTGGAACCGCCTGCGCTTCAGCGAGGGCACGCAAGGCGTCGGCTGTCACCAGAGGGCAGTCCACGGGAAGCATCAAGCAGAGCTCGTGCGAGGCGGCTCGGAGCCCGGCCATCACGCCGAAGACCGGTGCGCGCTCGTTCGAGTCGTCGTCTGTGACGGGGAACGGCAGCGCGAGCTCATCCGCGTTCTTGCCGACCGCGATCACCTCGTCGCACACCTCGCCGAGGACTCTCCATGCGCGTTCGGCGAGCGTCTCGCCGCGGAACGGCGCGAGCGCCTTCGGCGAGCCAAAGCGCTCGGACGCTCCGCCGAGCAGCAAGATCCCGGTGGCCGCCAGAGGCTTGATGTCAGAGGCGAGCGCCGCGGCCGCGAAGCGGCCGCCTTCAGGGATCTTCGCGCGACCGGAATCCGCGCTAGCGGATTCCGGTCTTGCGCCAGTCAGTTGACGATCCGCCACGGCTCGGTGTAGACGGTGACGCGGCCGTCCCGTACCCAGCCGCAGATCGTGATCCCTCGATCCTCGGCAAGCTCGACCGCGAGCGAGGACGGCGCACCGACCGCGACGAGAACGGGGCATCCTGCGACGGAGGCCTTCTGCACGAGCTCGAACGACAGGCGCCCGGTGACACAGAGGACGTGGTTCTCGAGCGGCAAGACGCCCTCGAGGAGCGCCCAGCCCACGACCTTGTCCATCGCGTTGTGCCGACCCACGTCCTCGCGGACACATTCGAGCTCTCCCTGAGAGGTGAACAGTCCCGTCGCGTGGAGACCGCCCGTCGCCGCAAACGCTCTCTGAGCCGCGAGGAGCCGATCGGGCAGCGACGCCGCCACCTCCCACTCGACCTCGAGCGCGCTTTCCACCCGCGGAGCAGTGACCTGCACGGCCTCGATCGCACCCTTGCCACACACCCCACAGGACGATGACGTGTAGAAGTGCCGCCGCATCCGCTCGGGATCGAATCCGCTCGCGTCGACGTCGATCGTGTTGGCGGCGAGGTCGTCGGGAACGCGGGCCGCGGCAGGCGCGAGCCCTTCCGTGACGCAGAACCCGAGCGCAAGCTCCTCGTCATGACCTGGCGTGCGCATGGTGACCGCGACCGGCTCGCCGCCGATCCTGATCTCCAGGGGCTCCTCCACCGCCACGCGGTCGGATGTGCCCTCGCGCCGGGGGAGACGGACGACGTCGACTGCGACCGTCGACTGAGGTGGCAGCACGCGATCTTCGCCCTCGAGCACGCCGTGAGCGTACTGGCCGGAGTCGAGGGCCGAGCAGCCTTCTACTGAACCGACGGCCACCAAAAGGCGCCGAAGCTGAGCGGGCCTGTGTGCGCTCCGACGGCAGCGCCAACGCGGTACCGCTCCACATCCACGACTTGCGGCAGAGCATCGAGCACGATGGTGAGAGCGTCCGCTGCCCAGCGGATCGCCTCCGCCGAGTGACCGACCGCAACGCGAACGGGAACCTCCGTCCGGGACACGTACGTGGCCATGGCTCCAATCGCTCGGTCGACGGTCTCGCATCGCGCGAGAATCGTGGTCTCGCCGTTCGTGAGCTCGTGTACGGCCCACCCCGGCTCCTCTCCGACGCGTCCGCCTGTGCCGCCAGGGGCGACGAAGACGTTCCGCAGCGTCGGGCCGAGACGACGTGCGACCACGGCTGCCTCGGACGCCGAGGCCCCACCGGCCACGGCGTCTCCAGCGGCTCGAACACACAGACCAACACCGAAGCTGACCGTGCCCGAGTCCACGACGGTGACGGGGACGGGTGCCTCGCGCGCGGCGAGCTCCGCAGAGGTAGTCGTCCCGGACACGCGGGCATCGAGGTGGATCGAAAGCACCTCCGCCGCTCCCTTCGCGGCGGCACTCGCGTAGGCGCCGAGGAAGTCGCCCGGGCTCGGCTGCGAGGTGGTCGCCCGCGCGCCGCTCGACAGCAGCTCGTAGAACTCCTCGATCCTCGAGTCCACATCGTAGGCCTCGCCGTCGAGAGCGACTCCGACCGAGACCTGGGTCAGGCCCAGCTCGTCCACGACGCCGGGCGGGAACAGCGCGCTCGTGTCGGTGACGATCGCGACGCCGCTCATCGAGGAATCGCGAGCTCGTCAGGCTCCCGGCGTTGGAGCATGGTCACGCCTCTCGACAGGATGACGAGAACGGTCGCTCCATTCGCCACGGGGAGGGCGACGGTAGGCCTCGGGCCCCAGAGGTTCGGGAGTCCCCGCTTCCACCAGACGGCGCTCGCCAACAACCATGCCGCGGACGAGACGCAGACGGAAACGAGGGCCGGGCGCTTCAGAAGCGGTATGCGGGCGACGGCCATCGCAACGCCGAAGTCGATCGGGGCCCAGGCCGGGAACGTGTACACACACTGCCCGAAGCTCGTCGCGACGCCCTTGCCTCCCCGAAAGCGCGTCCACGGCGGGTAGCAGTGGCCGATGACAGCTGCTACTCCGGCGACGTGAGCTCCGCGATCCCCGGCGCACCGGCTGCCCCACGCACACGCCGCCGTCCCTTTCGCAATGTCCGCGGTCACGACCGCGTACCCGGGACCGCGACCGAGCACGCGTCGCGCGTTCGTGCCGCCGGGGTTCCCGCTCCCGCTCGAGCGGAGGTCAGCCGCGCCGCCGGTCACGAGCTGCGAAGCGATGTCCGCAGACGGCACCGTGCCGAGGAAGTACCCGCCCGCAGCGGCCGACAGTAGGCGAATGAGGTTCGGCATCAGTGAGCGCAGACCCGCGTGGAGTTCGACGCGCCGTGCTCCGGAAACGATTCTCGCGCCGGGTCAGTCGTGGTCGAGCGGCTCCAGGCGGCCGCGCAGCTGAAGGCGGCCGCGGTGGATCCGGCTCTTCGCCGCGGCGACGCTCACGCCGAGCGCCTCGGCAACCTCCGCATTCGTGAGGCCGGCCAGGTCGCGCAGAACCACTGCTTCCCTGAACTCGAAGGGGAGCTCGGCGAGTGCCGTGAGGACCAGGCCGCGTAGATCGGCAGCCTCGGCAGCGGCCTCGGGGCCAAGCCGGCGATCGACACTCGGGGCGTCCTGACCTTCGAGAGCGGCGATGTCGGCCGTCGCGAGCCCCTTGCGCCGCCTCCGGGCGAGCGCCGTGTTGACGCCGATCCGGTAGAGCCACGTGAACAGAGCAGCCTCGCCGCGGTAGCGATCGAGGTTGCGCCACGCTTGGACGAAGGAGTCCTGAACCGCCTCCTCGACGTCCCTCGCGTCGTCGAGGATCCGCAGTAGGACGACTCGGAGCTGGCGCTCGTGGCGCCGCACGATCTCCGCGTACGCGTCGACGTCGCCCGCCTGCGCGAGCCGAACGAGCTCGGCATCGGGCTGCTCACCGGGCGCCATCCCCGAGATCGTACGATGCTGAAACGAACCGGCCGTGCACCGCGTCTAAACAACCATGCTGAACCATCTCTTGAAGCCCTGGGTCGCGTCCTGTCAGGAGACGGGTGACCGGATGTCCGACTTCCTCGACGGAGAGCTCGAAGGGCGAAGCCTCACACGCGTGAGGCGCCACCTCTCACGTTGCGATCGCTGCCGGGCGATGCTCGATTCTCTGCAGCGCACGCTCGAGCAGCTGCGTTCACTCGGGTCGCCGGAACAGGTCGCGCCTGAGCCGGCCACGGTGAGCGCCGTGCTCTCGCGAATCCGCCACGAGAGCTCACCCAGAACGCGAGGAGGCTAGGCGCGCTCGCGCCAGTCTTGCGCGATGCGGGATGCCACGGCGTCGGGATGCTCTCCGGCCGGTGCGGCGTCCCGGAGACCGCGAAGCCGTCCCACGGTGTTCCGCAGGTTTCCGAGGACGGTATGGCAGCGGTGACAGAAGCGGACGTGACGCTCGACCCGCTTGCGGACGTCCGCATCGAGCTCGCCCTCGACGTAGTCGGACATCAGCGCGCGCGTCTCCTCGCACTTCCGAGGGTTCGGCCTCATGACCTTGTTCAGCAGTCGCCTCAACGTGTCCATTGGACCCACGATCTCAAGAGGAGATTCAGCATCGTCGCACACGACTCGACCGATGTGAGGAGCGGCGCTACGGTCCCGGAAATGCACTCGGCCGTACCCGAGGATCACGATCTCGTCGCCCGCGCCCGTGACGGTGACCCCGCCGCGTTCGACGAGCTCGTCCGACAGCAGGCACCGCAGCTCTACCGCCTCCTCGTGCGGATGATCGGGGACGCGAGCGCCGCAGAGGACGTGGCGCAGGAGTGCTTCATTCGCGCCTGGCGTGCGCTCCCCAGCTTCCGCGGCGAGGCCAGGTTCTCGACTTGGCTGTACAGGATCGCGGTCAACGAGGCGAACCGCTTCCTGGCGCGCGAGAGCCGACGCGAGCTGCTCCCGTTCGACGACGTCATGCTCGAGGTTCCCGACCTCGGAGCCCAGACGCACGAGATCGCCGAGGCGGGCGAGCTCCGGACCAAGCTCGAAGGGTTTCTGGCCGAGCTGCCCGCCCACTACCGCGCCGCTGTGGTGCTTCGCGATGTCGAAGGCTTCTCGAACGAGGAAGCTGCCGAGCTGCTCGAGCTCGACCTCAGAAACTTCAAGAGCCGCTTGCACCGAGGGCGCATGGCCATCAGGCGCCGGCTCGAGGAGCTCACCGACGGCGCCTGAATCTCCGGGGCCCGAGATCGGGTCCACTCCTCGTACGCACTACGAATGCGATGGAGGATGCCTTGAGCACGAACCTTGACCCAACTGTGCGCGAGTTCGACGTCGTCGTCATCGGAGCGGGCCCCGCCGGGGAGGTCGCCGCCGGACGACTAGGCCAAGCCGGACTGAGCGTGGCGATCGTGGAAAGCCATCTGATCGGCGGCGAGTGCTCCTACTACGGATGCATGCCGTCGAAGGCGCTCCTGCGCCCGGCCGAGGCCCTTGCAGAGGCGAGGCGCATTCCAGGCGCTCTCGAGGCCTCCGCAGGCGAGCTCGACGTCGAGGCCGTGTTGGCCCGACGTGACGAGATCATCCACGACCTCGACGACTCGGTGCAGATTCCCTGGCTCGAGGACCGCAATGTCACGGTCGTGCGAGGATTCGCGCGGTTGACAGGCGAGCGGCGCGTGCGGGTGGGCGACGAGCTGCTCGTCGCACGCAGGGCTGTGATCGTCGCCGTCGGTACGGGCCCAGCGTTACCCGCGATCCCAGGCCTCGCCGAGGCTGCTGCCTGGACCAACCGGGAGGCGACGACGGCCAAGGCGGCACCCGAGCGCCTCATCGTGCTCGGTGGCGGCGTCGTGGGCGTCGAGCTGGCACAGGCCTGGGCGTCCCTCGGCTCGAGCGTGACCCTCGTCGAGCTCTTCGACCGCATCCTCGTCCGCGAGGAGCCGTTCGCGAGCGACGACGTGGCGGAGGCGCTTCGCTTGCACGGCGTCGACGTGCGTACGAGCGCCGCGGCGATCGCCGTCGAGAGAAAGGACGGTCACGTGATCGTCGAGCTCGAGGGCGGCGAACGGTTGACCGGCGACGAGCTGCTCGTCGCCGTCGGACGGCGGCCGGCGACGAAGGAGCTCGGGCTCGAGACGGTCGGGCTCGAGACGGGTGGATACCTAAGCGTCGACGACGGAATGCGGGTCGGTGGCTCGAGCTGGCTCTATGCCGTCGGCGACGTGAACGGTCGCTCGCTGCTGACGCACATGGGCAAGTACCAGGCATGGATCGCAGCCGAGAACATCCTCGGCGGTGACGTTCGAGCTGAGAGGAGTGCCCAGGGCGGCCTCTCGCCGCGTGTGGTCTTCACCGACCCGCAGGTCGCGGCCGTGGGGCACACGTTGGCTTCGGCCGAGGACGCCGGGTTGTCGGTGATCGCCGTCGACCACCCGACGAGCGGGGTCGCCGGATCGAGCTTCTACGGCCGCAAGGCACCGGGGACGGCGAGGCTCGTGGTCGACCTCGAGCACGAGGTGATCGTCGGCGCCACGTTCACGGGGCCCGACGTCGCCGAGCTCCTGCACGCAGCGACCATCGCGGTGGTCGCGGCC
>DATDOS010000073.1:0-3477 GCA_035293125.1 Gaiellaceae bacterium | reverse complement strand
CGGGGCGTTCTCCGCGCTGCCGCTCACGCTCCAGGCCCGCGGCTGGCTGACAGGGGTTCCGTCGGAGGTCTTCACGTCGCTTCCGTACGTGATGACGATCGTCGTCCTCGTGGCCGTTTCCTCGAGTGCCGCGAAGCGCCGCCTCGGTGCTCCTGCCGCGCTCGGGATTCCCTACGTGCGCGAGGAGCGGTAGAACGATGAGCCTGTGGATGTCCTGACTCCCCGCACCCTCGACGAGGCGCTTCGGCTGAAGTCCGTGCATCCCGAGGCACTCCCCGTCCAGGGCGGGACAGACGTCATGGTCGCACTCAACTTCGACCGCGCGCGGCCAGATGCGCTCCTGAACCTGAACGAGGTATCGGAGTTGCGGGGGTGGTCACGCAAGAACGGGACGCTCCGGCTGGGCTCCGGGCTCACGTACACCGAGGCCATGGCCGGGGAACCCGCCGAAGCGCTTCCTGCCTTGGCGGAGGCTTCCCGGACGGTGGGCTCGCCGCAGATCCGCAACCGCGGCACGCTCGGCGGCAACCTCGGAACGGCGTCTCCGGCTGGAGACGCGCTGCCTCCCCTGCTGGTGGAAAACGCCGAAGTCGAGCTCGCGAGCGTCCGGGGGACGCGCCGAGTTCCCGTCGAGCAGTTCCTCGTCGGTCCGAAGCGCAACGCTCTCGCCGAGGACGAGCTGATCGTGGCCGTGCATGTCCACCCGAGTGGGCAGCCGCAGACGTTCATGAAGGTCGGCCCGAGAAACGCCATGGTCATCGCCGTCTGCTCGCTCGCGCTCGTCGCCGACCGCGAGCGAGGCGAGCTCCGCGCAGCCTTCGGCTCGGCAGGCCCCGTCGCGGGGCTCGTCACTGCGCCCCTCGACGACGCGAGCTCGTTTCCGGACCGGGTCGCCGGCGCAGCCAGCCCGATCGACGACGTCCGCGGTACGGCCGCCTACCGCCGCCATGCGCTGCGTGTCCTGACCCGCCGAGCTCTCGACAGGTGCTTGGTGCAATGAGACTTTGTGGCTCAGAGCCACTTGGGGAAGGGGGTCTGGCTCGATGAGGGTCGAGATCGCCGTCAACGGCGAACGTCTCGAGGCCGACGTCTGGGCGGGCGAGAGCCTGCTCACGACACTGCGCGACCGGCTCGGGCTCTCCGGCTCGAAGAACGCGTGTGAGCAGGGCGAATGCGGCTCCTGCTCCGTGCTCCTGGACGGATCGCTCGTGTGCTCGTGCCTCGTCTTGGCGGCCCAGGCGGACGGTCACGACGTCGTGACCGTCGAGGGACTGGCCGAGGAAGAGCGGCTCCACCCGGTACAGGACGCGTTCGCCGAGACGGGAGCGGTTCAGTGCGGCTTCTGCACGCCGGGTTTCGTCGTCGCCGCGGCCGACCTCCTCCGGCGAGTTCCGGAGCCGGCCGACGACGAGATCCGCGAGGCGCTGTCGGGCAACCTCTGCCGCTGCACCGGGTACCAGAAGATCCTCGACGCCGTGCACCTGGCCGCCGCCCGATGAGTACCGCCGCCCGAACGCTGAGGCGCGGCCGCGCAGCGTCGAGCGTCCTTCGCTCTGACGCCATCCCCAAGGTCACCGGCGAGTTCGCATATTCGAGCGATCTCCACGCCGCCGGGATGCTCTGGGGGCAGACGGTCCGGAGCCCGCACGCGCATGCCCGCATACTCGAGATCGACGTCTCGGTGGCTCTCGGCATGCCTGGGGTGCGCGCCGCGCTCACGCATGAGGACGTCCCCGGGCAGAAGACGTACGGCCTCGAGTTCCCCGACCAGCCCGTGCTCGCGATCGACCGTGTTCGCTATTTCGGAGAGGCCGTGGCGATCGTCGCCGCGGAGGAGCCCGAGCAGGCTCGCCGCGCCGCGGCTGCCGTCCGCGTCGAGTACGAACCGCTCGCGCCGATCACGGACCCGGAGCGTGCGACCGAGATGGAGCCGCTGCATCCCGAACGGCCGACGATGGGACACGGCTACCGAGACGATCCGCGGCCGAACGTCGTGCGCTCGATGGTGATCCGACATGGAGACCCCGACGCGGCGGGCGACGTGACGGTCTCCGGGTTCTACGAGATCGGGCAGCAGGATCAGGCCTTCCTCGGGCCGGAGTCCGGGCTCGCGATCCCCGACGGCGAGGGCGGCGTCGACATCCACGTCGCCACCCAGTGGCTCCACGTCGACCGCGACCAGGTTGCTCCCTGTCTCGATCTCGAGCCGGAGATGGTGCGGATCCACCTCGCAGGCGTGGGTGGCGCGTTCGGTGGGCGCGAGGACCTCTCGATCCAGATCCACGCGGCGATGCTCGCGCTGCGAACGAGCCGTCCCGTGAGGATGGTCTACAACCGCGAGGAGTCGTTCGTCGGCCATATCCACAGGCACCCGGCCCGGATCTGGGCCGAGCACCGGGTGACGCGCTCCGGGAAGCTCGTCGCCGTCCACATGGAGATCCTCATCGACGGGGGTGCGTACGCCTCGAGCTCGACCGCGGTGATCTCGAACGCGTGCTCGTTCGCCGTCGGCCCGTACGCGGTCGAGAACGTGCTGGTCGAGGGTCTCGCCGTGTACACGAACAACCCCCCGTGCGGCGCGATGCGCGGTTTCGGGGCAGTGCAGACGTGCTTCGCAGCCGAGGCCCAGATGGACAAGCTCGCGGCCGAGCTCGGCATCGACCCGGTCGAGCTCCGGCTGCTGAACGCCCTCGAGCCAGGGGGCGCGCTCGCGACCGGCCAGGTCGTCGCGGGCTCGCTGCCGACGCGCGAGGTGATCCGGCGCGCGGCAGCTCTGCCCATCCCGGAGGCGGAGGAGCTGCCACGCGACGCGATCCGGCTTCCGGGCGGCGCCGGAAACACCACGCGCGGTGAGGGCGTCCGCCGCGGAGTCGGCTTTGCCGTCGGGTTCAAGAACGTCTGCTACTCGGAGGGTTTCGACGACTACTGCACCGCCCGCGTCCGGCTCTCGGCCGACGGGAGCGCCGAGGTGCACTGCGCCTCCGCCGAGGTTGGTCAGGGTGTGTCCGACGTGATCCTCCAGGTCGCGCGGATGGAGCTCGGGACGGACGACGTCGTGCTCGCGTCGGGCTCGACCGCGCAGGTCGGCTCCGCCGGTTCCGCCTCCGCCTCGCGTATGACGTGGATGGCCGCGGGCGCGGTCCAGACGGCGTGTCGAGCCGCGCTCGAGGAGCGCGAGCGCGCCGGCGGCGGGGAGGTCGACGTCGAGCGGGTCTACCGGCACCCGAGGACGTTCCCGCTCGATCCCGAGACGGGCCAGATCACCGACGGGCAGGCACATGTCGCGCTTGCGGTCGCCGCGATGCGCGCCGTCGTCGAGGTGGACGTCGAACTCGGTCTGACGCGCGTCGTCTGGATCGGCACCGCGCAGGACGTCGGCAACGCGCTGAGCCGGACCGCGGTCGAGGGGCAGATCGAGGGCGGAACGGCGCAGGGGCTCGGGCTCGCGCTCATGGAGGAGATCCAGACCCGCGACGG
>DATDOS010000072.1:0-38722 GCA_035293125.1 Gaiellaceae bacterium | reverse complement strand
GAGCTCGAGGGAGTAAGCGACGAGGGGGCTCTCGTGTTAGTACTTCCCTCACGGTGATCCAGGGCACTATCCATTGCGTCGTCGCCGACGATCACCCGGCGATCGTCTCGGCCCTCGCCGACTTCCTGACCACCGAAGGGGTGGACGTCGTAGGACGTGGCCGTAACGGTGAGGAGGCGCTCGCCGAGATCGAGGCCTCGCGGCCCCACGTGGCCGTCGTCGACCTCAACATGCCGCGCCTCTCGGGGATCGAAGTGGCCCGCCAGGCCGCGCGCTGCTCCCCGGAGACCGGGGTGATCCTCTATACGGCGCACGACGACACGGCGCTGCTCGTCGAGTCCGTGGATGCCGGCGCCCGCGGCTACGTCCTCAAGGACGCGCCGCTCGTCGACCTCTTGCGCGCGATCGAGACGGTGAGGGAGGGAGGGACCTACGTCGATCCCGTGCTCGCCGGCGTGATCGCAGGCTCGGCCGCGACCGCCAAGCTGCCGGCCCTCACTCCACGCGAGCGCGACGTGCTTCGACTGCTCGCCGACGGGCTCTCCAACGAGGAGATCGGCAAGGAGCTCTTCATCTCGGCCGAGACCGTGCGTACGCACATCCGCAAGGCGATGCGCAAGCTCGAGGCGGAAACGCGCACGCAGGCGGTCGCCACGGCGCTTCGCCAGAGGCTGATCGCCTAGGACTAACCACACACCTGCGAGACGGCTGATTGCGTCCGGCCTCCCGCGAGCCTTGTGGTCGACCAAGACCAAGCTCGCGAAGGAGGGCCAGATGCGGTTCCACCGTAACGCCACACGCAGACTCGCCGGGCGACGCGAGCTCGTGCTCGCGATCGGTTGCAGTCACGCACGTCCCCGGCCGAATGCGCAGCGCGCGATCCCCATATCCGGGGACTTCGACGACCGCAAATCGGGGATGGTCAGCACGGCCTCCTTTGCCGTTCTAGTTGCCATGAAGAGCCCACAGGACATCGCCGAGAACTCGATGGCCGAGCCGTTCCGGCTGGGCGAGGCAGATCGCGTCCTCCTCTGGCGCGCCGAGGCCCTCGACAAGGCCGGCTATGACGACGAGGCCGTGCTCCAGCTCGCCCTCGGGCGCGACGTCGACCTGCACCAGGCCGTCGATCTGCTCTCACGTGGCTGCCCGTCCGAGACGGCGCTTCGCATCCTCCTCTGATCGAAGCTGCGCACCGACAGCAGATCCTCGCCGAGGCAGGAGATCATGAAGTGCAGAGGCGGTGTCGGGTGACCAGCGCGCGCCGGCACTCGATCGTGGACGACACTGCTTCGAGCCCGTCGAGACCCGTGGTCTAGCTGGACTGGTGCTCGCCGCCAGAGGTGGAGGACCGGCGCTTCTCTCGCCCGGGGCCGCGGCGGAGCTCGACCAAGCGCCACGCGAGATCGGTGGAGTCCGATTCCATCAGCGAGAGGAGATCGTCGATGGCCCACGACAGCCTCTCGGCGGCCCGCTCGATCCTTGCGACGGCCTCTTCGCGGAACGCGGGGTCGTCGCGGCGCCGGAGCAGCTCCGCGTAGCCGGAGATGACGACGAGCGGGCTTCTGAACTCGTGCGCGACCTCGGACAGCAGCTGCTCACGGACAAGCCCTGCGTGCTCGGTCACGGCTCGCCGATCCTGACCCCGCTGACCCATGTCGTCACAGCAGGCCGAGCCCGTGCGCCGTTGAGACAGCCTCCGCGCGACGGCGTGTGCCGAGCTTCCTGAAGACGCGCTGCATGAGCGTCTTCACGGTCTCCGCGCTGATGCCGAGGGCGAGCGCGATCTCCGGATTCGTCTTCCCGGCCGCTACCAGCGACAGGACCGCGCGCTCACGGGGGCTGAGCGCGCCGCGCCGGGACTTCCGCTCGGGGTGCCGTCCGTCGAAGGCCTGCTCGCCTCGACTGACGGCACGGAGGGGGACGAGCAGCGACTCGACGCGCCCGGTCTTGAGCACCGTGGCCTGCGCGCCTGCATCTCGGGCCGTCTCGTTGAGCCCTCTCTCGGGATTCGCCGTCATCACGACTGCTGGGGAGCCAACTCCGCGCAAGCGAAGCTCCCGCACGAGCTCCGTCCCGGCTCGATCGGGCAGCCGGTAGTCGACGAGGATGAGCGCCGGGTTCCGGCGGACTGCGAGCTCGACCCCTTCGGCCGCGTTCGCCGCGACACCGGCGACTCGGAACTCGGTGACCTCGAGCGCGTGCTCGATCCACTCCCGGACCATCGCGTCGTCCTCCACCACCAGCACTCGGATGTCTCGTTGCGTCGGTGGACGCTTTATGTGGGGCCAGGATCTCGGCCCCGGCGTGCTCCTCGGTCTGGTCTCCCCCGCGAGCTCGGGCTCGGGAGCAGGGCGCGGCTTGGTCACCGGGCTCGCCCTCGGGATGACGTCCTTCGTGTCGTCCATCGAGTGCACTATCGGCAGTCAGGGCCCTGCGATTGAGGCGGCGGCACGCCCTTCCGGCTTGGCCGAGCGCGGCGATGCCCCTACGGGCAGGGCTCGCTCTCGATTGCCGCGGCCGGTCCGTTCTTGCGCGAGATTGCGTCGTCCTTCGTGCGCTCGATGCAGTAGGCACTCCCGTCGGGCGCGACTGGGTTCTCGAGGTAGTACGCCTCGACCAGAGGAGCGGACGCCCGGATCTCGGCTCGCGTCGCCACGTCGTCCGCCCCCGTCTTGAGGCTCGGATAGGTCACGAGCACGACCACGACCATCAACCCGACGATGAGCACGGCGATCAAGTGCTCTCCACAGACCGTCGTGCCGCTGCGCATCGTGAGTCCGCTGCCGCGCTTCGCCAACACGACCTCAGCATCGGTGTTGGGCAGAGCGGCGCTGTCCCCCGATCGTCCGACAACCGACGAAACGCGCTCCGCCACACCCGAACGGGGGACACGCCGTCCCGTGAACACGAGCCCGGCCGTGCTCTAGCCCACGCCTCGACATCTTCTTGCCGCCAGACAGTGGACCGTCGCGAGATGCGCCGACAGTCTCGGCGGCAGACACGCGTGAGTTACGCTGCGCTAGCGGCTTCGTCGACTGCGCCCCTGACGTCGTAGTACTTCGTACGCGCTTCCTCGAGCGTGTCTCCGATGGCGGTCAAGCCGATGCGTCCGGCGACGGCGATCGCGCTGATCATGTGCAGGACGACCCCGGCCTCACGCTCGGCGTCCCAGCCGAGGCCGCGCTCCGCGACGACGTCGAGGAGATCGTCCGGGGTCAGCGACCGATACGCCGGCGAGTCGAGATGGTCGGTCGCCACGTAGTGCTTGATGTCGCCGAGCCGGGTCCGGTACTCGCCTGCCAGCGGGTCGTACGCGCCGTCGGTGAGGGCGGTGAGGGCGAACAGCGGATGCGTCGTTCCTCCGCAGCGCAAGTTGATCTCGAGCGCGTACGGATGCCACCCGTCGTCGCTCTTGACCGCCGCGAAGTCGACCGCAGCCCGACCGATGACTCCCTCGCGCGCAAGGCGGCGCCCGACTTTGAGCGACTCCGCCGCGATCCGCTCGGCGTACTCCTGGTCGGCGGGGAAGTGGCAGCCGAAGTAGGTCTGTCCATGAGGGCCGCCGAGAACCTGGTCGTGCGTGGACATGATGTCCACCTGGCCGGCCGGGCTCATGCGCAACTGAACGCTGGGACTGCGGAAGACCTCTCCTTCGATTCGCTCCTCGAGGATCCCTCCCTCGTCGTCGAGCGCGGCGAGGTACTGCTCGACGTTCAGCTCCTCGTCCTCGAGCTCGATCGCGGAGTGCAGGTCGTCGGCGGCCGCGTCGAGATCGACAAGCCCGTTTCCCAGTCCGCTCACACCTTGGTCGAGCTTGAGCACGGCGGCTCGTGCGCCGGGACTTCGCTCTCGAAGCTCGCGGAGCGCATCGGGAAGATCCGCGGCTCCCCCGACATCGAGACCGACGGGGTGCGAGACGCCTTCCTCCGCGAACACGCGACGGCTACCCGTCTTGGAGCCGAGCCAGTTGAGGTTCGGATCGCTCCCGTAGATGGGGATCCCGAGGCTCTCCGCGAGCGCGACCTCGTCAGCCGTCATGCAGAAGGGGAGAATCATGGCGAACTCCGGCTGACCAACGAGCTCCCGCACGCGACGAATCGCACCGGGACGCGCCAGGAGCTTGCGCGAGAGCGGTTCGTTGCGTCCGTCGACAAGCGAGACAGACACGAAGCGAGCACGTGCCTCCGGTGTGTCGAGCTCGGGGACGAGCCCGAAGTAGTAGCCCAGGACGCGTGGATGGATCGGCTGCGACGTCACGTAGATGACGCGCGACCGTGGTGCCCGCAGAAGGCTCAGCACCATGCAGAGGAACCGCTCCTCGTAGGCCGGGAACACCGGGATCAGATGGTCCGGGACGTCGAGGCTGATCGAGTGGACGACGACGACCGTGCGCTCGATGTCGCCGATCGAGCGCAGCGTCACCGTCGGCCAGAACTCGCGCATCTGCGCCTGCAGCTCCTGAAACGCCGGGCTGCTCATGTCGGGACGCTACTCCAGCCACCGTGGCGTTGCTAGCGTGGCGGCATGGCCGTCTCGCTCTCCGGACGGGTCATCGCAGTCGCGGGAGGCGCCGGCAATCTCGGGCCGACGGTCGTTCGGCGCCTTGCGGCGACCGGAGTGCGCTTGTGCGTCTGCGGGCGCGACCGATCCGGGCTCGATGCGCTCGCGGCGGAGACCGGGAGCGAGATCGACACCGATGTGGTCGATCTTCTCGACGCCGCCGCGACGAAAGCATGGGCGGACGATCTCGCCGAGCGATACGGGAGGGTCGACGGGCTCGTCCACCTCGTCGGCGGTTGGCGCGGCGGCATCCCGATCGAGGACGCGCCGCTCGAGGACTGGGACTTCCTGCAGGGTCTCCTGGTGCGAACGGTTCAGAGCGCGACGCAGGCGTTTGCGCCACACCTACTGGCGAGCGGACGGGGTCGGTTCGTGCTCATCTCCGCCGGCCAGGCGCAGGCGCCGACCCATCCGAACGCAGCTTATGCGGCGGCGAAGGCCGCGTCCGAGACGTGGACGCTGGCGCTCGCGGACCGGTTCCGGGGTTCCGGTGCGACCGCGAACATCGTCGTCGTCGGCGCCATCGTGACGCCGGCCATGCGGGCCCAGAGCCCGGACAGGGACTTCTCGACGTTCACGCCGGCCGAGGAGATTGCGGAGGCGATCGCGTATCTGTGCTCCGACGCAGCCGCGTCGATGAACGGCCAGCGGCTCACCCTCCGCGGCGCTATCTGAAGCGTGATTCGCTCCGAGTCTGACGCTGACCCATTTGCCTTTCGTTCAAGTTACAAGTTGTAACTTGCGCGGAATCGCAACGGGCCTCTCCGCACCGGGCCGGGAGCGTCCGGCGCACTGCGGCGTCAGAGGTTCCAGCCTCCCGCTACTTCGAGCACCTGGCCGGTGACGTACTCGGCCGCCGGCGAGACGAAGTAGAGGACGGCGGCAGCCACCTCGTCGATGCGGCCGACTCGCCCTGCCGGGATCTCTCGGAGCGGTTGAGTCGCCGAGCTCTCGATCACGCCGGGGGCGACCACGTTGGCGGTGATCCCGTTGCCAGCCTCAGCGCGTGCGATCGCCTTCGACAGGAGGACGACACCTGTCTTCGCAATCGCGTACGCCGTGAGGTTCGCGCGGGCGACCAGATTCTGCGCGCCGGCGTAGCCGAGGTTGACGATCCGGCCGCCGCCGGCGGCCCGCATGAGCGGGACGGCCGCCTGGCAGGTCGCGAAGGTGGCGTCGAGGTTCGTCGCGAAGACGTCCTCCCACTCCTCGACCGACAGCTCGGCCAGAGGCTTGTAGACGTAGTTGCCGACGTTGTTGACGAGGACGGCGAGGCCGCCGAGCCGAGCGTGCGCCTCGCGGACGAGGGCACCGGCCGCATCGCGGTCGGTCAGGTCAGCCTGTACCGCGATCGCGTGCGAGCCGAGCGCCTGGGCCTCCGCGCACGTAGCCTCTGCCTCGTCAGCCGAGCGCCGGAAGTGGATGGCGACGTCGTAACCCTCCCGCGCAAGCGCGAGCGCGATCCCGCGCCCGATCCCGGATGCCGCGCCCGTCACCAGAGCGCCGCCCCGGTTCATCGCGCCAGAGCTCTCCGCACGAGCTGTTCACGCCGCAGCTGGAGCATGGGGAGGAGAGCGAGACAGCCGAGCACGAGCCAGAGATAGGCGTCGGGCGCACCGAGGAGGAGGCACAGGCCGAGCACGGCCAGCTGCGTCGACAGCCCGAGATTCGCCAGGACCGTGATCGTGAAGCGGTCGTTGTACGCAAGCGTCGCCGCCTCTCGCCGCTTCACGTCGGGCTCGCTCACGACGAGCCTCTGGAGCCGCCGCGAAGAGATCGTGCGGAGAAGGCGGTCCTGCGGCGCGAACACGACGCCGTAGACCACCTCGAGCGCGCGTTCGGCACGACGACCCGAAGGCATCGGCTGCTGACGGCTCTCGCCATGTCCCTCCCAGTAGAGCGACGACAGGTTGAAGTCCGCAGCGAGAACGACCGTGAGCGCCAGGAACGCGGCGAGCGCGAGCCACGGGTGCCCCGTGACCGAGCCGAGGGCGGCGAAGAGCGCGGCGTTCACGACGAGATCGGCCTCCGAGTCGAGGTACCGGCCCGCGAGCGTCACGTGGCCGGACACGCGAGCGAGCTGGCCGTCCGCATTGTCGAGGAGCGTCTTCAGCTGCAGGAGCAACGCGGCGAGAACGGGCTCCCCGCGCGCAAGCGCGAGAGCCGCAGCGAGGCCGGCCGCTGCATTGGCGAGCAAGACGGCCGGCGGGGGAACCGCGACCCGCTGGAGCCACGGCACGAGAGCGTTCGCCAGGGGCTGGAAGGCGAGCTCGAGGACGACCTCCCGCCCCGCGCGCCGCGTTTCGGCGCCGCCGAGCGAGCGCCCGGGCGCGTTCTCCGTGGAGATCGTCATCCGTTGACGTCGATCGTAGATACTGCCGCCGTGGCCCCGGAGGGGTGGAGCGAGGTCGACGGCGCTCTCGAGCGGACGTTCCAGTTCGGGAGCTTCGTCGAGTCTCTCGCGTTCGTGAACCGCGTCGGCGAGCTGGCAGAGGCGGAGAACCACCACCCCGACATCGCGATCCACTACAGGCGAGTGACGCTCCGCTGGTGGACCCACACAGCCGGCGGGATCACCGACCGAGATCGCGACCTCGCGGCGAAGACGAGCGCGCTCGGCTGATACTTGGCGCAAGACCGGAATCCGCTCGCGCAGATTCCGGTCGTTGGCTGACGCTGGGGAAACCTCCCGGTTCCCCCAGACCCCCTCCACTGGTCCGCTCTCGCGGACAGGCCGCTTCGCGGCCTCCCCCAGGCCCCCTCCACTGGTCCGCTCTCGCGGACAGGCGGCTTCGCGGCCTCCCCCAGACCCTCTCCACTGGTCCGCTCTCGCGGACAAGGCGCTCCGCGCCTTCCCTGAAGGCGGCCGCTACGCGGCCGCGGCGCTCTGTTTTCAGATCGGCTACGCGGGCGCCTTCACCACGACCACGGGGCAGGCGGCGTGGTCGACGGCGTGCCGCGAGACGGAGCCGAGGAGCGCAGCTTTGATCCCGGATCGGCCTCGGGAACCGACCACGAGCAGATCCGCTGCCGCGGCGGCGGACTCGAGCGCCTCCGACGCATCGCCCTCGACAAGGCGCTTCTCGAGCTCGGCCGGCGGGTCGCCTGCGAACGCCTGGGCAACCGCGTCGTCGAGCTCGGCCTGCGCGGCCGCGCTCTCTGCCTCCAGCTGACCAGCGAGGTCGCCCGCGGGCATCGGGATCATCCCGGGATCGCCGATGGGAGAGGGTGCAACGAACGACCACGCGTGGATGGCGACGACCTGTGCGCCGCGGAGCCGTGCCTCCTGCGCCGCCCACTGCAGCGCGGCCTGCGAGGCAGGCGATCCGTCGACTCCCACCACGATCGTGCCGGCCATCCGTTCAGCCTACATCGGCCGGGTAAGGTGGCCGCGTGGAGCCCACGCAACGCGTGACCGTCGTCGACGTGGGGCCGCGGGACGGGCTCCAGAACGAGCCCGACATCCTTTCGCCGGCTGTTCGGGCAGAGCTGGTACGTCGGCTCTCGGAGACAGGGCTCCCCGCGGTCGAGGTCGCCAGCTTCGTGGACCCGCGCCGGGTGCCGCAGATGGCGGGCGCCGAAGACGTGGTCGCCGCGCTCGACCGTCCCGAGGGCGTCGTCTACGCGGGGCTCGCGCTCAACGAGCACGGATACGACCGGCTGGTTGCCACCGGCCTCGACGAGGTGCGCTTCGCCTTCGGAGCGACGGAGTCGTTCAACCGAGGGAACCAGGGCGCGTCGGTCCAGGAGTCGCTCGAGGCAGGGCTGCGCATCGTCGCCCGCGGGCGGGAGGACGGGATCCGGACGGCCGTGACTATCAGCGTCGCGTTCGGATGCCCGTTCGAGGGGCGCGTCGACACGAACCGTGTCCTCGAGCTGGCAGGGCAGGTCGCGGCGGCCGAGCCCGACACGATCCTGCTCGCCGACACGATCGGTGTTGCCGTGCCCGGAGAGGTACGGGAGCTGACCGCCAGGACGAAGGAGCTCGGCGTTCCCGTCGGAGGCCACTTCCACAACACGCGCAACACGGGATACGCCAACGCACTCGCAGCGCTCGAGGCGGGCGCGTCCGTGCTCGATGCCTCGGTCGGCGGTCTCGGCGGCTGCCCCTTCGCACCCGGGGCGACCGGGAACATCGCGACCGAGGACCTCGTCTACCTCCTCCACGGCGAAGGAGTCGAGACCGGGATCGACCTGGAAGCGCTGATCACAGTCTCGGAGTGGCTCGAGGGCGTCCTCGGACGCGAACTCGACGGCCAGCTCTACCGCGCCGGCCTCTTCATACCCCGCGGGCGCTGACGCGCTAGAAGCCGAGGACGCGATCGGCCCAGAGCGTCCAGTCGGTCAGCTCCTCGAGCGACGAGTGGTGCGCCCCCTCGGCGAGCCGATCGTCGGTGATGCCCCGTGCCTTGAGACACGTGCCGCAGCAGCCCACGGGCACGCTCTTCCTCGCAAGCGCCTTGATCATGCGCTCGAGGTTGTAGTAGCCGTCCGGAGTCTGCTGGCCGGCGACAGCACACCCGACCGCATCGCCCATGAGAAAGACACGAATCTCGACCCCTTGGCGCTTCGCGAGCGACATGCCAAGCCGCAGGCCGTTGTACGAGCGCTCGGTCCCGTACGGCGGGTCGTTGAGGATGATCAGGTAGCGCACGTAGGCATCGTGGTACCGAGATCGCGGCGCCCGCATCGTGGAGAACGCTGCCCGGCCTTTCGGGAAAGGGCGGATTCCTCCTAGCGCGCCCGAAGCACGGTTCCGCGCACCTCGCCGAGCTCGACGTCACCTGCGCGCCCACGGAGGACGACCTCGTCCCCGTCCTCGAGGAAGGTCCTGGTGCTCCCGTCGCCGAGCCGGATCGGATGGGCCCCGTTCCACGTGAGCTCGATCAACGACCCTTCGCTTCCGCGATCCGGGCCGGAGATGGTCCCGGACGCGAACAGATCGCCCGTTCGTATCGAGGCGCCGTTCACCGTCGCATGCGCGAGCTGCTGGGGCATCGTCCAGTAGAGCCCTCGCGCGTTCGTTCTGGAGACGACGGTGCCGGAAAGCTCGACCTCGAGCGCGATGTCGAGCGCCGAGTCGCCCACCGAGCGCAGATACGGGAGCGGCTCCGGATCCTGCGTCGGCGCGGGAACGAGGCGATCCTCGAGCAGGGCGAGAGGGGTGACCCAGGCGGAGATCGAGGTGGCGAACGACTTCCCGAGAAACGGGCCGAGCGGCTGATACTCCCATGCCTGGAGGTCGCGCGCGCTCCAGTCGTTGACCAGAACGACGCCGAAGACGTGATCACGGAAGGCCGATCCGGGAACGGGCTTCCCGAGACGGCTGCCGACCCCGACGACGAAGCCGAGCTCGAGCTCGAGGTCGAGCCGCCGGCTCGGACCGAAGCGCGGCACTGGATCGTCCGGTCCCTTCGCCTGGCCACAGGGGCGTACGACAGGCGTCCCGCTGACGACCACGGACCCGCCGCGACCGTGATATCCAACGGGAAGATGCCGCCAGTTCGGCAGCAGCGGATCACTGTCCGGGCGGAAGAGGCGGCCGAGGTTCGTCGCGTGCTCGAGCGATGAGTAGAAGTCGACGTAGTCGGCGACCGTAAACGGGAGGTGCGCAGTCGCCTGCTCCAGGGGGACGACGTCCACGCCCGCACGAACCAGCTCCTCGAGGCGACCAAGCGTGTCGTCCCACGCGGAGCGACCGAGAGCGAGAAACGGGTTGAGGCTCGAGGCGGCGAACACCGCGCCCAGACGGCTTGCGGTGAGATCGAGGATCCCGTGCCCGACCCGGAACCCGACCCGAGGCGCGTCACCGTCGACGGAGAACACACCGAACCCCACCGCTCCCGTCAAAGTGGCAATACCCCCAGGGCCTCGAGCTCCTCGACGGGCTCGAAGAAGCTGCAACTGCCGATCGAGTGGAGCCGCTCTCGCCGGGCTCTCGCGAGCTCCTGGGCCGCAGCAGAGCGCCCGCGCCACGAGAACGCGTCGCGGTCGAGCGCGAAGGCCGCGGGGTCCAGCTCCTCGAGTGCCTCCTCCTCGTCTCCGAAGACCACCGCGGCGAGGAGGTTCAGGAAGCCGTGCTCACCGTTCGAGCGGACGGCGTGGTGCAGACCGGCGGTGGCCTTGAAGACCAGATCGCGCTCACGACAGGCCCGGACGAAGTGGGCGAGCTCGGCGGCGCCGGGAACGGCTGCGCCCCCGCAGCGCACCTTGGCTCGCAACCCCGCGGCGGCAAGCGTGTCGAGCCGCTCCTCGAGCGAGTCATCCGGCTGAACCTCCACGTAGACCTCGGGCGCGAATGTGGCAAGCGCACCGGGATCGTCGACAAATCGCGTCTCGACGGACTCGGCGCGCGAGTCCGCCCCCAGCGGGACGTCGAGAACCGCGCTCACCCCGCGGCCCACGTCAGGCAGTTCGCCGAGACGCGACGCGGGGCACACGAATCTGGCGAGCATGAAGGAGTCTCGGCTCTCACGAGCGCGCGCATCCTCGGCGAGCGCCTCCCGGAGTGCCATCGCGGCAGGCGGGAACATCGGCGCGTGGTCGATCAAGCCCGAGAGCAAGGCGAGACGTGCGTCGTCGTGGACCCCCATCGAGGCCGGATCTTCGCAGAGGGGCGCTCAAGCGGACTCGCCCGCCGTCCGATGTGGTCCGAAGCGAACTCGCATGTCCGACGCTGCCCCCAACGAGCCTACTCTGCGGCCCCAGACAAGCCTCGTCTCGGCGGGCTCGGCCGAGCCGTATCGCCGGCTCGCCGAGATCTTCCACGACGTGCTCTCGGAGCAGAGCCTCGACGCCCTCCTCGACCGGATCGCGGACACGCTCGCCGAGCTCATCCCGTACGAGGACGTCCACATCTACGAAGCCGACGAGGCGAAACGCGAGCTCATCCCCGTGCTCGCGCGCAGCAAGTGGGCTGACGAGGTCATGAGCGAGACGTTCTCCTTCGGCGAGGGGATCACCGGCTGGGCCGTCGAGCACCGGGAGGCCGTGCTCTCGAACAAGGCCCACCTCGACCCTCGCGTGCGGTTCGTGCCGGGAACGCCGGTCGACCCCGAAGCCCTGATCGCGGTGCCGTTGATCGCCCGCGGCCAGCTCAAGGGCACGCTCAACATCTACCGCGTCGGCGAGGACGTCGCGTTCTCGGAAGAGGAGTTCCTCCTGGCGAGACGGTTCGGCGACGCGGCTGCGCTGGCCATCGACAACGCGCACATCAGGGCCCGGCTCGAGCACCAGGCAGAGACGGACGCTCTCACCGGGCTCTACAACCACCGAGCTTTCCACGACCGGCTGCGCCAGGCGCTCATGCGGGCGTCCGCAGAGCACGACACGGTCGCCCTGGTGATGCTCGACCTCGACGACTTCAAGAAGGTCAACGACGTGTACGGGCACGGGATCGGCGACCAGTTCCTCGCCCAGGTCGCAGACGTGCTTCGCGCGTCCGTTCGCACGACCGACGTCGTGTGCCGAGTGGGTGGAGAGGAGTTCGCCGTCATCCTTCCGTCAGGGGACGTGCGGAGCTCCATGGCGCTCGCCGAGCGCATCGGAGAAGAGCTCGGCAAGCTCGGCGCGGAAGCGGCGGGACGCCTCACGGTCTCGACCGGTGTCGCAGTCGGGCCCGAGCACGCGGCGAACCCGCGCGAGCTCGTCGCGTGCGCGGAGGCGGCGATGATGACCGCCAAGGCGCGTGGCAAGGGTCTGATCGTCCCCTTCGACGAGACGGCACGCGAGCGCCCGTCGGAGGAGTCGACGCGGCGCGACGACGTGCGTTCGATCGCACACCTGAAGATGCTCCAGAGCCTTTCCGGGAAGCTCTCCAGGCTCAACGACGTGACCAGCATCGCGCTCACGATCGCGGACGAGCTCCGACTCCTCATCGACTACCACAACTGCCGCGTGTTCCTCCGCGATGGCGACGACCTCCTCCCCGTCGCCTTTCGTGGCGCCCTGATGGCGGCGGAGCCGGGTGGGGCCGTCGAGCTGCTGCCGACCAAGGTCGGGCGAGGAATCACCGGTCGGGTCGCCGAGACGGGCGAACCTCTCCTGGTCGACGACGCCGTGCATTGCGAGTTCGGCGAGCAGATCGCCGGAACAGCCGAGATCGAGGAGTCCCTGCTCGCCGTACCGCTCACGTTCGGGCCGCGGGTGATCGGCGTCATCGTGATCTCGAAGCTCGGACTCCGGCAGTTCGATTCCGACGACTTGCGCGTGCTCGAGGTCCTCGCCGGTCATACGTCGGTCGCGCTCGAGAACGCGCGGCTGTACGAGGCGCAGCGCAGCGAGGCGGAGAGCGCGAAGGCGCTGCTCGGTTTCGGGCGCGACATCGCCGAGGCCACCGGGATCAGCGAAGTGGCCGAGCGCGTGGTGACCGGGGCGGCAAGCATTCTCTCGAGCCCGAGCACCTGGGTGTGGCTCCAGGACGCAGGGACCGGGGACCTGACCTGCCTCGCAACTCATGCCGACCACCCACGGTCCAAGGAGCCGACGCTCGTCTCCGTCCCCGCCGAGCTCCTCGGGCCATGGCTCGAGCGCACCGAGCCCTACTACGTCGATGCGGCCGACTATGCCGCGATCGCCTCTCCGCCGGAGAACACCGACGGCCGCTTCGCGGTGGCGCCGTTTACCGTGGGCGGGCGATGGGGTGTCATCGCGGCCGCGATCCCGCCTACGTCCACGTTCGGAGACCGAGAGCTCGAGGTCCTCGGTGGTCTCGCCCGCCAGACGAAGCTCGCGTTACAGAACGCGGCGAGCTACGAGACGCTCGAGCGGACGTTCCTCTCCACGGTCGAGGCGCTCGCGAACGCGCTGGAGGCCAACGACGAGTACACGTCGACGCACGCGCGCTGGATCACCGACCTCGCCCTCAAGGTCGGAGCCGAGCTCGGCCTCGAACCGAGGGGGCTGAAGCGCCTCGAGCTCGGCGCGCTCTTCCACGACATCGGCAAGATCGGAATTCCGGCGACGATCCTCTCCAAGCCCGGCGCGCTCACCGAGCACGAGCGCGCAGTCGTCGAGACCCATCCCATTCTCGGCGAGCGCATCCTCGCGCCGATCGAACAACTCGAGGAAGTGCGCCGGATCGTGCGGAGCGCTCACGAGCACTACGACGGGACCGGCTACCCGGACCAGGTGTCCGGCAACGACATCCCCCTCGAGTCGCGGATCGTGCTCGCCTGCAACGCTTTCCACGCCATGACGACGGGTCGGCCGTACCGCAAGGCGCTCGGCGTCGAGGAGGCACGCAGACGCTTGGTCGAGGCCTCGGGATTCCAGTTCGACCCGCAGGTCGTCGATGCCCTACTGCGGGTCCTCGACGACGCGTAGGCAACGCTAGTTACAACTTGTAACTTGGGCGTCTCGCAAGACCCGGCTGTCTGGGTCAGGCACCCGCGGCCTCGGCCTTGCGAAGGCCGAGGAACGCCCACGTCCAGAACGCGACGCCCATGCCGATCGCCAGCGTAAACGCGCCGAGAACGTGCGGCGCGTCACCCGCGATGAAGCCACGCCCTGTCTCGAGCAGGTACGTCGCCGGATTGACGGAGGCGACGCCCTCGATCCACCCCTGGAGCAGCTCGAGCGGGACGTAGACCGGGGCGAAGAAGAGCACCAGGAACACCGGCATCTGCATCAGCGGCGCAGCCTGGATCGTGCGGAACCGCATCGCGATCCCACCGGCCCAGAAGAAGCCGCAGAAGTTGACGAGAAGCGCAAGGCCGTAGAGGCCGAAGAGATCGACGACACCGCCGTGGATGTTCATGCCCACGAGCAACGCCACGACGGTCAGAACCGCGGCCACGACCAGCCACCGGCAGAGGGAGGCGAGCGCGTAGCCGAGGACGATCCCGCTTCGATGAGGTGCGGCGAGCAGCAGCCGCTTGGCAAACCCGCCCTCGAAGTCACGGGCGACCCCGAAACCGGTGAAGACCCCGCTGAACGCAGCCGACTGCAGCAAGACGAACACGAACTGGAAGGCCGTGTAGCCGGGTGGGAAGTCGAACCCGGGGATCCGGTTCAGCTGCGAAAGGCCGCCGGCGAACGCCGTGAAGAAGAAGAGCGGGAAGAGCATCGTCGGCAGGACGATCTGGGGGTTCAGGAGCGCGTTCTTCAGCGTCCGCCACGCGACTCCCGAGATCACATCCCACATCCGCATCGGCTAGGTCCTCGTCATCCGCGTGCGGAGCGCTCGGGAGGCGAGTGCGAGTGAGACGACTCCCAGGACGATCACGAACCCGAACCCGAGCGCAAGCGCCTGCGGATCCCAGCCCAGGATGATCAGGCTCCGGACGCACTCGATCATGTACGAGACCGGGTTCAGCGTCGCCGCCGTGCGAAACCAGTCGACTCCGATGAGGTTGCGGGGCGCGTTCATCGAAGAGATGAAGAGGAAGACGAAGAGGACGGGGAAGAGGGCCTGGATCGTCTCTCCCGAGCCGGTGCGGAAGGCGAGATACGCCCCGAGCGCACCGAACGCCAACGCGACGATGGCTGCGTAAACGAGGAGGACGACCACCCCGGCGACTCCGGACTCGATCTCGACTCCGGCGGCAAGACCGATCGCGAGGTAGAAGAGCGCCTGCACGACCCCGAGCGCGACCACCCCGGCGAGCTGCCCGGTCAGCAGCGCCCAGTCTCGAAGCGCGGTCAGCGAGAGCCGGTTGATGAACCCGGTCTGGACGTCCCGGGCGAGGTCGGTGCCCGCGTTCATGGTCGAGAAGAGCGCGCCCTGGATGAAGGGCACGGCGAGCGCGAATGCCAGGAACGACTCCGTGGGAAAGCCCGGGAGGTCAGTGGACGAGCGCAGGCCGCCGGCGTTCACGGCCATGAGGGCGATCGGGAAGATGAGGGGCGGGATCACGCTCGCCGGCTGACGCGACGTGCGGAGGACCGAGCGCCGTGCGATCGCCCCCACCTGCGGGAGGCTCGAGCTCACCGTCGGCACGCCGCTGGGGTCTGGCTTAAGCCAGACCCCAGATTTGACGACAGCCCGGTTCCGTATGAGGCAAGCCTCGCCCCTACGTCCTTCACCCTCGACGCTCCTTCACGTCAGATTCGGCTTCCTCGGTCGCGCCTTCGAGCGTTCGGCCGGTCTTGGCGAGGAAGACGTCGTCGAGCGTCGGGGCTCGAAGCTCGAGATCGGCGACGTCGACACCGTTCGCATCGACCGCACGCACGATGTCGGTGAGGCCGAGGCCGGCCCGCAGGCGAACAGCGACGTCGCGTGACGTGGCGAGTGCCTCACCGAACTGCGCGAGGAACTCGGCGATGCGCGGGCGGTCCTCGTCGCGGTGCGGGATCGCGTGGACGCTCGGCCGCCCGATCTCGGCCTTGAGCGCCGCGGGGGTTCCTTCGGCGACGATCTTCCCCTGGTCGATGATCCCGACCCGGTCCGCGAGGACGTCCGCCTCTTCGAGGTACTGCGTCGTCAGGAAGACGGTCACTCGGTCCTCTCTGCGGAGCAGCGAGACCTCCTCCCACAGCGCCGTCCGGCTCTGCGGGTCGAGGCCCGTCGTCGGCTCGTCGAGGAAGAGGACGCGCGGGCTGTGGACGAGCGCGAGCGCAAGGTCGAGGCGCCGCTTCATGCCACCCGAGTAACCGGAGACCTTTCGATCGGCTGCGTCAGCCAAGCCGACGCGATAGAGCAGCTCCTCTGCGCGGGCGTGGCGCTCCGCCTTCCGCACACCCTGGAGGGTCGCCTGGAGCCGAAGGTGATCGCGACCGGTGAGGAGTGGATCGAGCGCAGCCTCCTGCAGTGCAACGCCGATGAGCGAGCGCACTTTCGGGCCCTCCTTCACGACGTCGAAGCCGCCGACGCGCGCCGTGCCGGCCGTTGGGGGGAGAAGTGTCGTCAGGACGTGGACCGTCGTCGACTTGCCGGCGCCGTTCGGGCCGAGGAACCCATAGATCTCGCCGGGGGCGACGGTGATGTCGATCCCGTCGACCGCACGCGGGCCTTTCTTGTACTCGCGGACGAGGCCTTCCACCTCGATCCCGTTGTCGAGCTCCACTCGACCCACACTACCCTCAACGTTCTTGCGCAAAGCGGCGAGCGCGAGCGTCGCTCCTAGAGCGACTCGAGGGGGAGCTTCGTCGCGACGACAGGCTTCCCGCCGCGCTGGTAGGCGACATCGACGGAGTCGTCCTGCCGGTACGTCCCGGCGATCCCGACGAAGATCGACGTCCAGCGCCAGAAACCGAGCTTTCCCTCCGACTTGAGCTCGCGCTCGAACACCAGCGTACGGCCGTCGACGTGGTAGTCGGTTCCCTCCACTTGGGGGACGCCGTTGACGAACACCTCGAACGGGCGGACGACGTCGGCAGGCAGCCGCGCGCGGGTTCTTCGAGACACTCCCTCCGACACGTTCATAGAATGGCAGGCGGTGCGCGCGAAGCTGTTTCTCATCGGTGGGCTTCTACTTGCCGCCGCACTCACCGCGCCGGTCGCCCTCGCCGACAACGGCGGCTTCACGCCGGTAGCGCCGGAGTCGCCGAACGCGGAAGGGATCCGCGACAGCTACCTCTTCGTCTCGATCTTCGTCTTCTCGATCTTCGTCCTCGTCGAGGGATTGCTGATCGCGTTCATCGTTCGCTACCGGCGGCGCAAGCGGGCTCGGTTCGAGGACGGCGCGCCCATCCACGGCGCGACGAAGCTCGAGCTCCTGTGGAGCGCGTTCCCCGTCGTCATCCTCTTCCTGATCGGGGCGTTCGTCTTCATCGAGCTGCCCGGGATCAAGGACGTGCCGTCCGCGGCCACCGGTGACCAGCTCGAGATCCGCGTCACCGGGCGACAATACTACTGGCAGTACGAGTACCCGAACGGCGTCATCGCCATCGACACCATGGCGGCGCCTGCAGGCGTTCCCGTCCGTCTCGAGGTCACCTCACCCGACGACGACGTCATCCACTCGTGGTGGATCCCTGCGCTCGGCGGCAAGATCGACGCGATCCCGGGCACGGTCAACGAGACGTGGTTCCAGGCAGACACGCCGGGCACGTACACCGGCCAGTGCGCCGAGCTGTGCGGCCTCGAGCATGCGCGAATGCTCGCCTCCGTCGAGGTGCTGCCCGAGGCCGAGTTCGCCGCCTGGCTCGAAAGACGGCGCGCCGAGCAGACTGCGGGCTCGGGTGAGCTCGGCAAGGAGGAGTGGGAGGGAGCCTGCGCCAAGTGCCACGGCCTCTCCGGAGAGGGCGGGATCGGGCCGAAGCTCGCCGGCTCGATCGTCCTCGCAGATCCCGAGGCCGTCGAGAACCTCGTCCGCAACGGCCGCCGCACCATGCCGGCGGTCGGCTCCGGGTGGACGAGTGAGCAGGTCGAGGCGCTGACCGCATACCTGAAGGAGAACCCCCCGAGTGGCAGCTAGAGCCGAGACGGTGCCCGCCTGGCAGCGCGGCAAGGTCGCGAGCTGGCTCGTGACCACGGATCACAAGCGGATCGGGATCCTCTACATCTCGACCGCCCTCGTCTTCTTCATCCTCGCCGGCCTGATGTCGCTCGCCGTCAGGCTCCAGCTCTCGCAGGCGAACGCGGAGGTGCTGAGCCCCGACCGTTACAACGAGCTGATCACCATCCACGGCACGGCGATGGTCTTCCTCGTCGCCGTCCCGCTCCTCGCCGGCCTTGCCAACTACCTCGTGCCGCTCATGATCGGAGCCCGGGACGTCGCGTTCCCGAGGTTGAACGCGCTCTCGTACTGGCTCTTCTTCCTCGGCGGCGCCGTGCTGATGCTGAGCTTCTTCGCGAAGGGAGGAGCGGCACAGGCAGGTTGGACTGCGTATCCGCCACTCTCGACCCAGGCTCCCGGCAATGGCCAGGACCTCTGGATCCTGTCCCTCCACATCCTCACGGCGTCGTCGCTCGCCGGCGCGATCAACTTCATCGTCACGATCCACAGCCTGCGGACGCGAGGGATGACTTGGACGCGGATGCCGCTCTTCGTCTGGTCGATCGAGCTCTACGCGTGGCTGCTCATGGCCGTCCTTCCGACGCTCGCCGCGGGACTCACGCTCCTGCTCCTCGACCGCGGACTCTCCATCGGGCCCTGGGACGTCCAGACGAACTTCTTCAACCCGGCCGAGGGAGGATCGCCCGTCCTCTACCAGCACGCGTTCTGGTTCTTCGGCCACCCCGAGGTGTACATCATCGTGCTCCCCGCATTCGGGATCATCTCCGAGGTTCTCCCGGTATTCGCCCGCAAGCCCGTGTTCGGCTACAAGGCGATCGCCTTCTCGACGGTCGCCATCGGCTTCTTTTCGATGATCGTCTGGGCGCACCACCTGTTCACGGTCGGCCTTCCGATCCCCCTCCAGGCCTACTTCATGATCGCGTCGATGATCATCGCCGTGCCGACCGGAATGAAGATCTTCAACTGGCTCGCCACCCTCTGGCGCGGGAACATCAGCTTCGACACGCCCATGCTCTATGCGCTCGGGTTCCTGTCGGTCTTCGTCATGGGCGGGCTCACCGGCATCTACCTGGCGGCCTTCCCGATCGACTGGCAGGTACACGACACCTACTTCGTCGTCGCGCACTTCCACTACACGCTCTTCGGTGGAGCAGTGTTCGCCATCTTCGCCGGCCTTCACTACTGGTGGCCGAAGATGTTCGGGCGCATCCTCGACGAGCGGCTCGGGAAGTGGCAGTTCTGGGCGCTCTTCGTCGGCTTCAACCTGGCGTTCTTCCCCCAGCACCTCTTGGGTCTCGAAGGGATGCCTCGGCGGATCTACACCTACGCGGACGAGAGTTGGGAGGGGTACAACCTCGCCTCGACGATCGGGTCGTACGTCATGGGCGTCGCCATCCTGCTCTTCGTGGTCAACGTGGTGAAGACGTCGAGGAGCGGCGCACGCGTCGGCAACGACCCGTGGCAGGCGGACACGCTGGAGTGGTACACGACGTCGCCGCCGCCGCCCCACAACTTCGACGACGTGCCCTATGTCACGAGCGCGCGGCCGCTCTATGATCTTCGCCGGAAGCTGCGTGAGAAGAGTGGAAGCCGAGAGCCCCTCTAGCGGAGCGGTGCCGGGCATGCTCCTGCGCCTGTCGGTCGTGGCCGGAGCCGTCGCCGTGGGTCTGGTCGTCGCGAGCGCCGTCCTCGAGGTCGGCACGACGCACTGGTCGATCGCGGCGGTCGCGCTGCCGCTCCTCGCCGCCAACGCGATCGTCGCCGGGATGGCCTATCCCGATCTCTTCGGCCGCGCGCTGACCGCTCTTGCATTGCTGCTGCTTGCGATCGCGCTCGGCGGGGTCGTCGCCTGGAGCGAAGGCGCAACCTGGGTGAGCGCGCTGCACGTGGGAGCCTCGGCGGCAGCGTTCGCAGGCGCGCTGCTCGTCGTCGCCGCGGCGCTCCGCGGAGCGCCGGCACCGCTCGCTGCGCCGTGGGACTACCTGACGCTCACGAAGCCGAGGATCATGACGCTGCTCCTCCTCACCGGGGCCGCCGGGATGTTCGTCGGGGCCCAGGGCGTACCGCCGCTCGGGCTCTTCGTCGTGACCATGGTCGGGCTCGCGCTGGCATGTGGCGGTGCGTCGGCGCTCAACCACGTCCTCGACCGCGACATCGACGCGCTGATGGGGAGCCGGACGAGGAATCGCCCCGTCGCGTCGGGACGTGTGACACCGGCGCAGGCCCTCGAGTTCGGGCTCTTGCTCTCGGCGCTCTCCTTCGTCCTGCTCGCCTCAGCCGTGAACCTCCTGACAGCCGTGCTCGCGCTCGTCGGCAACGCGTTCTACGTCGTCGTCTACACGCGCTGGCTCAAGCGCACGACGCCGCAGAACATCGTCATCGGCGGCGCGGCGGGCGCGGTGCCGCCGCTCGTGGGCTACGCCGCAGCGACCGGCAGCCTCGCGCTCCCGGCGCTCTGGCTCTTCCTGATCGTCTTCCTCTGGACGCCGCCGCACTTCTGGGCGCTCGCGTTGATGATCAAGAACGCGTACGCAACGGCCGGGGTGCCGATGCTCCCGGTCGTGCGAGGTGACCGCGAGACGGCGCGTCAGATCCTGCTCTACTCGCTCGGAATGGTCGCGTTCACGATCGCGGTCGGCTTCTGGCTCGGGCCGCTGTACACCGTCGCGGCAGTCGTTCTCGGCGTCGCCTTCGTCGCGCTCGCGGTGCTTCTCCGGCGCGACCTCTCTCGCGCTCGTGCGCGTGTCCTCTTCCATTACTCCCTCGCCTACCTCGCGCTGCTCTTCGCCGCCGCGGCGCTCGACCCGGTGCTCGTGTGAACGAGAACGAGCTCGCACGCAAGAATCTGCGTTTCGGCTGGGCGCTCTTCGGCCTCTTCTGGCTCCTCTTCGTAGGCACCGCGATCGTCGCGCTGCTCTACCTCCAGCTCGACTGATTATGCGCAGACCGGACTCCGCTCCCGCGGACTCCGGTCGCGCGAAGATCCCTGAAGGCGTCCGCTTCGCGGCCGCGGGGCTCCTGTCGTTCGACTCCGCTCGCGCAGATTCCGATCGCTGGTTGATGCTGGGGGAACCTCCCGGTTCCCCCAGACCCCTTCCCCTGGTCCGCGTTGCGGACAAGGCGCTCCGCGCCTTCCCTGAAGGCGTCCGCTTCGCGGCCGCTGCGCTCGCCTCTAGCGCCAGGCCGGTCGGCACACGTGCGGAATCCGCTCGCGCGGCGGCGCAAGCCGGGGGAACGTCCCGTTTGTCGTCGGGGGAACCTCCCGGTTCCCCCGGACCCCCTCCACTGGTCCGCTTCGCGGCCGCGGGGCCCCGTACTTGAGAGCGCGGGACTGCCCTCCCGGCGTGTTCCTCGCGCTCCCTGACGACGAGCCGACTGGTCGACCCCTGGCGGTCAAGGATCTCTTCGACACAGCCGGCCTCGTGACGACGTACGGGTCGCCGCTCTTCACCGAGCACGTCCCGTCGGAGACGGCACCCACAGTCAGGGCGCTCGAGTCCGCCGGCTGGGGCGTCGTGGGGAAGACGAACCTGCACGAGTTCGCGTACGGGACGACCTCCGAGAACCCGCACTTCGGCGTCGTCCCGAATCCGCTCGCACCGGGTCACGTGGCCGGAGGCTCGAGCGGAGGGAATGCGGCGGCCCTCGTCCTCGACGCCGCCGACCTCGCGCTGGGGACGGACTCGGGTGGGTCGATCCGGATTCCGGCAGCCTGCTGCGGCGTCGTCGGCTTCAAGCCCACGCTCGGCCTCGTCTCACTCGACGGCTGCTTTCCGCTCGCGCCCAGCTTCGACCACGCCGGCCCGATGGCGCGGGACGTCGCAACCTGCGAGGACGCGCTGCACGCGCTGACCCCGGGGTTTCGGCCCGCCGCGATCGAGTCTCTGGAAGAGGTCGTGGTCGCCGTCGCTTGGACTGACGGCGGAGATCCGCTCGTGCGAGCTCGTGTCGAGCAGGCGGCAGGGTTGTTTCCACGATCGAGGGCCGTCGCACTCCCCGAGCCCGAGGGAGTCGGCAGGCTGTTCATGCACGAGGTCGCCGGCGTTCACCGTGAGCTCTTCGCCGAGAACTCCGATCTCTACGGCGAGGATCTGCGGATCAAGATCGAGCGCTGCCTCGACGTCACCGACGCCGAGGCCGACCGTGCCGCCCTCCTCCGCGAGGAGTACCGCGAAGCCATGGAAGACGCGCTCGCCGGAATCGACCTCGTCGTCACCCCCACCCTGCCGTGCGTCGCACCCCGGGTCGGCGCCGGTGGCGTTGGAGACCTCGAGGTGCGAAAGACGCTCATCTCGAGGACGTTCCCGTTCAACGCGCTGGGCTGGCCCGCGCTCGCGCTGCCGTGCGGCCCGGCCGAAGGCGGGCTTCCTGCCTCCGTGCAACTCGCCGGCCGACCCGGTGCCGACGCGCTCGTTCTCGCCGCCGGCCGACTGCTCGAAGCGACGATCGGCGCTCAGCGGCCACCCACCTGACACGAAGGCCAAGTTGCAACTTGTAACTTGGCCTTCGAGACCACCTCACGACATCGAATCTGCCGCGGGCTGGGTGGTAAGAGGCAGCAAGTTACAACTTGTAACTTGGAATGAACTCCGCAGAATGCGTCGCGGAGGTGCGTGAGGAGGGGCCATCCCTCGTTCGAGGGAAGGTACCGACCCACCCACTGCCGAAATGAGAGGAGTGCGTGCGGCCCGCATCGCCCTCGTCGCCGTGGTGCTCCTCGGCACGCTCCTGGCTGCCCCCGCATCGGCAACGCAGGCGGCGGCCCCGGCAGCCCCGAAGAGCCCTCACGGCTTCCTCCTCCGTCCGAGCGAGCCCGTCTCCCACACGTTCTCGCGGACGCCCGCATTCGCCTGGAGCCCCGTGCGCGGCGCGTCTTGCTACGAGTTCGAGCTCGCGACGAGCCGGACGTTCGACGGGAGCTCGGTGATCTGGTCCAACGTCGCCTACGGGGCGAGCTCGGGGAAGTTCTGCCGGTCGGTCGTCATGACCGCGCCCGCTGCCGAGGATCAGCAGTCCACGGAAGGCGACGCCGGCTCGAGCAGCGGAGTCGTGCGGACGGTCATCGCCCCGATCAAGATCCCGGCGACCTCGATCAATCTCGTGCTTCCCTGGTTCACCGGCAAGCCGTACGCCCTCTACGCGCACGTTCGGGCGATCACGACTCGCGGGGCGACCGCTTGGAGCAGGCCGTACGGGTTCAACATGCGCTGGGAAGAAACGCCGGTCCCGATGGTGACGAAGCCCGGCCTCGTGCGGTGGGCGGCGGTCGAGGGAGCGACAGCGTACGACGTCTGGTACCCCGAGATCCGCAAGGTCCTGCGGACCCACACCAACGTGGCCGACCTGCGTGAGTTCTACAGCTTCCACCTCGAGGACAGCTGGTGGCAGACGGTTCGGTGGCGCGTGCGGCCGGTTCGCCAGGTGGTCGGTGGCCTCCCCAACGGCCTCCCCGCAGTCTCGTACGGCCCATGGAGCCCGACGTACGCGACGACCAACCCCGCGTGGGCCCCCGGGAAGATCCAGGTTCGCTTCGCCGTCTCGGACCAGGTCAGCACGGACTCGAAGGCGTCGGGCCACCAGCTCATGCCGGCAATGACGTTCACGGGCGACACGGGGATCGACGGGCGCGAGTACCGCCTCTTCCGCGCGTATGCGTTCACGGATCGCGACTGCGTCAACGTCGTCTTCCGCGGATCGGTCGTCGGCGGGCCGGCTTTCGCACCACGCATCTCCGGCCCGCTCAAGCTGCCGGCGAATCAGGACGAGCTCGACGTCGCGCTGGCCGGCGTCCTCCCGAGCGCCAAGACCGAGAACGCGAAGACGTTCATGGCGGATGGAAGTGCACTCACCGCCAACGAGACGCTGACCGACACGACGACGGTGCGGGTCGACCTGCCCGACGTCGATCGCGCGACGACGCGGTACTTCTGGACCGTCGTGCCCGTCGGCATCTACGTGGACGACGGCGGCACGTTCGAGTACTACGACGCCGAGTCGCCGCAGGACGCGTGCGAGTCGGGACGCATCGCGAGCTTCGGCAAGGAGTCGAAGCCCGCGATCACGACCTCGGGCTCGCCGTACGTCTCGGGCCTCTCGCCCAAGGGGCGCCTGCTCGCACAGGCCGGCCGACGCCCGGTCGTCTACTCCACGCCACTCGTAGCGTGGAGGCCGGTGGTGGGTGCGACGGCGTACGAGATCCAGTGGTCGCGAACGAAGTACCCCTGGCGCGCCCGCAGATCGTCGCTCACGTACTCGACCTCCTCGGTGCTCTCACTCGGCGCCGGGCTCTGGTACTACCGCGTCCGCGGCCTGAACGCGGCGCAGGTGGGGACTCCGGCGATGACCTGGTCCTCGCCGGTCGGCGTGCGGGTCGTTCGGCCGACGTTCCAGATCGCCGGCAGGTAGGCGTCGCTAAGGTCGTGGCCGTGAGCCCCGACCTCGAGCTGGCGCTTCGACTCGCCGACGTCGCGGATGCCGTCTCCCTGCGGCAGTTCCGCTCGGGCCTGCGGATCGAGACGAAGCCCGACCTGACTCCCGTCACCGAGGCGGACCGTGCCGTCGAGACCGAGCTTCGGCGAGTGCTCGCAGCTGAGCTGCCAGAGGACGCGGTCCTCGGCGAGGAGCACGGAGCCGTCGGCGCCGGCGAGCGCCGCTGGATCCTCGACCCGATCGACGGGACCCGAAACTACGCGCGCGGCATTCCCGTCTGGGCGACGCTCGTCGCGCTCGAGGAGTCGGGGAGCGTCTGCCTCGGCGTCGTGTCGGCTCCGGCCCTCGGCCGACGCTGGTGGGCCGAGCGGGGTACGGGCGCGTTCGCCGACGGCGAGCACATCGGCGTGTCGACGATCTCGCAGGTCGAGGACGCCGTCCTCTGCTTCCCGCTCGAGAGCGAAGTGCCCGAGATCGCCCGCCGCGCCTGGCATGCACGCGGGCTCGGCGACTTCTGGGCGCACATGCTCGTCGCCGAAGGCGCCGTCGACGGAGCGATCGACGCGGTCGGCGTCAACGAATGGGATCTCGCCGCCGTCCAGGTGATCGTCGAGGAGGCCGGCGGGCGGTTCTCCGACTTCGCCGGGGAGCCGCAGATCGACAGCGGAACGGCGATCACATCGAACGGGCTCGTCCACGCCGAGCTCCTCGCAGCCGTGCGAGCGCCCGCGTAGGTCAGGCGACGAGCGCGGCGCGCTTTGCGCGGATCCCGTCGAGCAGCTGAGTGAACGAGTCCGCGAACTTCTGGACTCCCTCGGCTTCGAGCGTCGCGACGACGTCGTCGTAGTCCACTCCAGCCTCGGCGAGGTCGGCCAGCAGAGCCCGGGCCTCGTCGACACCCTCGACGAGCGTGTCCGCGGAGACGCCGTGATCCTGGAAGGCCAGGATCGTCTCGAGCGGCATCGTGTTGACGGTCGCCGGGCCGATCAGCTCCTCGACGTAGAGGACGTCACGATAGGCCGGGTTCTTCGTCGAGGTGGAGGCCCAGAGGCAGCGTTGAGGGCGCGCCCCTGCTGCCGCGAGCGAGCCCCACCGCTCGCCCGAGAAGACGTCGAGGTAGCGCTCGTAGGCGAGCTTGGCGTTCGCCACCGCCAGCTTCCCCTGCAGGTCGCCCCGCCCGAGCTCGGCGAGGCGGCGATCCGTCTCGGTGTCCACGCGCGAGACGAAGAAGCTCGCGACGGAGGCGACGAGCGAAGCGTCACCGCCTGCCGCGACGAGCCGCTCCACGCCTCGGACGTACGCCTCCGCCACGGCGGCATGGCGTTCGAGGGAGAAGATCAGCGTGACGTTGATGGAGCGCCCGGCAGCGATCGAGTCCTCGATCGCGCCGAGCCCGAGCTCCGTCGCCGGGATCTTCACGAGCAGGTTCGGGCGATCGACGAGCTCGGAGAGGCGCGCCGCCTCCAGGTACGTCCCCTCCCGGTCGTACGCGAGGTCCGGGTCGACCTCGAGCGAGACGAAGCCGTCGACACCGCCCGTCCGCTCCCAGACGGGACGGAGGAGGTCGCAGGCACGCCGCACGTCCTCGACGGCGAGCGAGATGAAGGCCTCCTTCGGATCGCCGTTGCGGACGAGCTCGTCGCGGAGCTGGTCGTCGTACCAGCCACCGCTGGAGAGCGCCTTCTCGAAGATGGTCGGATTCGACGTGACACCGACGACCGCGTCCTCCTCGACCAGCCGCGCGAGCTCACCCGTATCCAGCATCTCCCGTGAGAGGGAGTCGACCCAGACGCTCACGCCGTGGGCCGAGAGCTCATGCAACCTGCTGCGCGCCACGTCGCAACGTTAGCGGGCGAGGAGACGACCGTAGAATGGCCCGCGTGACCGACGCCGAGCGGAGAACAGAGCTGGGGCAGCAGTTCCGGGTCGACTCGGTCCGCATGAGCGCGGCTGCGAAATCCGGGCACCCGACGTCGGCGATGTCCGCGGCCGACCTCCTGGCGGTTCTCGTCGACGGGTACCTGCGCTACGACTTCACGGAGCCGAAGAGCCCCGCCAACGACCGGCTGGTCTTCTCGAAGGGACACGCGTCGACACTCCTCTACGCGATCTACCGGGCCGCAGGCGTCCTCTCGGACGACGAGCTGCTCGACTACCGCAAGCTCGGCAGCCCACTCGAAGGACACCCGACCCCCGTCCTCCCGTGGGTGGACGTGGCGACGGGGTCGCTCGGCCAGGGCCTGCCGATCGGGCTCGGGATGGCGCTCGCCGGGAAGTGCCTCGAGCGGCTGCCGAACCGCGTCTGGGTCCTCTGCGGGGACAGCGAGATGGCCGAGGGCTCGATGTGGGAGGCATTCGAGCACGCGGCGCACTTCGAGCTCGACAACCTGACCGCGATACTCGACGTCAACCGGCTCGGCCAACGCGGGGAGACGATGGTGGGCTGGGATCTCGACGTCTACGTCGAGCGCGCCCGCGCCTTCGGCTGGCACGCGATCGCGATCGACGGCCACGACGTCGGGGAGATCGACCGCGCGTATGCCGAGGCGGGCGCGATGACGGGGAAGCCGACCGTCGTCATCGCCCGGACGACGAAGGGGCGCGGCGTCGCCGAGGTGGAGGACCGGAACGGCTACCACGGGAAGCCGCTCGACGACCCCGACGCGGCGATCGCGGAGCTCGGCGGCCTGCGGGACATCAGGATCGACGTCGCGAAGCCGGAACCGGCTGTCCCTCGCGAGGCTACGGGCGGAGCTCTCGAGCTTCCCCGCTACGAGGTCGGGAGCGAGGTCGCCACCCGCAGGGCCTATGGAGACGCGCTCGTCGCGCTCGGCTCGGCGCGGGGCGACGTCGTCGTGCTCGACGGAGAGGTCTCGAACTCGACCTTCGCCGAGCTCTTCGCGAAGGCCCACCCCGATCGATTCTTCGAGATGTACATCGCCGAGCAGCAGATGGTTGCGGCGGCGGTCGGGCTCCAGGCGGTGGGGTGGCGACCGTTCGTCTCGACCTTCGCCGCTTTCCTCTCCCGCGCCTACGACTTCATTCGCATGGCAGCGGTGAGCCGAGCGACGCTCGCGCTATGCGGCTCGCATGCGGGCGTCTCGATCGGGGAGGACGGGCCGTCGCAGATGGGCCTCGAGGACATCGCGTCGTTTCGCGCGATCCACGGGAGCACCGTCCTGCATCCGTGCGATGCGAACCAGACCGCGAAGCTCGTCGCAGCGATGGCCGACGCCGACGGGATCTCGTACCTGCGCACCCTGCGCCCGGCGACTCCGGTCCTCTACGGGCCGGACGAGGAGTTCGAGATCGGAGGCAGCCGCGTCGTTCGCTCCTCGGACGACGACGAGGTCGCTCTGATCGGCGCGGGGATCACCGTCCACGAGTCGCTCAAGGCCGCCGACCTGCTCGCCGAGGAGGGGATCTCCGCGCGCGTCATCGATCTCTACTCGATCAAGCCCCTCGATTCCGAGACGCTGCTCGCTGCCGCCGAGGCGACCAAAGGCAGGTTCGTGACGGTCGAGGACCACTGGCCCGAGGGCGGTCTCGGCGACGCCGTCCTCGCCGCGCTCGGCGATACCGAGGAGCCGCCGCGCGTCGTCTCACTCGCGGTACGCGGGATGCCGAGCTCGGGGAGACCGGAGGAGCTCCTCTCCATCGCCGGCATCGACGCCGAGCACATCGCAGCGGCGGCGCGCCGACTCGTCGATCAGACGGTGCAAACGGCGTAAACCGAGAGCGTGATCTTCACGCGCTTTCCGCTGCCTTCTTCTCCCAGCGCCATGGCAGTCCTCATCGCGTCCAACCTCCGCAAGGAGTTCAGCGGCGACCCGCTCTTCGACAGGGTGTCGTTCACCGTCGGGCGGCGCAGCCGGCTGTCCCTCGCCGGGCCGAACGGAGCGGGCAAGACGACGCTGCTGCGGGCCATCGCGGGAGAGACCTCACTGCAGGGAGGCGATCTCGCCTTCGCCAAGGGAACACGGGTTGCCCTCCACGACCAACGCCCGCCGCGTGAGCTCGATCTGACGCTTCGTGAGTACGTGCTCTCGGGTGCCCGCGACCTCATCGCCGTCGAGGACGACCTGCGGCGGCTCGAGCGCGAGATGTCGGAGGGCGCGCACGACGAGGCGACGCTCCGCCGCTACGCGGAGGCGCAGGCGCGGCTCGAGCACGCGGGCGGCTGGGCCTGGCGAGAGCGCATCGCTCAGGCGTCGCGCGGGCTCGGGTTCCACGAGGACGACTTCGACCGGAAGCTCTCGACGTTCTCCGGCGGAGAGCTGACGCGGGCGTCGCTCGCGCGCTCGCTGTCCATCGATCCTGACCTGCTCCTGCTCGACGAGCCCACGAATCACCTGGACGTCGAGAACCTCGAGTGGCTGGAACGCGAGCTCGAGACACTCGATGCGGCCGTGATCCTCGTCGCCCACGACCGCTGGTTCCTGGAAGCCGTTACGACGGCCGTGCTCGAGCTTTCCCCCGGAGGCGTCCATTACTTCGCAGGCCCCTGGCACGAGTGGAGACGAGAGAAGGCCGCCCGCGCCGCGGCAGCCGAGAGGACTGCGGACCGAGTGTCAGAGGACATCGCCCGCCTCGAGCGCTTCGTCGCCCGCTTTCGCTACAAGAAGTCGAAGGCGAAGCAGGCGCAGGCCAAGATCACGCAGATTGGACGGCTGGAGAGGGAACGCTCGGCTGCACGCGGGGAGCTCGAGGCACTCACGCGCCGCCGCCGAACGCTCGGCTTCGACTTCCTGCAACCGCCCCGCACCGGGCGGATCGTGCTCGAAGCCGAGCGCCTCACACTCTCGGCCGGCGACAAGCGACTGCTCGACGACGCGACGATCGTCGTCGAGCGGGGCGAGAAGGTCGGCCTCGTCGGGCCGAACGGAAGTGGCAAGACGACGCTTCTCCACGTGATCCTCGGCGAGCACCCGCTCGACGGCGGCGCGGCACGTCTCGGCCATGGCGTCGTGCCCGGGTACTTCTCCCAGCACACGCAGGAGCTGCCCACGCACGGCTCGGTGCTCGATGCCACCTCGGCAGCCACCGGCCTCCCGCGACCGCAGGCCCAGGCGCTCCTCGGACGGTTTCTCTTCTCGGGCTGGGAGACGCACGAGCGTGCGGTGACGGCACTTTCGGGAGGCGAGCGAAGGCGGCTCTGCCTCGCGCTGCTCGTCGCGTCGGGGGCGAACTTCCTCGTGCTCGACGAGCCGACGAACCACCTCGACCTGGAGAGCCGCGAGGCGCTCGAGGCGGCGCTCGAAGCGTTCCCGGGGACCGTCCTGATCGTGTCCCACGACCGTGCGCTCCTCGACGCGGTGCCGAACCGCATCGTCGCGGTCGAGGACGGGTCCCTTTGCTCGTACGACGGCGGCTGGGCCGATCTCACGCGGGAGCGAAACGCCGCCGCCTCACCCGAGGCCAAGCCGGCGCCCGAGCCGCCGAAGCCGCGCCCACAGCGCCCACGCCCGGAGCGCAGCGCGCCGTCGGACCTCGAGCTGGTCGAGGCCAGCATCGCGGCCGTGGAGGCGAGAATCTCCGAGCTCGAGGGGAAACTGACCGACAACTGGACCGACATGGACGTCCTCACCGCCCACCGGGCCGCCCGCGACGAGCTCCAGGAGCTCCTCGGTCGCTGGGAGGTGCTGTTCGAGGAGACGACCCCCCGGTGACGGAGAGAGGCCGCGGCGGCGTACTGGAAGCATGCACGCGGTGACCCTCGACGCGCCTCGCTCCGTCGACACCGCTACGCCGTCGTTCGCGGCGGTCGCCGAGGAGCTCCTGGACGACGTGTACGGCTATCTGCTCTACCTGACCAAGAACTGGGCCCTGGCCGAAGACCTGACGAGCGAGACCTTCGAGACGGCCTTCAGGAAGTGGCGTCGGTTCGATCCACGCCGAGGAACACCACGGGCGTGGCTGCTCGCGATCGCTCGCACGACGGCGCTCGACTGGTTCCGCGCCGACGCGCGGCGGCGGCGACGCGAGGAGCGCGCCGAGGCCGCGGAATCCCCTCGCGACAGTGATGGCGGCTTCGGTGAGGGCCTCTCACTGGCGCTCGAAGAGAGCCTTCGCGCGCTGACAGCCGGCGAGCGCGAGGTCGTTGCGCTGCGGGTCGTCCTCGACCTGGACGGCGAGGAGACCGCCCGCCTGCTCGGGATCACGCCCACGGCCGTCTCGACACGGCTGAGCCGGGCGCTCGCAAAGCTCGAAGAGAGGATGAGAGACCATGACGTCGTCGCCTGACCTGATCCACGAGCTCCGGGCTTCGCGCCCTGCCGCTCCCACGGCCCTGCGGGCGCGGATCCGCGAGATCTCTGCACGGGAGACGGCGCCGGCTCCCTGGGCTCGATTCCGCTTTCCTGTTCGACGGGCGGCGCTGATCGCCGTGCCTGCTGCCGCGGCGCTCGCGTTCGCAAGCGCGGGTGTCCTCGGCCTCGCACGCTCGGACGGCCCCACGGAAGCATTCCGCGACGAGCAGGCGCTCGTCGACAAGGCGACTGCCGAGGCTGCGCCCAGCACCGGCTACGGCGCGGCGGCACAGGGCTCCGCGATCGGACCGACGACCGGGAGGGCCCAGCGCGTCAGCGCGACGCTTACCGTCGAGGTCCCGAACTCAGACGCGGTCTCCCGGGCCGCCCAGGACGCGCTCGACCTCACGCGCTCCCTCGGCGGTCACGTCGTCAGCGCGTCGGTCGCGACCGGCGACGAGGGAAGCGCCACGCTCACGGTGCGCGTGCCCGTCGCGAAGGTGCAAGAGGCGATCGTGCGCCTCTCGGCGCTCGGCCGCATCGTCTCCCAGCAGGTGACGATCGACGACCTGCAGGAGAGTCTCGACGCGCTCGAGCGACGCGCGGCTAGCGTCAGGAACCAGATCGCACGGATCGCCGCCCGGCTCGAGTCCGAGTCGCTCGACGCGGAGACGAGAGCGGTGCTCGAGAACCGCCTCAAGACGCTGCGCACCGAGCTCCGGGAACTGCGACGCGGCATCTCGGCGACGAACGCCGAAGCCCGCATGTCGACGATCCAGCTCACCGTCGTCACGCCGGGCGCATTCGGTGCGGTCGCGCCGCCGGCGCGGCTCGACCGCACGATCGACGAGGCGCTGAACGTCCTCGTCTGGGAGGCCGTGATCGCGCTTGCACTGCTGATCGTCGTCGCCCCGTTCGCGCTCGTCGCCCTCGCGGCCTGGCTCGGCCGCCGGCTCTACCGCCGGCGCGAGGAGGAGCGGCTCCTCGCGACCTGAGGATCAGAACGCAAGCGCAGCGGCCGCGAAAGCGGACGCCTTCAGGGATCTTGCGCGACCGGGATCTGCGCGAGCGGATCCCGGTCTTGCGCCCCTAATCAGAGAGGGTCGCGATCAACGCCTCGGCAACGACCTTGAGCGGGCGACCCGAGATCTGGCTCGCCTTGCGGAGTCGCGAGAAGGCCTCTTCCTCCGAGAGGCCTTCTCGCTGCATGAGGATCCCCTTCGCCCGCTCGATCGCCTTGCGCGCAGCGAGCGCCTCCGCGAGCGAGTCCGCCTCTTCACGCAGCGTGACCAGCTCGTCGTGCCGCGCCCTCGCCATCGCGATGGCCGGCAGCAGGTCCGTCTCGCGGAACGGCTTCACGAGGTAGCCGAAGACCCCGGCCTCGACCGCGCGAGAGACGAGCTCGCGCTCGCCGTAGGCCGTCACCATCACGATCGGGATCGGACGCTCCTCAAGGATTCGCCGCGCGGCCTCGATCCCGTCGAGGCGCGGCATCTTGACGTCGAGGAGCGCGACGTCCGGCTCCGTCTCGCGTGCGAGACGAACCGCCTCTTCGCCGTCCCTCGCCTCGGCACAGACCTCGAAACCGGCGCCCTCGAGCAGTCCCTTGAGGTCGAGGCGGATGATCGTCTCGTCCTCTGCCACGAGGACCCGCATCAAGCCGGGAACACCACCTCAGCGCGGAGCCCGCCCTCGTTCTCGAGCGTGATCTCGCCGCGGAGCTCGTCGTGCACGAGCGCGCGCACGATCGACAGCCCCGTTCCGGAGCCATCCCCTTCGATCCCCTGCCCGTCGTCCGCGATCGTGAGCACGACCTCGCCGTTCCGGTGCGCAAGCGCGATCGAGACGTGGTCGCCTCCGTGCTCGAGCGCGTTTCCGAAGAGCTCCGTGAAGACGAGCGCGAGCGCTGTCGCCTGCTGGCCCGCGAGTGAGACCGGCGCGAGGTCGGCGGTCACTTCCTTGCCGGCCACGAGACCCTGCACCAGCATCGCGCGTAGCCGCTCGACGAGCTCCGCGAGGTCGACGTCGTCCTCCCGGTGCTCGGTCAGCACCTCGTGGACGGCCGCGATTGCGAGAATCCGGTTGACCGAGTCCTGGAGCGCCTTGCGCGGATCGACGTGCTCGGCCCTGGCCTGCAGGCGGAGCAGCGACGCCACGGACTGGAGGTTGTTCTTGACGCGGTGGTGGATCTCCTGGGCCAGGACGCCTCGCATGACCGCCCGGCCGTGCTCGAGAGCGACGGCCGCGTGGTGGGCAATGGCCTCGAGCAACGCCTCGTCGTCCTCGGAGAACGGTACGTCGCGATCGCACACGAGCTCGCCGATCTGCCGGCGCTTCCAACGAAGCGGCATTCGGACGGCGTAGGCGCCGGCGCTGCCTTCGGGCCACGCGATCTTCCCGTCCTCGAGCACGAGCGCCGCACCCGTGGCATGAAGCGACTCCATCGTCGTCTTCACGATCGCCTCCAGCGACTCCTCGAGGTACAGCGACTCGGAGACGGCCTCCGAGATCCGCGCGAGCGCCTCGAGCTCTGCGACTCGCCTCTGCGCTCCCGCGTAGAGCTTGGCGTGCTCGATCGTCTGAGCTACCTGGGCCGCGATCGCGACGAGAAGCTCGATCTCGGCATCCGTGAATGTGCGCGGCTCTCGCGTGCGAACGTTGAGCGCGCCCTCGAGCTTGTCCCGGGCCAGGATAGGAACGGCGAGAATCGATTCGTACTCGTCCTCGGGCAGGTTCGGGAAGAGCTTGAAGCGAGGATCGAGGTGCGCCTGCTCGGGGATCATCACGGGAACACGCTCGGACGCGGCGACACCGGTGATCCCCTCGCCCGGTCTCATGCGCGGCGTCCGCGTCATCTCCTCGACCCGGCTGCCGCGGGTCGCGCGAAGCACGAGCTCGTCGGCGCGCTCGTCGTAGAGGTAGACGAAGCACGCGTCCGTGCCGAGCGCGTCCGCGACCTTGCTGGCGACGAGCTCGAGCACCTCCTGCAGGTCGAGCGAGGAGTTGACCGCGGCGATCGTCTCGGTCAGGAGTCGCAGGTGGCGTGCGGTCGCGTCCATGAGGCTCATTGTCGCCGTTAGGGTCCCACTCCGATGAGCGTCGAGTGGCTCTTGTTCCTCCACGTGACCGGCGCCTTCCTCTACGTCTCCGGGGCGGTCGCCGCGGCGGTGCTCCGCCTGGCCGCCATGCGCCACGAGCGTCCGAGCGAGATCGCGCTGCTCCTGCGCGCCGTTCGTCCGGTCGTGCCGATCGTCGGGCTCGGCTTGCTCATGGTCGTCGTCTTCGGCATCTGGCTCGCCGACCGGCGCGGGATCGGCCTCGGAGCGGGCTGGCTGACGGCGACGTTCGCACTGCTCGGGTGGACACTCGTCGTGGGGGCGGTCGCCGGCCGCCAGGACCGGCGCACGCGCGAGCTCGCCGAGCGGCTCGCGGCTTCCGGCGATACCCCGAGCGAGGAGCTCGCACGCCGCTTGCGCGACCCCGTGAACCTGGCGCTCAACGCGTCGCTGCTCGTCGCGACGGTCGCCATCGTCGCGCTGATGGTCTGGAAGCCGTAGTTGCCCAGTGCTCGTTGCTGGCGGAGGCGTCTGGGGCGACGCCGGGGCCGAGGGTGCACTCGCGATTGCGGCCGGAGGCCGGCTTTGCCGGCCGGGAGGCCAAGAGCGGCCGAGTGCACCCCCCGCAAGAGGGAGGGGGCTCGCGGGGGAACCGTAGGTTCACCCGCGCATGAACGACCACGGGCTCCACACCAGGGAGCCCGCGATCGGCCGTCAGATACAAGGCTCGCCGCTCGCCTTGCGGCGCGCCCTGCAGCGCGCATCATCCGACTTTCATCGGCGGTCTGCAAGTGCAATCGTCACAGCGCGGCCAGGTACTTGCCCTTCTCCCACTCCGTGACCTGAACCCGGTACTCGTCCCACTCCTTGCGCTTGAGCTCGATGTAGCGCGGGAAGATGTGCTCCCCGAGAGCGCGTCGCATCAGATCCGAGCCGGAGAGCTCGTCGATGGCTTCGCCGAGCGACTCCGGAAGGGCGGTGATCCCGCGCTCGCGCCGTTGCTCGGTCGTCAGGCGGTAGAGGTTCGTTTCCATGGAGTCGGGTAGCTCGTAGCCCTTCTCGATCCCTTCGAGACCTGCATGGAGCAGCGCTGCGAAGGCGAGATAGGGGTTGCAGGCCGGGTCCGGGCAGCGGATCTCGGCGCGCGTCGCCTGCTCCGAGCCGGGCTTGTAGAGCGGGATCCGAATGAGAGCAGACCGGTTCCGCTGCGACCACGCGACGTAGACCGGCGCCTCGTAGCCGGGCACGAGCCGCTTGTACGAGTTCACCCACTGCGCGAGGACCGCGGACATCTCGCGCGCATGCACGAGCAGCCCGGCGATGAAGCCCTTCGCGGTCTTCGACAGGTGATACGGGTCGCGCCGGTCGAAGAACTGGTTGCGCCCATTGCGGAAGAGGGACATGTGGGTGTGCATCCCCGAGCCGTTCTCGCCGAACAGCGGCTTCGGCATGAAGGTCGCGTAGTAGCCGTGCCAGGCGGCGACCTCCTTGACGATGAGCCGGTAGGTGATCGTGTAGTCGGCCATCGAGAGCGCATCCGCGTAGCGCATGTCGATCTCGTGCTGGGAGGGGCCCACCTCGTGGTGGTGGTACTCGATCGGGATACCCACGGCCTCGAGCGCCGCGATCGTGTCGTTGCGGACCTCCGTCGCGGCATCCTGCGCGGTCATGGCGAAGTAGCCGCCCTCGTCGATCGTCTCCGTACCCCGGTCGTCCTCGAAGACGAAGTACTCGAGCTCGGGGCCGACGTTGAAGGCATCGAAGCCCACGCTTTTCATGCGCTCGAGCGCATTCCGAAGAGCGAAGCGCGGGTCGCCCTCGTACGGCAAGCCGTCCGGAGTGACGACGTCACAGATCATCCGCGCGACCTTGGCGCCGATCGTATGCCCGTGCTCGTCGAGCGGGCGCGGCATGAGCTGGAAGCTCGCCGGATCCGGAATCGCAACCATGTCCGACTCCTCGATCGCGTTGAAGCCCGTGATCGACGAGCCGTCGAAGCCCATCCCGTCGTTCAGCGCCTCCTGCATCTCGGAGGGCGTGATCGCGAAGGACTTGAGGTGCCCCTCGAGATCCGTGAACCAGAAGAGGACGTGCTCGATGTCCTCGTCCCTGATTCTCTTCAGCACCGCGCGGCGTGCAGCCACGCTCGACGTCGCGCGGTCGCGGCTCTTCACCATCGCCCCCCGCGCCTGTGCCCTCGGTCTTGCCATGAGAACCTCCCTTGAAAAACAAAAAGACCCCGGGCGGGATCGCCCGAGGCCACGTTGCCTCACACAGACGGCAGGACTCTAGCAGGAGGTCCGTCCGTCCATCGCCTTCGTCGCGATGAAGACGACCAAGTCGTCGTCGCTCGTCGGCGCAGCATCCGTATAGCCCGCGCGGAGCTCGACGTCGACGAAACCCGCCTGCTCGAGCATGAGCAGGAGCTCGTGTGTGAAGTACAGCGTCATTGCGAGGACGTGCTCGTCTTCGGCCACGAGCTCGCCGTCGCGCCGCATGAGGGCGCGCATCTCCAGCGTGACGCGTTGAGCCAGCGCGTCGAAGTCGACGAGCCGCGACCGAAGCTCGTACTCGACCCCGTCCGAGCCGACACGCCGCTCACCCTCGTCGCGCCAGGGTCGTGGCAGCTCCGAGCGTCCCTCCTTCAGCCAGTACTTCCACCAGTGGGACGGCGACCATGCGTAGGGAACCTCGTTGTCGAGAACGAGGACGCCGCCGGGCTCGAGATGCTCGTACAGGCGTCGCAGGCCCTCGGCGTCGTGCTCGCGGTGACCGCCGAGCCCGAACCCGCCGCAGAGGACGATCGTCCGGTAGTGGCGGGGAATGTCGAGCTCGTGCATTGGCTGCGCGTAGAGGTTCGGAGCCTCGAGACCCTCCCGCTCGGCGCGCTCCCGGCAGAGCGCGAGCATGTCGGTGGAGATGTCTGAGCCATCGACGTCGAGCCCTGCCTTCAGATACGGGACGAGCAGCCGTCCCGTACCACACGCAGCGTCGAGGGCGGGTTGGCCGGCCTCGACGAACGGCCGGAAGTAGTCGATCTCCGGGCCGTCGAGGTTGAACTCCGCCCACCAACGCGCGACGACGCCGTAGTGCCACGTCTGCGCCTCGCTTGCCGTCACGCGGACGCGCCCGTGTAGTTCCTGAGGCCGAAGCGCCAGAACTGGCGGGTAAGGACGAACAGGAGGACCGCGAAACCCGCCGCCAGCGCCAGCGTCTGCCAGTCGAGGCGGGACGTCACCGCCTCGGCCGGCACCGTGACCGCAAACGCGATCGGCACGAGAAACGTGATGCCGAAGCGCAGCCAGTCGGGATAGATGCCGACCGGCCAGCGGCCCGTCTGGAAGATGCCCTCGAAGAGCTCCGGCAGGAACCACATGCGGACGATCCAGAAGGATCCGGTCGCGAGCAGGAGCCAGAAGCAGTAGAGCATCACTGCACCGAAAGCCAGGGCAGCAGCGAAGGCCGCAGCGTCGAGAACACCGAGGTCTCCGCCGAGACGAACGAGCGCGACCGCGATCACGATCGCCCCGGACACGATGTCGACCGCCTGCCAGACCTGCACCTCGCGAACGCTCACGAGCATCTGGGCGTCCACGGGCTTCGTCAGTGCGTAGTCGAGCTTCCCCTCGCGGACATCCTCGGTCAGCCGCATCATGTTCGGCTGGATGAGCGCGCGGATCACGCCGCCCATGAGGATCTGGGTACCGAGCACGGCGAGGAGCTCGGACTGCGACCACCCGTTCAGCTCCGCAACATGGGAGTAGACGAGCGCGATGACGATGAGCCCGGTCGCGAGTGAGAGCAGCGACTGCAGCACCTGCAGAGCGAAGTTGACCCGGTACTGCAGATCGTTCATCACCCCGATCCGGAGGTGGAGAAGCGCTACGCGAAGCGTCGTCATGCGCGCCTCCCTGGAGCGCAGCTGGCAAAGGAGGCGAGCCCGAGGCGCGACGGACAGTACGAGTGGTACGGCCTAGCGCCGAGGGCGACGCATCCTGCCGCCAGCTCCGTCAGGCGGGCGGCGAAGCCGGGCTTTGCCGGGCGAGAGCCCCCGCCGGCCAGGAGGCCGCGCATCAGTTCCCCACGGCGGTGTAGCGCCTGATCGCGTGACGCCAGACGAGCGAGAAGACGCCGATGCCCACGACGGTCCAGAACACCTGCATCGCGAGCCCGCCCAGAAGCTGCTCGTTCGAGAGCTCGCCGACGAGCGTCTGGATCGGGAAATAGAAGGTCCAGCGGAAAGGCAGGAACCACGCGACGGTCTGCACCCACTCCGGGAAGAGCGTGAGCGGAACGAGACGGCCCGAGAGCAAGAGCTCGAGCGCGATGTAGAGCTGGAACAGCGCTCCCACGCGGGTCGTCCAGAAGGTGATGAGACCGAGCGCCGACTGGTTGAAGGTCCGGATCAGGTACGCGCCCCAGATCGCGACCGCGAAGACCGCGACCTCCTGCCAGCGAATGTCGAACGTCGGGTGGAAGACGAGGGTCAGGACGACGGCGATCGGTAAGTAGAAGAGAACCCACGGGATCTTCCCGCCCGCGAACTCGGCCAGGTCGTAGTGAATCGGGTGGAGCGGGCGCAGGAGCTGACCGGAGAGCTGGCCCTCGCGGATACGCCACTCCCAGCCGTACGGCGTGAAGACGATGTTCATCGTCCGCACGAGCGTCCAGACGATGTAGTAGGCGGCGAACTGACCGGCGGTGAGCCCACCGACTGTCCCACCCGACTGGTCCGCAATCGTCGACCAGACGACGAGGTAGATGACCGGTTCGGCCACCATCCCGATCAGGTACATGTAGGTGGCGGCTCGATACTGGAACTGCTCCTGCACCGCCGTTCGCATCGTCGTCACGTAGAAGTCGGCGAGCGAGCGGAGGCGACCCTCCTGCGCGAGCGGTGTTGTTGCAGGGGTAGTACTCATTCGACGGCGTCCTGCGCGAAGACGAGCTCGATCACATCCTCGATCGGCGGGTCCTCGACGTTCAGGTCGAGCACCTCCTGCTCGGCGAGCAACCGTGCAGTGACCCG